>CACYZW010000105.1 GCA_902778995.1 uncultured Eubacteriales bacterium
GGGTGACGAAAGCGGGCTTTGTCACCATCCCGAAGCACTGCAAGCGGGGCACCTATAAGATCCGGGTTCTCGCTCACGGGACGCAGAACTACAAGGCAAGGCGTTATTATGTGACAGTAACAGTTAAATAAACGCATTTCTGATACTGTTCATGGATTGGGGACTGTAGACGGATCATTTGTCGAGAGCTTCTCATGGCATGTCTCGAAATATCCGCGCCGCATTTTCGGCGTCTATCAGTCCCCACAGCGATGGCTGGTTGCCACCGCTACATGCACCATAAGTCCAAGGAAACACCGCACAATGCGCCATGTGCATTGTGCGGTGTTTCCTTAATCGTGTTTTAGTCCCCAGACGGCATCCTCGATGCGCGCGGTGGCCGCCTTCAGGGTGTCGCTGTCCACACGACGGCCAAGCCCTTCAAGGCTCACGGGTTTGCCGAAGCTGAGCGTGGTCTTTCTGAACGGGCGGTAGGGCCCATCGATAAAGGCGGGGATGACCGGCGCGCCGGAACGCAGCGCGATCATCGAAACGCCGCTGAGCATCGGCGTTCGGCTGTTGTCCTTGCTGCGGGTGCCCTGGGGGAACAGCGCCAACGCGTGCCCTTCCGACAGTATTTTCAAAGAGGTGCGCACGGCGTTCAGATCATTGTGCCCCCGATCCACCGGAAAGCCGCCCAGCGCCTCCACGAATTTGGCCATGGGCTTCCATTTGAACAGCTCGACCTTTGCCATGAAGTGAAGATATCGCGGCTTGCATCTCATGGCGATATAAAACGGGTCCCGGTTGCTGAGGTGGTTGCTGCACAGTATGAACGCCCCTTCGGCGGGGATGTTCTCCTGCCCCTCAACCCGCGCAGGGAAAACGATGTTGTAGTATATGCCCAACAACGCGCTCATAAAGCGGTAAAAGCGTTTGTTCATGAAATACTCCTTCCGAAAATACTGATTCAGGGAGGAGAGGGACCGGGAATCAGGAACCAGGAAAAGCCACGCACTGTAGAAATAAGGATAACGGTAATTGTGCTCCCGCGACATGACCTTATCAGAAGCTGAAAGCCCGTATCATTACGCGGCAGCCACTATTTCTAGTTCCTAATTCCTAGTTCCTAATTCCTAGTTCCTTATCCTCATCCCCACAAATCAGCATTTGCCTATGGCCTTCAACGCCAGCCGTTTGATTTCGGCCACGGTCTCGTCGAAGCTCATATCGGAGGTATCCACCGTCACGGCGTCTTCGGCAGCGCACAGGGGCGACGCTGCGCGGTGGGTATCCTGATAATCCCGATCCTTCATTTCCTGAAGGACTTTGTCATAGGGCTCGGGCCTGCCCTTCTGGGCAAGCTCCAGGCAGCGCCGGCGCGCCCGCTCCTCGGCCGAGGCGGTCATGAAGATCTTCAGCGTGGCGTTGGGCAGCACCTTGGTGCCGATGTCGCGCCCGTCCATGATGACGTCGTGTCCTTCGGCAATTTTGCGCTGCAGCGCGACCATGCGCTCGCGCACCTCGGGCACGGCGGACACGTCGCTGGCCGCCATGGAGACCTCGGGCTCGCGTATGGCCTCGGTGACATCCTCGTCACCGATAAAGATGTGCTGCGCGCCGTCCACGAATTCCACGGTAATATTCACGTCGTCGAGGGCGGCGACGATGGCCCGGGCGTCGTTTGTCGCGCCCTTGCGCAGCATGTGCAGGCCGAAGGCGCGGTACATGGCCCCGGTGTCCAGGTACATGGCGTTCAGTTCGGCGGCTACCGCCCTGGCGACGGAGGATTTGCCCGCGCCGGCAGGCCCGTCGATGGCGATGGAGAAGGGCTTTCTTGACATGTTTCGTCTCCTTTCGGATACCTGAAGCTGAGAATTGAGCGTTGAGATAACAGCAGGACTATCGTCGCTGAACTCCATACGCTCAACGCTTCTTCCTCAAGCGCCCGCCAGCTCCGCGATGGCGTGGGCGAAGATCTTCACGCCCAGCATCATCTTGTCCAGATCCATGTATTCGTCGGCGATGTGGCACACGTCCATGTCTCCGGGGAAGCATACGCCGAAGGCCACGGTGTTGGGCATCGTGCGGGAATAGGTGCCGCCGCCGATGGCAACGGTGTAGGCGTCGAGGCCGGTGACCTCGTGGTAGACTTTCAAAAGGCCCTGCACGATGCGGCTTTCGGCAGGCACGTGCAGCGGGGTATGGCTGCTGGCACAGCATACGGACATGCCTGCGGGCCCCACCCGCCTGGCGGCCTGACCGAGAATCAGCGCTTCGTCGGCGCAGAGGGGATAGCGGATGTCCAGCAGGGCGGAGATTTCGTTGCCGTCATACCTCAAAATACCCAGGCTGCACGTCAGCGGCCCGGAAAGCTCGTCCTCGCAGGCGATGCCCAGGCTTTTGCCGGTATAGTCCATGCCGATGGCCTTCGCCAGCATGGCGATGGCCTCCCGGCTGCCGCCGCCCGCGTCCAGTTCGCTCAGCGCCACCAGCAGCATGCCCGCCGCGTTCACGGCCCGGTAGGGCATGGCGGCGTGGCCGTTCACCCCTGTGGCGACGATCTTCGCCCGTCCTTCGCCGACAGGAACGGCCTTTAATTGGAAATGCTCATGGGTCGAGGCAATGGCGGACAGCTTTTCGTTCAATGCGTCCAACGCCATGCCGTTCAACCCCACCACGGCCACCGCCTCGGCGGGAATCACGTTGGGCCGCTCGCCCGCGTACAGGCTGTATACGGGCAGCTTCGCGCCATCCTCGCCGCCGGTGACCTTTGAAAGGCGCAGGTTCACGCCGCCCTTTTCGATGTTGATCACCGGAAATTCCGCGTCAGGGGAAAAGCCATAGTCGGGCAGCTTGACCTTCGAGGCGTAGTGGTGCATGTCGGTCATGCCCGTCTCTTCGTCGCAGCCCAGGATCAGCCGAACCCCGTGCTTCATGGGGATTCCGGCCTCCTTGACCGCCCGCATGGCGTACAGCGCGCACAGCGCCGGCCCCTTGTCGTCGGTGGTGCCGCGGCCGTACAGCCTGCCGTCCTCGATCTCGCCGCCCAGGGGGTCGTGCTTCCAGCCGTCCCCCAGGGGAACCACGTCCAGATGGGCCAGTATGCCCAGCGTTTGCGGGCCGCTGCCATAGCTGATGTCCCCAGCGTAGCCGTCGATGTCCCGGGTCTCAAAGCCGAAGCGCCGCCCGTCCTCAAGGGCGGTGTCCAGCATCCGGCGCACGTTTTCGCCAAAGGGCGCGTTTTCGCCCGAGGGTTCCGCCTTGACCGAGGGAATGGCGATCCATTTGCGTATGTTTTCGATCAGCTCGTCCCGGTAGGAATCGACGAGACTGTCCAGGTTTTCGTAGCTCATGGGGGCAGTTCCTCCTGAAAAATAGGATTATGTGCTCTTATTTTATATTAGATGTGCCGGTCTGTCAAGCGCGTCACAGTGGCCCTCCGCTGCCCTGCGGCGCGTATGAAGGGGTGTGCGGCCACTGCTTCCGCGGCTTTTGTCATACTTTTGACATCAATATCTCATCATTATGCCGTAAATTGACTATTGAAATGCTAACTCAGAGCCGATACAATATAATCGTATACCCAGAAGTTATGTGGATTACTGAATAATGTGGGGACGTGTGATAAGACAGATGAGCGGAAAAAAGGCATTGATCAGAAGCGTTGTTTTCCTGCTGGTGCTGGGAGTTTCGATTTATCTTTTGCAGGGCTTGTTTGCCTACGATGACGAGTATACCTTTGAAAACCAGACGGGCATGATGCATGAAAAGCGCGAGCGCCTGGACGGCGTCTACATCGGGGCGAGCAATGTCTACTATTATTGGCAGCCGCTGTTCGGATGGATGGACCACGGCATCGCCATCAGAAACTTTTGCGGCAATTCCCTGAGGCCGGCTGCGCTCAAGTACTACGTGATGGAAGCGGAAAAGCGCCAGCCGAACGCCCTGTTCATCATCAACATCAATACCTTCAAATATTACGACAATCTGAATTTGGACGCCAAGAACATTCATCGCGCCGTCGACTACATGCCGCTGTCGATGAATACCCTTCGCCTGACCCATGATCTGACCGAACGCTCCAGCTACAAGGGCCTGGAGAGGCTGGAATTCTACCTGCCGATCATCCGTTTTCACAGCAGGTGGGACAGCCTGAGCCCGTGGACGCTCGGCGCTTCGGATGTGGATTACAAATCCTCGCTGCACGCGGCGAATTTTCTCGAGGGCAAAAAGGATATTACGAAAAAATACAGGCTCTATGATACGGAAGAACCCTTTTCCGAGGATATGCAACGCGCACTCGAGGATTTGCTGGATTACTTCGACGCCCACAAATTGAAGGTATTGTTTGTAAAGGTGCCTCAGGCGCTGATTAAAAAAAGGCAGAGCTACATGAAGACGGCGCAGAAAATCATCGAGGCACGAGGCTATCCCATCCTGGATCTGTACGACAAGTTTTCCGAGATGGAAATAGACATGCGCCAGGAGTGCTGGAACGAGCGCCACACCAACCTCCACGGCTCTGTAAAGTTTTCCTGGACGCTGGGGAATTACCTCGTGGAACACTACCAGTTTCAGGACAAGCGCGGCTTGCCGGAGTGGGCGGACTGGGATCGGTCGGCAAAGCAATACGCGAAGCTTGTGGACCAATACCTGTTGCCCTTCGAGACCGCCCACGCGGCGCGGACCTTCACGGATATTCCGGTATTGCGCAAACCGAAGGTCGACGGACAGAGCGTTACACTGACGTGGGAGGATACCGGCAATGTGAGCGGCTATCTCATCTACCGCAAGCGCAAAGCCGGAAAGGATCTCACCTGGCACGAGGTGGCTCAGGTCGATGCCGTTTGCAGGCAATGGGTGGACGAGGGCCTGTCGCCGCGGACGTCCTACAGCTATAGGGTCGTTCCCTTCATATCGGCGAACGGGGAGAGGACATACGGCTCGTTCGACATCGGGGATGTATCGGTCAGGACGGCGGCATAGAGGGGACAGCGGATGCCCGGCGGGGCGGAGATTTCACAGATTGTATTTATACAGGATATGGGCTGTCAGGTGCTTTGACAATCCCGGACAGGGCCGTTTCATCGTATTTCAAAAGTGCTTCAGCGACATGAAGACACCGCAGGGACGCCATGTATGGCGTCCCTGCGGTCGTAAAAACAAACAGCTGTAACACTGCTTGAATTGGACGTTGCCGTCCTGCAATCCCGGAGCGCGTCGAGAGAAACCCCTCCGTCGTTGCCATTTACGGTTCCGGATGCGCCGCCGCGTCCGCCTCGTGCAAAAAACGCCAAACCGCCTCGGCCACCTTTTCCGGCACGCCGGGCGCCTGGGCAATCTCCTCCGCCGTGGCGGCCTTTAAGGCCTCCACGGTTTTAAAATGCCTGAGTATGGCCTTTTTGCGCTTTTCACCCACGCCGGGGATGCCGTCCAGCCGGGAGGCGATGGACGCCCTGCCCCGAAGGGCGCGGTGGTGGATGATGGCGAAGCGGTGGCTCTCGTCCCGCACCCGCTGCAATACGTGCAGGGCGGGGGAGTGGCGGTCCAGCAGCAGGCTCTCCTCCTCGTCGGGCAGCACGATTTCCTCGATGCGCTTGGCCAGGCCGATCATCGGTATGTTCAGCCCCTGGGCCAGCATCGCTTCCCGGGCGGCGGCCAGCTGTCCCCGTCCGCCGTCCACCAGGATCAGGTCGGGCAGCCAGGAGAACTTGCCGCCCTCCGGGTCGAGGCCCTGGGCCCTGCGCGCCTCCAATTCGTCCAGCCCGTGGGAAAGCCTGCGGGTGATGACCTCGTACATGGAGGCGAAGTCGTTGGCTCCCTCCACGGTCTTGATGCGGTAGCGGCGGTATTCCCGGTTGGCGCTGACGCCGTCCACCATCACCACCTCGCTGGCCACGGACAGCGCCCCCTGGGTGTTGGAGATGTCGTAGCCCTCGATGCGCCGGGGCAGCCCGGGGAGCCCCAGGGCTGCCTGCAGCGCCTCCAGCGCGCCGATGGTGCGGGCGTGGCTGTTGGCGTTCCTGCGGTCCAGCTTCCTGGCCTCGTCCTTCAGATTCTTGACGGCCATGCCCACCAGCTTCAGCTTTTCGCCCCGCCGGGGGGTGAGGATGTAGGTTCGCGCGCCGTGCTGCTCGGTCAAAAGCTGTTCGATCACGTCGTGCTCCGGCGGCGTGTGGGAGAGCAGTATCTCCCGGGGCGGGGTGATCTCCGGCCCGTAGTACTGCAGCATGAACTGCGTCAGGATCTCGCCCGGCGGCTCGTCGCCAGCGCCCTCCAGCGTAAAGCGCTCCGAGCCGATCATGCGCCCCGAGCGCACGAACATCAGCTGCACCAGCGCGTCGGCCTCGTGGGGCAGCACGGCGATGATGTCCTGGTCGGCCTGGGCGGTGGAGATGGCCTTCTGCTTCTGCATCACGGCTTCCACAGCGCGGATGCGATCCCGGAAGAGCGCCGCCCGCTCGTAGTTCATCTCCCTGGAGGCCTCCGTCATCCTGTCCTTCAGCTCGGCCAGCACCGGGGCGTATCTGCCGTTCAGGAAATCGATGACGCCGTCGATGGTCTTTCGGTAGTCTTCCTTCGACACCAATCCCGCGCAGGGGGCGGGGCACTGGCCTACCTGATGGTGGACGCAGGGGCGGCGGGGCTTGTCGGGGTTGATGGCATGGGCGCACACCCGGATGGGGAACACCATCCGCGCCGCGTCCAGCACCTCCCGCACCACGGTGGAGCCCTGGTAGGGGCCGAAGTACTTCGCGCCGTCCTTCTCCTGCCTGCGGGCCAGGTCCACCAGCGGGAAATCCTCGGCCAGGTTCACGCGGATATAGGGATAGGCCTTGTCGTCCTTCAGCAGGATGTTGTAGTGGGGCATGTGCAGCTTGATCAGGTTGCACTCCAGCGCGAAGGCCTCCATCTCGCCGTCCACCAGTATGATGTCGAAGTCGTCGATCTTCTCCACCATCGCCCGAACCTTCGGGGTGTGCTGGGCGCTGTAGTGGAAATACTGGCTGACACGGTTTTTCAGGTTCACCGCCTTGCCCACGTAGATGATCTCGCCCCCCGATTTCATCAGGTAACAACCCGGCGAATCGGGCAGATTGGCAATTTTGAATTCCAGATCCGGCGACATGCGCGCGCCGTTCCAGGGCTTTCTTGATTCGGTCATGGGGCCTCCTGTTGCGAAGCTCGGCGGTGTCGTGGCATGGCGAATTGACATGGGAAAGATCCATGCGCCGCTTCCATAGCCTTATTATACCACGTCGCCACCGGCGGCGCAAATGAAAACGCGGGATTTCACGCCGGCGCATTTTCAGATGGATGCACCGACAGGCCTCGGGAAATGGACGGCGGTGTTGCGTTCGGGCGGACAGGTGTCGTTTCATAAAGTGATGGTAATGATTTCTTTGCTTGACAGGGTATGGGTCAGGCGGTAAAATACTTACGTCAGTTATGTAAACTGCGACAGATATGTATGCATGAACATAGCAAATCACACAGAATATTGATATGAAAGGGGAGGAAGGGAGTTTTGAGTTGGCCAATCGTCGCATTGATTGCGCTGATTGCGTTGGCCATTGGCCTGTTTGCCGGTTATCTGTACCGCAAAAACGGCATGGAGAAAAAGATCGGGCAGACGGAGGAATTCGTCGCCAATATGCTGGAGGATGCCACCCACAAGGCTGAGGAGAAAAAGAAGGAAGCCGTCTTAGAGGCCAAGGAAGAAATCATCCGCCTGAAGTCGGAGCTTGATAAAGAAGTTCGTGACCGCCGCAACGAGGTTTCGCGGCTTGAGCGCAGGGTGAACCAGCGCGAGGAAGCGTTTGACAAAAAACTGGACAATCTGGAGGCCCGTGAAGAGGCCCTGAACGAGAAGTATAAGGAAGCGGAACGTCTCGAGAACGAGGCCCAGGAGATGCACGACCGCCAGAAGGACGAGCTGGAGCGCGTGGCCGGAATGACCTCGGACGAGGCCAAGCAGATATTGATCGACCGCGTGCAGAAGGACGCCTATCACGACGCCGCCGTGATGGTGCGCGAGGTGGAGGCCAAGGCCAAGGAGGAGGCGGACAAGCGCGCCCGCGACATCGTCTCCCTGGCGATACAGAAGTGCGCCGCCGACCACGTGGCCGAGACCACGGTCTCCGTGGTGGCGCTGCCCAACGACGACATGAAGGGCCGCATCATCGGCCGCGAGGGCCGCAATATCCGCACCCTCGAAACCGCCACCGGCGTCGACCTGATCATCGACGACACGCCGGAGGCCGTGATCATCTCCGCCTTCGATCCGGTGCGCCGCGAGGTCGCCCGCATCGCCCTGGAGAAGCTGATCATGGACGGCCGCATCCACCCCGCCCGCATCGAGGAGATGGTGGAGAAGGCCAAGCGCGAGGTGGACAACTCC
>CACYZW010000106.1 GCA_902778995.1 uncultured Eubacteriales bacterium
CGTAGTTCGTCGCTGATTAGCGATATCGTCATCTGCTTATCCATGACTCTATTTTACCATATTTCTCGCGCTTTGTATACTGTGCGGTGTTTCCTTAAAAGAAGTTACACAACGGGCGTCCTCAAGTCGTGGGGGACGCTCGTTTTTATACGACGAAATGACATTTTGCAAATAACTATGACAATAATATGTTTAGGCTTGCACTATATGGCAATATATGATAGAATATGGAAAAATTAAGTTGAAAATGGATTGTCTTTGACAAGAAAGGTTGATGTGCGTGATAAACAAAAGCTCGCGGCTCCTGTTGCTGTGCCTTTGCCTGATGTTGACGCTGGCTGTTCCGGCGTGGGGCGAGGCACAGACGGACGATCCTGTGGTGGTTCGGGTGGGGGAGATCAGCTATCCGCTCAGCTTGGTGCAGTCATCTCTGGATTCCTCGTTGGATGTTGCCAGTCTTCTGGCTGACGCGCCTGTTACCGATGAGGATCGGCAGGCCGGTATCGACGCCGTTGTCGATAAGTTCGTCAACATGGGCCTGATCGAGAACAAGCTGGCCGAGACGGGAAAAAACGATTTCACCAGGGAGGAGGAGGAGCTGCTCAAGGGCGCCGCACAGAGCAAGTACGAGGAGTTCTGGCAGATCCTCTATCAGAGAATGCAGCAGAGCAAAGAGGATGTTTCCGAGGAGGACGTCACCGCCATCATGGAGACGGAGGGCTATACCGTCGAAGCCATCTACGACGAGTATATAGTTATGGAGCGCAACCATCGCGCCGTCGAGCTCTTCTGCCCGGATGTCACCATCACCCGGGAACAGGTGGACGCTTACTACGAGGAACGGTTCGTCGCGCCGGAGCGGGAGCGCTATAAGGACGACGTGGGGCTGTTTGAGCAGGAGATCGTTGCCACAAACAGCGAATCCTTCTACATCCCGGAGGGATACCGCTACATCCGGCAGATCACACTGGATTATCCAAAGGAAGCGACCCGGGCTGCGAAGGCGCTGGAAAAGAAGATGACCGGCGCCATGACGGCGGTGGGCAGCGCGTTCCAGAAACTGGCCGTGGCGGCCACGCAGGTGGAGGACCTGAACGAGCTGAAGGACCTTCGCGCCGAATACGACAGGCTGAACGAGGCCGCCATTACCTGCCAGGCGGCATGGCTCGCAAAGCTGCGGGAAAAAGCCGAACCCCTGTTGAAGGATACCTTTGACGAAATCAAGGAACGCTTCGCGGCGGGCATTGATTTCAAAACCCTGATCGAAACCTACAGCACTGACAAGACCGATAAAAATCTCTCCGGGAACGGGTATCTCTTCCATCCGGATTCTCAAACCTGGCCCGACGCCTTTAAGGAAGCGGCCATGAAGCTCGAGCAGCCTGGGGATATCAGCGAGCCTGTGTACTCCGAGACCGGCATCCACATTCTCTTTTACGCCGCCGTTGCGCCGGCGGGGGAACATGTGCTGACGGAGGAGGAGCGGGAACAGTTGAACGCGACTACACTGCAATACTACCAGAACGAGCGCCTGGTGGAGCTTTGCGAAAACTGGAAGGCGGATTACGAGATCGAGACGCACCCCGAACTGCTCTACTGACCGACAGGACCGATACAGAGTATAACTGCTGCCTTCACGTACTTGCTGGAGGGATATCAGGATGAAAAAATGGCTTTCGGTGATCGTGCTGATCGTGTTGCTTTCCCAGGCGCTGCCGATTAACGCGCTGGCCACCATCGGGAAAGTGTTGACTTCTGAAGAACTGGCCGCCGCCTATACGTTGACGGGCCTGAAGAGCGACGGCACGACGATCCAGTCCAACGCCGCCTACCACAAGGGCATGCAGCCCTCCGCCGCGTGGAACGCCATGCAGATTTCGGAATGGCTGGACGACGTGTTGAAAACCGAGTTGTTCAACGTGGAGGATATACTTTCGCGGGCGTCGGTGGCGTTGGAGAAGCTGAAGAAGAAGGATCCCGAAGCTTACGCCCGGCTCAGCGACGGCGATTCGAAACACGGGGAAACGTTCAAATCCCTGCAGGCGATGTATGGAGAAGCGGAGGCGGTTCGGGAGGAGATACGCTTCGCCAAGGATTTCCTGGAGGAGCGGGCAAACCTTATCGCAGAGATGGGCCGTCTGCTGGAGGAGGAATCCGGCAAAATGTTTTCCTCCGAGCGCGTCAGACTGTCCGCAAAGATCGAGACCGCGACGGCGGAGCTGGACAACATGCGAAAGGAGATTGCCGGGAAGGCGGACGGGTGGATGGCGATGATCAACGACTGGTCGATCACGCTGCTTGTGATGACCACGGGCGCCGGCGAAGAGAACCCCAGTTGGTTCGAAGAGCTGTACAGCTATGATGAAGTCCCGGTGGAAAACACTTCTCGGGTGGTAGCGGTTTCCGCGTCGAATACCCGCATGGGCAAGCTGTCCTCCGAAGCCAGCCTGCTGGCCGCCAACGACGCCAAATCCGAACTGTTCGTGCTGTCTGAAAACGAGATTTGCATCAATATCTATACGGGCAGCAGCAAGGATCCGCAGCCTGTCCAGGGCGTCGAAGTCACGGTTCTGGATGTGCGCGACCCGATAGCGGAGCCTATCACAAAAACCACCGACGAGGAAGGCAGGGTCATCCTGCTGAGCAATCTGTTCGTCGCCGACGACTACAAGAAGATCCACCTGAAGGTGGATGTGAACGCGGAGCCGCTGGGCTACCGCAACTTTGGCGTCGAGGAATGCAGGATCAAGATGGGCGGGTCCTACACGGGCATGCTGGTGCCCCTGGATGATAAACCCTATATCTATTCCGCCTCCTTCCATGGCTACGACATCTGGACGCAGAGCTTTGAAATGCTCTATTCCTACCTGATCGACCTCGATTTTGACATCAAGGTGGTGACCCGTAACCCCGGCGGAGAAGGACTGACGCCTCCTCTGGGATTCGTCTACTATAAAAAGGACGGGAAAATCACGGACTTATCCAAGAATTACAAGAAGCACTTTATGGAGCCCACCTCCCGCGACGGCAACACCTATGTGTTCACCGGCCCATGGAAGCAGAACATAACGCCCTGGCTCAGCAAGGATCAGTACCCCTACTTCACCTTTGACAGTAAGGACAACGACCCGAGTTTGCGCTATAATTCCCACCTGATCAGTAAAAAGAGCGTCGTGGACAAACCCTTGGACGCCGGAACCCTGGCGCTTGTGAACATACTGAAGGAGGGGTTGAGCTTCAAGGCCACTCTCCCCTTCAAGCCCCCTGTAACGTTCAAGTTGAGTCTTCCCTTAAAGGCGTTCGCTCCGGATTTCAGCATTGATATCGGGGGCAATGTCAACTTCTGCATCGGAAGTCCAATGCTGAAAAAACTGACGAGCAAGAGCTGCCTCAGCTGGAAGAACGATGAGATGGAAGCGCTCAGCGAAATGCAGAATGCGGTTAAACAGAAGGGCTGGCTCGCCAACTACAAGGCCCAGTTTGGCCTGGCCATGGATTTTTACCACATGGAAAAAAGAACCATCCTGCAGGAGAGCAAACTCAGTCTCGGCTGGTTTGTCATCGCCAGCGGACGATGGGCGACGGACAACTCGATCGAGGATGTCAAAACCAGGATCATCACATTCAACGCCGGCATTGGCCTGCTTGTGAAGTACAGCTACAGCTGGCAGATGCGAGGGCTGCTCTGCGGCGTACCCTTTTACATCGCAATAACGCTCGCCATCAACGTGGGCTGCAATATGAACTTTGAGGTGGGCTTCAGCTGGGTCAACGGCGCATTCCACAACTGGAAGTTGACACCGGTCAAAGATATTACCATCACATTGGGATTATCCGTCATCGCCCAGGCGGGCGCGGGCATCAAGGATTTTGTGGATGTATGGGTGCGCTTCTCGGGGGGAATCAGCTTCCGCATCCATTTGGCCCTGATGAGCCAGCAGAAGAGCACATTCTCGGGCGACTATTTCCTGAAGCTGACGTTCGGATTAACAATGTTCTGGTTAACAACGTCCGTGGATATTGTCGATAAGGGTGACAAGCTGTTTGATCCGATCCCGCTCAGCAATGCCGCGCCGCCGTTGCAACAGTACGCCATCGCCAATGCCGAACCCACGGAGCAGAAGGCCGCGAGCCATGAGCCATCGAGCTATACGGGCCTCGTGCCGACGGCGAAGGAGGTGAGGCTCAGCGGCTCCGACCAGAGGGCGAGGATTCGCGTGGGCGTGATCGATGGACAGACCTACCTGTTCTACCTGGCCAATGTCACTGGCAAGGACAAGAAGCAGCATATGCGTCTGAGCTGGGTCAACACCGCCGACAATTCCAAGACGGGCACGACCCAGACCGCCATCGACGCCTGGGACTCCAGCCTCAACGGACGCGAGGACTACGCCTTTGACGTGCGCGTGGCCGACGGGTATGTGTTCCTGCTGGTGGCCTGCGCCGCGGAATTTGACGGTGACGGCAAGCCAAAGCCCAATGCAGGCATCGGTCCCAGGAAGCAATGCAACCAGATCTTCTACATGAACGTGCTCCAGTCAAATGGCAAGGGCAACCTGACCTCCACGCTGACCAAGGGCTATTACCGCACCGGCTACCACGAGGCTACGCATTATGAGCCGGAGCCGGACAACAAGCTCACGGATCACCTGCTGGAGAAGGCGCAGCCTGTGGGGTATATCTATGGGGACAACAAAACCCTGTATTACTACGACTCCATCGACAGTCCGGAGATCACCTGGGCCAGGGCCTTCAAGGAAAAGGGCGTATCCGCCTGCCTGGGCGTAGAGATCTTTGGCACCTTTGGCCGCGTCACCTATTCCGAGGATGAGGTGCCCTATGGCATCACCTCCTTCGAGCTGATTCCAGGCTCCGAGGGCGTCAAGTGCTTCAGCGATGAATACGTCGAAAGCGGCATGGGCAAGGACTACGTGCGCACCGAGGTGCACGGCGCCATGCGATGCAGCAATACTGAGCCCAAAATCCACGACGACCACGTGGACCAGCGCTACAGCCCAGGCTTCATCGCGCTGAGCCAGCCGAGGGATGGCGGCGAGGGCGACCGGGCCATCGAGCTGTTCGACTTTGAGATGAACGGCGTTTATTATGGAGGTCGTGAAACCGTCGTGCTGGAGCGGGGAGACATCGAGCACTTCGAGCTGGCCCAGACCGCTGTGAACGGTGACGGAACGAATTACAGGCGCATGGTATTCTATTCCGCCAAGGAAACCAGCGACGACGGTGATGAACGCAGCCGCCTGTACGGACTCTACCTCGAGCCGTTCCAGCGCGAGGGCAGGACGCTGACCTTTGATGTCACAAAGTATACCTATGACCTCACCATACCTGCCGGAGGCCGGTTCAACCTGACGTACATCGGGGACGTGCCCTACCTCTACTGGCTCAACACCGCCCCGAAGGACAGCGAGAATGATCCCGATGCGTATCGGATCATGATCTCGGCCTACGACATGGCCACCAACACCATGACCGATCCGGCCGTGTACGCCGAATTCAAGCTGCCGAAATATAACTATTCCCGCACGTACAAAGATAAAAAGAAGAAGAAGACATACTCGATAACCCTGAACCAGTTGTCCCAGAGCGTTCTCCTGACCGGCACGGGTACGGCTTATCTTAGTACGGTTGCGGACATCAGCACCATACCGCAGTTTATCAAGAACCACAATGCGCCCGAGAGCTTCATGCCCAAGGTGCCGCCGGTGACTGTGTACAGTTTCCCGGTACAGATGAAGCCGATTCTGGAGCTGAAGGAGCTGTTCTTTGAGGATACCACGGTGTGCGTGGGTGACTTTGAGGACGTCACCATCGGCATCATGAACGCGGGCAACATGGGCGTTGCCAAGTTTGACCTGGAGCTGTACACAATGGAAAACGGCAAGGCAAGGGTGGAAGAGACGATCCACACCGATTGTATCCATCCCGAGCTGAGCACGCTGACCATGCAGGGAAGCAAGGAATCGGAGAAGCTGCCTGACAATGCTCTGGTGATTTACCGTGAGAGCGATTACGACTTCACCTCAAGGCAGCGCGACTGGGTGCTTGAACAGGAGAAAAAGCAATACCAGCTTACCATTGCAGCGAGTGTCCGTGTGGATTCCGTGAAGACGGTGGAATCCGATACTCAGTTCATTAAGACAGATATGATGATGCCCGGCGCGCTGGCCAGCTTTGTCGGCACGATCAAGATACCGAGTCACTGGAATCACGAGACGACGCTGTACCTTAGGGTATCGAAGATATCCACCTATTCCAACTGGGTCAGGGCCATGGCCAACGCCGCCGGCGCGAAGGCCAACGGCATTGTGCCGAACGAAGCGCCTGAAGAGTTGACCTGGTCGTTGGATGAGGCCTCGGGCCGGATGGTGCTGCAGACCGCACAGCTCAGCCCCAACGGATTGGCTGCCAATGCGGTGCGCACGGGCATCATCGCAAACAATGTGGAAACCACTAAGGACATTGCCATCAGGGTGGATACCCAGGATATCGATGTCAGCCACCGCGTATATGGCGACAGCGAGGGCAACGACATGCTGGATATCTTCATTTCCAACTATGCTGCCACCGCCGACGGCTTCAAGCTGAACTGTGCGGTCTATCTGGACCAGGACGATGAGCCGTATTACGTCAACCTGCCTTACTACGCCAATGAGTTGGCTAATCGCCGGACCCAAACCATCACGATGCCGGTCAGCGCGCTTGTGCCGGACGCCGAAGCCCACCATCAGGCGCGCGTGGTCATAACCGCGGTGGGCCAGGAAGAGAGCAACACGCTGAACAACGAGTTTGTCGTCGACCTGGGTGGCGGAGAGTTGAGCATCACCAAGCAGCCCGAGGACCAGACGGTCCAGGAGGGCGAGGACGTCGTCATTGAAGTTGAGGTCGGGGGCGGCGCGAAGCCCTACACCTACCAGTGGCAGGTGTGGGACGAAAAACACCAGAAATGGGTGGATCTGCCTGGCTTCACAGGGCCGACGCTGAGCCGCAAGAACATTGAAAAGAAGTGGGACGGCTGCAAATTCCGCTGCATCATCACAGATGCCAACGGAAACCAGGTCATCACTGACGAGGTCACGCTGACCGTGCGCGACAAGGTGTCTACTGGCGACAACAGCAACCTGCCGCTGTATCTGTCCGTCGCGACGATCGCCATGATTCTGCTCTGTATCCTGCGCAGGCGCATGCGTCGGGCGCAATGAAGGGCGTAGACATCGTCAAAATCGATGTGTAGGTATAAACAAGAAAACAAGGAGGACTGTTCATGAAGACGAAATTGATGTTGCTGCTGGTGTTGGCACTGATGCTGACCGGGTTCTGCCTGGCCGAGACAACGGCCACCGAGGGCGCCGAGCAGGCGGTTGATCCGGCGTCGCTGCTGCCGGAGGGCGTGGTTCCGGTCACCTGGGACGTTTCCGCCGATCATTTGATGATCGAGGGCGAGGAAGCCCGGGCGCTGTACGAGCGTTTCATCGAGGGCGACTATCTCACCATGGAGGAGCTGAAGGCCAACCACGTGGTAGCGCAGCTGGACGCGCTGTCCGCCTATTACAAGGCGCTGTATGGCAACACAGCCGACATTGATACGCCAGAGCGAGACGCTCTGAGGAAGGAGATTACCGAGCAGTTTCTGAGCCAGGGCTCTGCCCGCACGGATCACCTGGATGAACACGGCTTTCCGGTATACGTCTATGACGGGCCGCTGAAGTCGGAGTATCAGTTTGAACTGGTTCTCGGCCTTCCGGCTTCCGGCAAATCCACCCGGATTGTCGATCCGGACAGCGAGGCCATGGGCGCGTTCATATTGGATCCTGACGTCATCAAGGCCGAATTGCCCGAATACAAGGAGAGCCACGGGGCAGGGGCGGACGCGATTCATTTCGAGGGCATGAATATATTTAATGAAGCGATCAAGGCCTTCACGGAAGGGGACATGAAGGGCGTAAACGCCATATTGCCCATCGTTTCCTCCGACCTGAACGACCTGATGGAAACCTACATCCGTCCCTTTGAGGCTGCTGGCTACAACGTGAAGGTCAAGTTCAGGGAAGCAAAGCCCAATGAAGCTGCCTCTCGCGTGGTAATGCGCGAGCTTCGGGGCGGCCAGCTCATCAACAGTGCCGTGGCATTCTCGTTTGGCGACGAGGTCGAAGCGGTGTATCGAGAGCTTGCGGCCATGATCAATTCCAAGGGCGAACCCTACGGATATGAAGTGGAGGAAGCGCTGGC
>CACYZW010000107.1 GCA_902778995.1 uncultured Eubacteriales bacterium
AGTGACGCAAAGCCAGGGCGAAAAAGGCGCCCACAGATGTTACATTTTTATTTGAGAAGAGTATTTATGCGCCATGAGCATTGTGCGGTGTTTCCTTAATTCAGGTCAAACACCATTTTACAGGCTTTGAGGCCGTGTTAAAAGCACAATCGGGTGAAAAATGGCAAAAAACAGGAAAACGCCGCGCATTCGCAGGAATGCGCGGCGCGGCAGATTCGAAGTTCTATTCAAAGTCCGCAGTGGGGGCGGGGGTGACCACCTTGCCGTCCAGCACGGTGAAATTGATGTCGCTGCCGAAGGGATAATACTTGAAGACGTTCTTATTCTTCTCGTCCTTGGTGCCGACGACCAGCGCCATGGAGTAGATGCCCTCCTTGTACGGGCTGACATCGAGGGTGATCTCGAAGTCGCAGGCCGTGGCGTTCTGGCAGACTGCGTCGGTGTGGGGCAGCCCGGAGACGCCCGCCGTATTGGTCAACGGATAGCCGACCTTCTGGCCGGAGGACACCTCGGTGATGACGAGCCAGCTCTTCGCGGCGGCGCCGTCGAAGGTCTCCTCGTTCACATAGCCGTATCCGGCCAGATACATCAGTTTGTTGTCGTCTGCCGGGGAGACATAGCAGGTCGTCAGGCCGATTTTGCCGTTTTCAGAGGCCTCCGTAGGCAGATTGGGAATCTTTTTCATGGGCTTCGCCACGCTGTCTGCGGGCAGCGGCGTGGGCTCCGGCGTGGGCTCCGGGGTGGGCTCCGGGGTCGGCTCCTCGGTGGGCTCGGGGGTGGGTTCCGGGGTCGGCTCCTCGGTGGGCTCGGTCAGATCGACCTCGTCCTCGGGCGCCGCGTCGTCGGCAGGCGCTTCCGGTGCTTCGATTTCGGATTCAAGCGGTTCCGGCTCGGGCTCCGGCTGGGCCTCTTCCACGTAGGGGCGCATCGTAACCTCGGGATCGATCTTATCGGAATAATCCAGCTTGTCCAGCGCGAAGTAGATCACAGCCAATATAATCAGCAATATGATCAGGCCGATGATGAAATAGAGAACCGCAAGGCCCTTTGCCTCGCGCTTGCGTCCCTGCTTAAACATAATTATGACCCTCCATATCCATGCAAGTATCAAAAAACAGGACAATTTTAGCTAAACTATATCTTAAAGCACACACGGGCGTATTGTCAATCCAAATGGGATAAATGTAGAAATAAAGTTACAATGGCATAATAAGATCGTTTGGACGTCGTCAAAACGGCATGGTAAAATACAGGTACAGTTTGCCAAGAGAGGGAGGTTGAATGAAATGACGGGAAGGAAACAGGCGATTGTCGCCATGCTGGCATTGGCTTTTTCGCTTGCGCTGTTTGGAGGCGCGGCCCTGGCCGGAGCGGAAGTCAACGGCGCGGTGAAAGACAACGCCTCCACCGGCGGCTATATCGAAACCTGCGGCAGCTCTGACAGGTACGACCTGGATGATTTCGGCTACAGGACAGTAAACACCGGGGGCAGGGGCTCTCTCGTATTCCAGAAATCCCCCGGCGGCGCGTTCATGTCCGGCCATTCCTTCCAGGACGGCGAGCGCATCTATGTAAACCTCTACTGGCGCAAGGATGGCTATGCCATCGCCTACGAGGACGGCGATTACGGCTATGTGGACGCGAGCTACATAAGCTGGAAGGATGGCGGCGGCGGCAGCGGCGCCAGGGACTTTAACAACTTCGATTACAGAACCGTTGACACCGGCGGAAGGGGCGATCTGGTGTTCCAGTCCTCTCCCAGGGGGTCGTTCATGCGCCAATATACCTACCGTGACGGAGAACGGATCTATGTAAATGTGGATTACAGGGAGGACGGCTATGCCCTCGCCTATGAAAACGGCGTGTATGGGTATGTGGACGCGAAATATATCGACTGGGATGACGACGATTACGACGACGATGACGAATATGACGACGATGACGACGAATACGGGGCCGTCGGCCTGAGCCGCAGCGCGAAGGACTTCAACAACTTTGACTACAGAACTGTTGACACCGACGGGAACGGCGATCTGGTCTTCCAGAGGTCTCCGGGCGGTTCGTTTATGTACAAATACAGGTACGGCGACGGCGAGAGAATCTATGTGAACGTGGATTACCGGAAAGAGGGCTACGCGGTCGCCTATGAGGACGGGGTATACGGCTATGTGGATGCCGAATATATCGATTGGTAAGGCCTGATCCTGAACATACGGACGCCATGATGCTCTGATGGCCGGACGATGCGCATGACGCTTCAATAGAGCATAAGCGCAAAAAAACGCAACCGCCAGGTGAACACTGAAGTTCATGGCGGTTGCTTTGTGCTCATCCCACTGCGGATGTGTACCGAGAGGATATCCAGCCCCAGAAGCCGTTGCAGTAGACATAATACCATTCAACGCCCCGGTCATCCCATCGGGATTCGCCCCCCGCATGAAGCACGGCGCCGGCGCGGGCGACGGTGAGGGATTCGCCGTTCAGGCTGGGCTTGTCCCGAACGTGGGAATCCCCGCGGACAAATACGACGGGGGTATCGTCGTTTACGTCGTCCTCTTCGTCGTCGTAAATCACATAGCTGTATCGGGAGGAGATCCAGGCGTCCTCGCCGTCGAAGGTAATGCCGTACCACATTACGCCGCGATCGTCCACGGAATAGACGTTTCTGTAAGTCAGCCAGGACCCCTGTGTCACCACACCCAGCTTGTAGCCGTTCAGGCTGGGATTGCTGCGGGCGTTGGCGTCGCCGGTGACGACCACCGTGCCTGCCAGCGCGCCGAAGCACAGCGATAACGGCAAAGCCAGCGCGAGCATAGCGAGCAATTTCCTTATCACAGCTGACACCTCCCGGAGCGTTGTGCGGTATTTGCCTAAACACAAAAATCTAATCTTCGGCTTCTTCCTGCGCTGCATCCGTCTCCAGCTTCACAGGCACGTTCTTCGCGAGCCTCTGCAACTCGGCCAGGGTTTCCTCGGTGGATTGGATCAGCGCCTGCCTGGCCTTTTCGGCGGCCTGTATCTTCTCGTCCGCAGCGCGGGCGGCGGCGACGTCGGCCTCGGTGATGGCCATGAGATCGTCCCTGGTGACGTCCTTGCACTGGGCCAGGCGGTTGGCCTGCGCCACCAGCAGCCTTTCAAATATGTTGCGCACGCCCCGGCCGTTGCCGAAGGCTATGGAGCTGGTGTTGGCGGCCTGAATGTAATCGGCGACATCGACGCGGGCCTGGTCGGTCAGCACATACTGGCCCTTCTTGAGCTGCAGATCCAGTATGCCCATCATCTCTTCCGGGGTGTAATCGTCGAAGTGCAGATAGCGGTTGAAGCGGGATTCCAGGCCGGGGTTGGAATGGATGAACTGCTCCATCAGCATGTCGTAGCCCGCCACGATGACCACAAGATCCTCCCGGTGATCCTCCATGGCCTTGAGCAGCGTGTCGATGGCCTCCTGACCAAAGTCGTTTTCAGATTTGCTGTTCAGCGCGTAAGCTTCGTCGATGAACAGCACGCCGCCCAGCGCCTTCTCGATGACGCCGCTGGTCTTTGTGGCGGTCTGGCCCACGTAGCCCGCCACCAGGCCGGAGCGGTCCACCTCGACCAGGTGTCCCTTGCTCAGCATGCCCAGGCTCTTGTAGATGCGGGACATCAACCGGGCGATCATGGTCTTGCCGGTGCCGGGATTGCCCGTGAAGACCATGTGCAGCGACATGTCCACCGTTTTGAGGTCGTATTCCCGGCGCAGCTTGTAGATGGTGACGGTGTTGATCAGGTTGTTGACCTCCTGCTTGACGCCTTCCAGGCCGATCAGCTCGTTGAGTTCCTTCTTCAGGTCCTCGATGTTCTCCGGAGGGGTCTCCTCCTCCGCAGCCGGTTCATTGCCGGCGGGCGCGGCCTGTGCGGCGGGGGAGGGCGTCTTGTCGTTCGCCTTCGCCTTTTTCGGCGCTTCGTCCGGCTTTTTGGGCAGCGTGGGGGTGGTCGGGCCCCACAAGTCGCTTGCCACACTCTTCAGGTTCCTGTTGATGATCAACTGGCCGATCAGGTCTGTCTGGATTTGTATGATCTCGTCGCGATTATCCATGCTCATGCTCCTGTCGATTGATAATAATGGAATAACCGATGCCGATTGACATCGGTTATTCCGGGTTCACATGCCGCGAACGCCCTGGTTATTCGGCGGCTTCTTCCTTGTTTTTCCGAGTCGCGCGGGGCTTCTTCGGAGCATCCTCGGCGGCGGCGGTCTTCCTGCGGGTCGCGGGCTTCTTCGCCGGGGCCTTGGCTTCTGTGGCTTCAGCCTTGGGCTTGGCCGTGCGCTTGCGGGTCGCGGGCTTCTTGGCTGCCTCAGGATTCAGTTTTGTATACAGCTCGATGTACTGCTTCGCCGACTGATCCCAGCCGTACTGCCCCTTCATGGCGCGAATGGCCAGACTGTTGAACAGCTCGCGCTGCTCGTGGAACATCCGCACGGCGTTTTCGATGACGTGCAACATGTCGTGGGCGTTGTAATAGAGGAAGGTGAAGCCGTTGCCGTCGCCGGTGTATTCGTTGTAGGCCAGCACGGTGTCCCTCAGGCCGCCGGTTTCGCGGGTGATGGGGAGCGTGCCGTAGCGCAGCGAGATCAGCTGGGACAGGCCGCAGGGCTCGAACAGCGAGGGCATCAGGAACAGGTCCGCCGAGGCGTAGATCTTGTGGGCAAGGGTGTTGTTCATCTGGAAGTTGGCCGAAACCTGGAGCGGATATTTCCACTGGGCCCAGCTGAACAGATCGACGTAGCGGCTTTCGCCCATGCCAAGGATCACCAGCTGCGCGCCGGTGTTCATGATTTCCGGCAGCACGCACTCCACCAGATCCAGGCCCTTCTGGCCGGAGAGCCGGGTGATCATGGCGATCATGGGAATGTTCGCGTCCACGGTCAGGCCCAGCTCGCGCTGAAGCGCCAGCTTGTTCTCCACCTTTTTGTCATAGGTGTCCGCAGTGTAGTTCTGAACCAGCAGAGGGTCCTTTTCGGGGTCGAATTCCTCGGTGTCGATGCCGTTGAGTATGCCCGAGAGGTGATCCACCCGGCTTCTGAGCAGGCCATCCAGCCGTTCGCCGTAGTAGGCGGTCTGTATCTCCTGGGAATAGGTGGGGCTGACGGTGGTGATCTCGTCGGAGAAAACGATGCCGCCCTTCATGCAGGAGCACATGCCGTAGAATTCCAGGGCGTCGCTTGTGTAGGCCAGGTTGCCCAGGTACAGCAGATCCTCGATGGTGTCGATGGGGAACAGGCCCTGGTATTGCAGATTGTGGATGGTGTAGACGGTGCGGATGTTCTGGAACAGCTCCAGATGCTTGTATTGCAGCTTGTGCAGCACCGGGATCAGGCCGGTCTGCCAGTCGTTGCAATGCAGTATGTCGGGGATGAAGTCGATCTTCGGCAGCGCTTCCATGACCGCGCGGCAGAAATAGGCGAAGCGTTCGCCCTCGTCGCCGCCCATGCCATAGATGTAGTCCCGCCCAAAATACTGCTCGTTGTCCACAAAATAGAAGGTGACCCCGCCGTATACCAACGTTTCAATGCCCACATACTGCCTGCGCCAGCCGAGGTTGACATAGAAATACAGCATATGCTGCATCTTCTCGCGCCACTCGGCGCCGATGGCCTTGTACAGCGGAAGGATCACGCGGACGTCTTCGCCGGCCTTCAGGATTTCCCTGGGCAGCGCGCCCATCACGTCTGCGATGCCGCCGGTTTTTACAAACGGCATGCATTCAGATGTTGCGAAGAGAATTTTCATGGCTCATTTTCCTCCTATAGGAATGATTCTTTCCGGGTTTGAAACGGGATATACCGGGATAGGGTTCTTTGCCCTGCTCAGAATGGCGGCGTCGTAATTTACCGCGTGCGCGCCATTCTGAGCAAAAATCAAAGCGATGGCTTTTTACAGTGTGATGTTTTTGCCGATGACGATCGGATACTGGCTTGGTCCCACCAGGCGGCTGTGGCTGCGGATGGTGACCGCCTTGTCGAAGATGACGTTTTCAAGCTCGACGCCCTCCTCGATGTAGCCGTCCTGCATGATGACGCAGTTCTTGAGCTTCGCGCCCTTCATCACGGTGACGCCGCGGAACAGCACGCAGTTTTCCACCTCGCCGTCGATCACGCAGCCGTCGGCGATCAGTGAATTGCGGATCTTCGTGTTGGCGCGATAGATGGTGGGCACGGAATCCCGGGTCTTGGTGTAGACGGGGTTCGTGCCGAACAGCTCGCTTCGCACCCCGGGCTTGAGCAGATCCATGTTGAAGTTGAAGTAGCCCCGGATCGTCTCGATGCGGCGATAATAGCCCTTCTCCTCAAAGGCCATGATCTTCA
This sequence comes from uncultured Eubacteriales bacterium, assembly GCA_902778995.1. Lineage (GTDB taxonomy): Bacteria > Bacillota > Clostridia > Christensenellales > Aristaeellaceae > UBA2862. The sequence continues at coordinate 6,347 of CACYZW010000107.1, forward strand.
GCGCGCCGGACTTGATGTAGGGCCGCAGCAGATCGCCGTAGAAATCGTGGCTGCCGTGGGAGATGACCTGATCCACCATGTACATCAGCATCGTGCGCTTGACCATCATCACATTCAGATACAGGTTGTCATAGCTGGCCGCGTTGGGGTTGATCTCGATGTCGTTGACTATGCTGTCCTCGCCGATGCCCAGATAGCAGTGGTTGTTCTTGGAGGACGAGGTGAACTCGGTGATCTCGGGGGTGGCCTTCTTGTACATCAGCGTGATGTCCGCGCCGGACTTGATGTGCTGCTGGATCATCGGCTCGAAGCTGGTGTTCATGATGTAATCGCTGTTGGTCAGTATCACGAACTCCTGGCGGGAGCGGCGCAGATAGTCGAAGTTGGCCTTCAGCGCGTCCAACACGCCACTGTATTCGCCGCCGTTTTCGCGGGTCAGGAAGGGGGGCAGTATGAACAGGCCGTTGTTGCGGGTATGCAGATCCCAGTCCTTGCCGGAGCCCAGGTGATCCATCAGGGAATGATAGTTTTTCTGGGCGATGATGCCGACGTTGTGGATGTTGGAATTCACCAGACTGGAGAGGGTGAAGTCGATGATGCGATAGCGGCCGGCCACGGGAATCGCGGCCACAGCGCGCTGGCTGGTCAGCTCGCGCAGCGTGAGGTCGTCCTTTGAAGTGTAGACAATGCCCATGACATCGTTCATATCAGGCGCCCTCCTTTCGAGAAATAGCTTCCGTGTCTACCTGCAGGCCCGCCTTTACCACATAGCCCTCGGGCAGCACGGTGTCCTGGCCGATCAGGGCGATGTCGCCTTCGGCCTCGCCCACCTGGCAGCCCCTGGCGATCACGCAGTTTTCGGAGACGATGGTGCGGCGCACTATGGCCCCGGACTTGATGGTGGTGCCGGGCATGATGACGCTGTCCTCCACCAGGGCGCCCTTTTCCACGGTGACGCCCGCGAACAGCACGCTGTCGCGCACGACGCCGTCGATCATGCAGCCCTCGGTAATCATGGAATTGGTGACATCCGCGTCGTCGGCGATGAAGTGGGGCGGCATGACCGGCGTGCGGGAGTAGATCTTCCAGCGCGGGTCGGTCAGATCGAACTCCGGCGGATTCTTCAGAAGATCCATGTTGGCCTCCCAGAGGCTGGAGATGGTGCCCACGTCCTTCCAGTAATCGGTGAAGGCGTAGGCGTAAAGGGCCTTCTTGTCCCTGAGCAGGTTCGGAATGATGTTCTTGCCGAAGTCGTTCTGGGAATTCGGGTCGGCGGCGTCGGCGGTCAGGTATTCCTTCAGCACCTTCCAGGTGAAGATGTAAACGCCCATCGAAGCCAGATTGCTGGTGGGCTTCGGCGGCTTTTCCACAAATTCGGTGATGGCGTCCCTGTCATCCACGACCATCAGACCGAAGGACGAGGCCACCTCCCACGGCACGGGGCGCACGGCGATGGTCACGTCGGCGTTGCGCTCGATGTGGGAGCTGAGCATGCGGTTGTAGTCCATCTTGTAGATGTGGTCGCCGGAGAGGATCAGCACGTATTCGGGATCGAACTGCTCGATGAAGCCAAAGTTCTGATAGATGGCGTTGGCCGTGCCCTTGTACCACTCGCTGCTGTCGGCGGTGGCGTAGGGCGGCAGGACGTACACGCCGCCATAACTCAGGTCGAGATCCCAGGTCTGACCGGAGCCGATGTAGCTGTTCAGCTCCAGGGGCCGGTACTGGGTCAGAACACCCACGGTATCGATGTTGGAATTTGTGCAGTTGGACAGGGGAAAGTCAATGATGCGATACTTTCCGCCGAAGGGCACGGCCGGCTTGGCCATGACCTTGGTGAGAAGTCCGAGGCGGCTTCCC
>CACYZW010000108.1 GCA_902778995.1 uncultured Eubacteriales bacterium
GCTCTTGCCGCAGCCGGAGCCGCCGATGATGGCGACGCGCTCGCCCTGCTCCACCGTCAGGTCGATGCCCTTCAAAACGTCCAGCTTGCCGAAGGACTTCCTCAGACCCCTCACTTCAATCAGGCTCATGCCGCCTCACCCCGCTTTCTCTGCTTGATCCTGTCCGACAGCGCGAACAGGCCGAACACGATGTAGCTGAGCGCCAGATAGATTATCATGCCGATGGTGATGGTCAGCAGGGGCTGCATCGTGCGGGAGGCGATGTTGTTGATGACGCGCGTCAGGTCCGTGATGGTCACGTAGCCCACCACGCTGGTCCACTGGATCAGGTTCACGATGGTGGACTGGTACACCGGCTTGGCGATGCGCAGCACCTGCGGCAGCGTCACCAGCCGGAAGGTCGACCACGCGGAAAAGCCCAGCGTCCGCGCGGCCTCGGCCTGGCCCTTGTCCGCCGCCCCCAGCGCCGAGCGCAGCAGCTCCGCCACGTGGGCGGAAACGTTCAGCGCGAACGTCACCACCGCCACCGTCACGGGCTTCAGCCCCGCCCTGGCGAACACCCCGTAGTAGAGCAGCAGGAGCAGCATCAACACCGGCGTGCCCCGGAGCACGGCGATGTAGGCCGAGGCGATGCCCCGCACCAGCGGGTTTTTCCGCGTGCGCAGCAGGCAAATGATCGCGCCCAGCGCCGTGCCCAGCAGCAGCGCAAATGCGGAAATCCGGATCGTCACCCACAGGCCGCCCAGTATGGTCTTCCAGGAGCCGCCCTTGATCAGTATGACATAAAGCTTGTCCGACAATGTCAAAATACATCACCATCCTTCACTCAGCATCTTCCCATCGCCCGTTGCCCCGCCTGCATGCAAATCCAACTGCCATCCATGGAAAAGGCGCATGATCGGGCCGTGCAGCGACGGGATGACATTCAGTCGTTAATGTGCCATGAGCATTGTGCGGTGTTTCCTTAACATTATATACTATTTTTTCACTCCCGCAAAGGGGGGATATTTACATATCGGCAATTTTTTTCGGCGCATCACGGAAAGCTCAGGGAGTAATACGCTTCCCGAGCCAAAACGCGAGGTCTGTGGGCGACTGGGGGGCAAGCCGGGAAATTGGCGCGCCACGACAAAGGACGGGAGAAGCGCTCCCGTCCTTTATCGTGTCCCTGTGAAACAATTCCCTGTCGCGCCGCGTCACGACTTCGGCGCGGGCGTCAGCCTGATGTCCTTGTCCAAAATCAGGTGGTCGTCGCCGTTTTCGTATTTGATCCAGTATTCCCCCTCGTCGGCGACGCCCTTCTTCAGGCAGGCCACCAGCGCGGGGCAATGGCTCACATCCAGCGTCTTGAGGGCGTTGTTGACGCAATGCATCTCCGCCAGGCTGACGCAGCCGTCGATGTTCAGGTAATCCAGGTCGCCGAAATCGTCTCCGCCGGGAACAATCAGCCGCCTCAGCTTGCCGCAGCCGCTGATGTCCAGCTTCTTGATGCCGTCGCACCACAGGAAATCCGCCACCTCCAGCTTCGGCAGGTTGGCGATATTGACCCCGGTCAGGCCGCTTTCCTCGCAGGTGAACACCTTCAGCTTGCGACAATTGCTCAGGTCCAGGTTGATTTTGAGCCTGCCTGTAACCTCCAGGTCCAGGAATTCCAGCTCGGTGTTGTGAGTCAGGTCCAGCGTCGAGACGCAGTTGTCGGAGCAGCTCAGGTACTTAAGCGCCCTGTTCCGGCTGACGTCGACCTCCTCCAGGTAGGGAGAGGGGCAAACCAGCTTCTCCAGCGCCTCGAAATACTCGAGGCCCTTCAGCGAAACGATCGCATCGTTGTTTACTTCGTTCGCCCTGTGATTGTCGCTGTCCCCTCCAATGCTCTTGACCGCCCCGGTCTCTTGTCGGGACAGCACGCCGTCGCCGTCCAGGTCAAATCTGCGGACGTATTCCCTGAATACCGCATCCGGGAAGTGGCTCTTGTCGATGGGCACGCTGAAGAACTCCGCCACCTCCACCTCGCAGCTGGCGCTGACGCCGTTGAAGGTGGTCACGGTGATCGTCGCGGCGCCGTCGGCCACGGCCTTCACCCTGCCCTTGGCGCTCACCGTCGCCACGGCCTCGTCGCTGCTGGTCCAGGTCATGGCCCAGGACGCCGCGTAGTCAGGCAGCGTCGCCGCCAGCGTCTTCGACGTGCCTGGCTTCATCTCCAGCCGATCCTTGCTCAGCGTCACCTTCTTCGGCTTGTACTTCACCGTCACCGCCACGGACGCCTGCTTGCCGTTGTGGGTCGTCACTGTGACCGTCGCCGTGCCCCTCTGCCTGGCGTAGACCAGGCCGTCGGCGTTCACCGACACGACCGCCTTGTCCGACGACTGCCACGTCAGCTTCGTCGCCGAGTTTTTCGGCGTCGTCGCGACCAGCTGCACGCGCTCGCCCTTGCCCGCCGTCAGCGCCTTCAGGTTCAGCTTGACGTTCTTCGGCGCGGCCTTCACCGTCACCTTCCAGCGGCCCGCCACCTTGCTGCCGCTCTTGCAGGTGATGACCGCCGTGCCCTTGCGCTTCGCGGTGATGACGCCCTTCGCGCTCACCGCCGCCACCTTCGGCTTCGACGACTTGAAGCTCAGGTCTTTGCCCAGGCTTTTCCTGTCGATCTTGTACTTCTGCGCGACGCCCAGCGTCACCTTCGTCACAGTCGCGTTGGTCGTCAGGTCTGCCGCAGGCCCTTCGTCGCCCGCAACGCCCGCCTGGACGATCTCCAGCGCGCCCGCGTCCAGCGTCAGGTCCGCCGGCGCTTCCACTTCGGGCAGCTCGATAACCGGGACCGTCTCCCCGATGACGATGTCCGCCTCCGCCAGGCCCGCCGCGTTCAGCAGCAGCGCCGCCAGCAGCACCGCCAGCAGCTTCGTCAAGTAGTTGTGTTTCATACCCATACCCTCCTCTGTGTTGATTCTCCCGGGTTTTCCATATTGTGCCAAAGGCGCAAACGAGCAGCAGAAATCGCGCCAGGGGCACATGCACAAGCTGTCCCGCAAGTTATCCACTTTTCCGTTGCTTTTGCGAGGCTTTCTCTGTATAATATCCTATATACTATGATATGAACTGCTACGCCTTCACCGACTGCCGGGCCACCGGAAAATCGAACCAGGTGTCCGGGAAGGGCTCGTTGACCAGGCGGAAGTGCCACCATTCGCACGCGTAGGGCTCGAAGCCGTTGCGCTCCATGGCGGCGCGCAGCAGCATGCGGTTGGCGTACTGCTCGTCGGTCACGCCCCGGTAATCCGGGTGGGACAGCTCGCCGAACAGGTCGAAGGGGCCGCCCATGTCCACCTCGCGGCCCGTCTTCATGTCCAGCAGCGTCAGGTCGATGGCGCTGCCCCGGCTGTGGCTGGATCGCTTGGCGATGTAGCCCAGCTCGAAGGCGTCCTGCTTGTTGATGTCGGGATAGAAATAGGGCTTCATTCGGATGTCCTCATCCTCGATGGCCCAGTAGATGAAATGCTTCACCGCCGTCACGGGGCGATAGGCGTCGAAGACCTTCAGCCGGTAGCCCTTCACCATCATCTCGTTGCTGACGGCCTTCAGCGCCCTCGCCGCGTCATGGGTCAGCAGCGCGATGGGTTCCTCGTAGCCGTCCACCCGATCGCCGACGAAATTGAAGGTGGAAAAGTAGCGTATCTCCTGCACGATGTGGGGCACCACGTCGGAAAGCAGCACGAACCCCATGGCATCCTTGTTGTTCATGGCCATCGCTCCTTTGATTGATTCAACAGATTTATTATACACGGTCGCGGTGGAAATGTCCATTTGAAAATGCACGGAAGAGGGCATAACATGTACGAAAGCGAACAACTCACCCTGCCAACCGGCGCGCCGGAGGCGCTCACCGACCTTTCCGGGCTCACGGAGGCCGAAGCCGCCCGGCGGATCGCCGCAGGCGAGGGCAACCGTGCGGCGGCGGACGACGGACGCACGCCGATGCAAATCGTGGCGAAGAACCTGTTCACGCTGTTCAACCTGTTGAACGTGTTGCTAGCGCTGGCCCTGGCGCTGGTGGGGGCATGGCGGAACATGCTGTTCATGGGCGTGGTGGTCTCCAACACGCTGATCGGCACGGTACAGGAGCTTCGCGCCCGCAGGACTGTGCGGCAGCTCAGGCTGTTGGCGGAAACCCCGGCAAAGGTCCGCCGGGACGGCGCGGAGAAACCGGTCTCCCCCAACGACCTGGCGCGGGGCGACCTGGTGATACTGCGCGCCGGGGATCAGGTGCCTGCGGACGCCTGGATCCGCGAGGGCGCCGGCAGCGCCGACGAGAGCTTGCTCACCGGCGAGAGCGACCCCGTCTCGAAGCGGGAGGGCGACTGGCTTTACAGCGGCAGCGCCGTCGTGTCCGGCGCTTTCACGGCCCAGCTGGTGCACGTGGGCGAGGCGAGCTACGCCAACCGGCTCACCCGGCAGGCCCGCGAAATCAAGCAGCCCAGGTCCGCGCTGATGGCCGACCTGAACAAAATCGTGCGGTTCGTGTCCGTCGCGCTGGTGCCCATCGGCCTGGCGCTGCTGGGCAAGCAGGTATTCATACAGCACATCCCCCTCAAGGAGGCGGTGCCCGGCGCGGTGGGGGCCATGATCGGCATGATCCCCGAGGGCCTGATACTGCTGACCAGCGTGGCGCTGGCGGTGGGCGTGGTGCGCCTGGGCAGGCGCAAGACGCTGGTGCAGGAGCTGTACGGCATCGAAACCCTGGCCCGGGTGGACGTGCTGTGCCTGGACAAGACCGGCACCATCACCACCGGCGACATGACGCTGGAGCGCGTCATTCCCCTTTCCGGGCGCTCCGAGGCGGCCTGTCGCGGGGCGCTGGCCCGCTTTCTTGGGGCGGACGAGCGCCTGAGCCCCACCATGCGGGCGCTGGCCCATGCCGTAGCCCCCGCAAAGGAAGCGCCGGTGGCCGTGCTGCCCTTCGATTCGGCCACAAAGCGCTCCGCCTACAGCTTTTCGGACGGCACGACCTATGTGCTGGGCGCGCCCGACTTTGTGCTGCCGGAGGACGACACGTGGAAATCGCCCGCCCGTAGCGCCGCCGCCGAGGGCCTGCGGGTGCTGCTGCTCTGCGAAGCCAGGGGCCGCATCGAGGGGGACTGCCTGCCCCCCGGCCTGACGCCCCTGTGCCTGCTGGCCCTGAGCGACACGCTGCGCCCCAACGCCGAACAGACGCTGCGCTACTTCGCGGAACAGGGCGTACAGGTCAAGCTCATCAGCGGCGACGACCCCCGCACCGTATCGGCCATCGCCGCCCGCGTGGGCTTGAAGGACGCCGACAGGTGGGTCGATGTCGCCACCCTCGACGACGGCGATTTGGCCGGGGCCGCCGAAGCCTGCGCGGTGCTGGGCCGGGTGACGCCCCAGCGCAAGCGCATGCTGGTGGAGGCCTTGAAGGCGGCGGGGCACACCGTGGCCATGACCGGCGACGGCGTAAACGACATCCCGGCGCTAAAGGCGGCGGATTGCTCCATCGCCATGCCGGGGGGCTCGGACGCGGCCCGACACGCGGCCCAGCTGCTGCTGCTGGACGCCGACTTCGCCGCCCTGCCCGCCGTGGTGGACGAGGGACGGCGGGTCATCAACAACATCACCCGGGCGGCCTCGCTGTTTCTGGTCAAGACGCTGTACTCCTTCGCGCTGGCGCTGCTGGTGCTGTTCCTGCCCGCCCGCTACCCGTTCCAGCCCATCCAGCTGACGCTGATCTCGGCGCTGACCATCGGCGCGCCTTCCTTCTGTCTGGCCCTGGAGCCCAACCGCGAGCGGGTGCGGGGCAACTTCCTGCGCACGGTGCTGACCCGGGCGATTCCCGGCGCGCTGGCGGTGACCCTGTGCGCGCTGGCGTCATGCTTCCTGGAGGCGCGGGGCTGGAGCCACGAGGTCTGCTCCACCCTGGCGACCCTCTCCGCCGCCGTCGCGGGGCTGGTGACGCTGCTGGTCACGTCCCTGCCCTTCACCAAACTCAGGGCGGCGGTGTTCGCCGCCATGTGCGCCGGCATGATAATGGCTGTGACCCTCATCCCCGGCGTCTTCTACCTGACGCCGCTGACCGGCGAACAGCGCCTCACCCAGCTGGGGCTGGCCTGCGCCGCCGCGACGATCATACTGGTGACGCGGCGGATCGTGCAGGCGAAGGAAGCGGCGCGGGAGGGGCGCTGAATCGTCCGGACAATACAGCGGGAGTATTTCGCACAGTTCAAACAGAACGCAATCAGCCTCCGGCGCAAGGTGCCGGAGGCTGATTATTGGATACGCCGTTATTTTACGACGACCTTCACCGAAGCCTTCTTGCCGTTGGCGGTCTTGACGGTGATGGTGGCCGTACCCTTTTTGACGCCCTTGACCACGCCCTTTTGGGTGACCGTGGCCACTTTCTTGTCGCTGGTCGTCCAGGTCAGGGTGGTCTTGGCCCTGGTCGGGGTCAGCTTCGCGGTCAGCTTGATCGTCTTGCCCTTTTTCACGCTGCAGATCGTCCTGGCAAAGGCGATCTTCCTGGGCGCGGTGGGCACGGTGATCTTGCAGGTGGCCTTTTTGCCGTTATCGGTCTTGACGGTAATGGTCGCCGTGCCCTTCCCGACGGCCTTCACAAGGCCCTTCTGCGTCACAGTGGCGACCTTGCTGTTGCTGGTTCGCCACTTCAAGGTTGTCGAAACGCCGGCGGGCTTTACCGTCGCCTTCAATTGCAGCGTCTTGCCCGCGTAGACCGTCGCCTTGCTCTTGTTCAGGGACACCGAATCGGGCTTGGCCTGAACTGGATCGACGAAGTGAATGCCCGCGTTCTGGGCATAGATCTGGGCGGCAGAGCCGGTCTTGCCGTAGATCGTTATGTCCAGCAGACCGATGTACTCGTAAACGCCTTCGTCGCTATAATCCATCATCAGCTCCGCGAAGACATGCGGTTCAATGATCGTGACGCTTTCGGGAATGGCGATGGTTTTCAGGCTCGTACAACCGCAAAACGCGCCTTCGTCGATTCGGGTGACGCTGTCCGGAATGATGACCTCCACCAGGTTGACGCAGCGGATGAACGCATCCGCGCGGATCCTGGTGACGTTGGGGCCGATGACCACCTTGGTCAGGGTCGTGCAATCAGAAAACGCTTCCGCGCCGATTTCGGTCACTTCATCCGGAATGACGACCTCGCTGGCCTTGCCGCGATAACTGCCAAGAATGCCGCCTTCGAAAATCTCGAAATCCTCCGAGGCCTGCTCCCCCTCGTTGGCTTCATTGCGCGCGGGCTTCAAGTCCTCAGTGACGAGCTCGGACACATCAAGGCCATACGATTCGTCCAGGTCAATGTAGATGTCGGTTTTGATACCGTCTACCGGCGCGTCGATGTGCGCCTCTATGCCAAGATCGACCTCCGCCATGGCGCAAGGCAACGTCACCGCGGCGATCAGCAGCGCACACAAAATACTGCGAAAAATACGTGACATGCTTCCTACCTCCCATGAATCATCTTTCTTCCGGCCAAGCCGGAAGACCATACACATTTTTCCAGTCAAAGTCATTATAGCGCATCGCCTCATGAAATACAAGCGTTTTTCCCAGGAGACCGGGGCCACAACGTCGAATGGGTGTTACCATTCACCCTACGGGTGAATGGTAATTGGCGGGGGACCTGCTTCCCCCGCCAAGGCCACCTCTTTGACAGATTTGCCTGAAATCACAAGTGATTTCCGGGCGGCAAATCTGCAAGGAAGTCATTTTTGCTCTGGTCGACAGGCTTCCCGTCGCAAAAATGTGTCGCCGGGGCCGATTGAACATTGGAGGGGCTGCTCCCCTCCGATACCTCCCTGCAAGTCAGCTTGTTGGGTGAATGGTAACGAATGGGTGGCCATTCACCCATGACGTAATAAATGGATGGACGACCCCTTCTGCCATTTGCTGCGCGCATGCCAAAAGCCTTCCCCGCGATTGAAACGAGCGTTTCAGGGGAAGGCTTTTGAAGCACATCACAACTGTGCTTTCCGGTCTTGTGCCTCGATGCTGTCGCCGGTTCCCTTTACTGAACCGTCACCTTCACCGAAGCCTTCTTGCCGTTGGCGGTCTTGACGGTGATGGTGGCCGTGCCCTTTTTGACGCCCTTGACCACGCCCTTCTGGGTGACCGTGGCAACCTTCTTGTCGCTGGTCGTCCAGGTCAGGGTAGTCCTGGCCTTGGTCGGGGTCAGCTTCGCGGTCAGCTTGACCGTCTTGCCCACCTTCACGCTGTAGGCTTTCTTCGCAAAGGCGACTTTCCTGGGCGCGGTGGGCACGGTGATCTTGCAGGTGGCCTTCTTGCCGTTGGCGGTTTTGACGGTGATGATGGCCGTGCCCTTCTTCAGCGCCTTCACCACGCCCTTCTGGGTGACCGTGGCGACCTTCGGGTTGCTGCTTGTCCATTTGAGGGTGGTCCTGGCGCCCTTCGGCTCTATCTTGGCCTTCAGCTTCAGCGTCTTGCCCGCGTACAGGGTCGCTGTTTTTCCCTGGGTAATTGATATCGAGGTCGGCTGGTCATCCTCAACAGGAACAAAGGGAATGTTGTTTTTCTTTGCATATTTTTCAGCATAGGAGCCAGAAATTCCACGAATTGTAATATCTAACACACCATCGAAATCATAAATGTCACCTTGTCTGTTTGTTTTTATCGAGTATGCAAATGCCCCATCTCCTATACTTGTCACGCTTTCAGGTATGGTTATTTCCTTCAATGATGTACATGCTCCAAATGCACAATATCCTATACTGGTTACACTGTCTGGAATAACAACATTCACAAGCCCGACACATTCTGCAAAAGCTCCCAACGGAATTATGTTCAAACCCTTTTGTATATTAACACTTTTCAGTTTTCTGCAATTATTAAACACACAAACACCTAATTCAGTCACACTTGCAGGGATGGTAACGCTCGTCAGGCTGGGGCAATAACGGAACGCCTCCTCCCCAATGCTGGTCACGCTGTTTGAGAGCGTTATGCTTTTCAGGCTGGTGCATTCAGAGAACGTCCACGACCCAATCCTGGTCACGCTGTTCGGGAGCGTTATGCTTGTCAGGCTTTCGCACTTATAGAACGCCCACCCCCCAATACTGGTCACGCCTTTCTGGATCGTTATGCTTTTCAGGCTTTCGCACCTAGAGAACGCCTCATCCCCAATACTGGTCACGCCTTTCGGGATCGTTATGCTTGTCAGGCTGTCGCATTCAGCGAACGCCTCATCCCCAATACTGGTCACGCTGTTCGGGATCGTTATGCTTTTCAGGCTGTTGCAATTTTCGAACGTACGGTTCCCAATGCTGGTCACGCCGTCCGGGATCGTTATGCTTGTCAGGCTGTCGCATTCAAGGAACGCACAATCCCCAATGCTGGTCACGCCGTCCGGGATCGTTATACTTGTCAAACCGGTGCATCCCAAGAACGCTTGCTCACCAATGCTGGTCACGCCGTCCGGGATCGTTATGCTTGTCAGGCTGTAGCAAGATTCAAACGCACACACCCCAATGCTGGTCACGCCGTCCGGGATCGTTATGCTTGTCAGGCCTTCGCAACCACTGAACGCACCCTTCCCAATGCTGGTCACGCCGTCCGGGATCGTTATGCTTGTCAGGCTGTGGCAACCATCGAACGCCCACTCCCCAATGCTGGTCACGCTGTTCGGGATCGTTATGCTTTTCAGGCTGGAGCAACCATCGAACGTAGAGTTCCCAATGCTGGTCACGCCGTCCGGGATCGTTATGCTTGTCAGGCTGTAGCATGCATTGAACGCACCCTCCCCAATGCTGGTCACGCTGTTCGGGATCGTTATGCTTTTCAGGCTGTGGCAACCCCAGAACGCCTCCTCCCCAATGCTGGTCACGCTGTCCGGGATCGTTATGCTTGTCAGGCTTTCGCAATCTTGGAACACCCATTCACGTATACTGGTCAGGTCGTTCGGGAGCGTAATGCTTTTCAGGCTTTTGCAACTATAGAACGCATATCCCCCAATGAAGGTCACGCTGTTCGGGATCGATATGCTTTTCAGACTGGTGCAACGCCAGAACGCAAAATGCCCAATGCCGGTCACGCTGTTCGGGATCGTTACGCTTGTCAGGCTTTCGCACTCATAGAATGCTTCACTTCCAATTCTAGTCACGCTGTCCGGAATGACGACATCCCCGCCCGGGCCCACATACTTCACGAGTACGCCTTTCTCGTCGATCTCAAAGTCCTCCGGGTTGCTGTTGGTCGCCGCGAAGCCCGCGTTTTCCTCCGATGCGTCCCCCGCCTGCGTCAGCTCCCCGCCAAATCCATCGGACAGATTCAGCCCGTCCAATTCCAGTTCCCCGGAAACAGGCGTGTCGTCAACGGGGACGCCTTCGCCATCCAGCTCGACAGCGATTCCGGTATTGTCGCTGACGGCCTTGTCATCAATCGTGACATTCAGGCCACTTTCATTCCCCGCGCCCTCGAGGTTCAATTCCAAGTTCAGGTCGTCCTCCGCCACCGCGCCCATCATCGCCAGCGCGGCGATCAGCAGCGCGCATATCAGCGTCCTCCAGGAATGCCTCTTTTTCAAACTGTTCTTCATCCCTTTGCCCTCCATTTCTAATCTCATCGTAATTTCAAATCCAGTATAGCGCTAAATTCACCATATGTCAACGGCAAATCCCACGCCATGGCAGATTGTGCATGGCTGTCGTAAAGCCCTTTCCATCCCAAATAATACGGTTCCGCAGGATTTTTACACAATCTGCGCAGGATCGTGTATGGCCACGGCCTCCGGGATTTGATACAATCCAATCGGAGGCGGTTCGAGCCACCGCATGAAAGACAGAAGCGATTGACTATCGGAAAGGCATGGCAACACGATGAAGAAATGCATTGAATTTCAGACAAACAGCGGGCTGTATCGCCTGGAGGCCCCGCTGCCGGGCGTCGTGCGCTGCGTCCACACGAAGGAGCCGGCCATCGCGGCGCCCTCGATGCTGATACAGGCGCCGGAGATGCCCGAAGGGGCCGGGGATTTTGCCGATTGCGGCCAGGACGAGGGGCGCGTGTGGCTGCGCTCGGGTGGGCTGCTGGCCGAATATGACCGCGCCGCGGACAGGCTGACCTGGCGGAGCGCCGAGGGCGGCGAAGCCCTGTTGAAGGAGACCGGGCACGTGCTGACGGCCCAGGACGTGATTCACTACACCACCGGCGGCGAAGCGCCGGTGATCGAGCGCGTCCGGACCGTGGACGGCGAGCGCAACTTCATCAAGAACCTCCAGCCCACGGTGGACCGCCGCGCCTGGCAGGCGCGGCTGCGCTTCGACTTCGCCCCCGACGAGGGCATCTACGGCCTGGGCCAGGGCGAGGAGGGCACCTGGAACAACCGCCACAGGAAGCGCTACCTCTACCAGCACAACATGCGCATTCCGATGCCCTTCTTCCTGTCCGACAAGGGCTACGGGCTGCTGGCGGACTGCGGCTCGCTGATGACCTTCCAGGACGACGCCGGAGGCAGCTGCCTGTCCTTGGACACCGTGAACCAGCTGGACTACTACGTCATCGTCGGCGACGGGCGCATACCAAACCGCTTCGACGCCATCATCGACGGCCTTCGGCGGCTGACGGGCCGGGCGGCGCTGCCGCCGAGGTGGGCCTTCGGCTATATCCAGTCCAGGGAGCGCTACAAATCCGCGGCGGAGCTTTCGGACGTGGTGCGCCGCTACCGCGAGCTGGGCGTGCCGCTGGACGGCGTGGTGCAGGACTGGTGCACCTGGCGGGAAGGGCGGTGGGGCGAGAAGCAGGTGGACGAAACGCGCTTCGGCGACCTGAAGCAGCGCATGGACGAGATCCACGCCATGCACGCCCACGGGATGGTCTCCGTGTGGCCCAACATGAACGAGGGCACCGTGGACTGGACGCAGTTCAACGAAAGGGGCTGGCTGCTGAACGACCTGTCCACCTACGACGCCTTCAATCCCGACGCCCGCGAGCTGTATTGGCGGCAGGCGAAGGCCGGGCTGTTCGACAAGGGCTTCGACGCTTGGTGGTGCGATTCCACGGAGCCCTTCTCCGGCCCGGACTGGAACGGCGAGACCCGGCGGGACCCCCTGGTTCGCTTTCAAATGGTGGGCAGCGAGCACAAGCGCTACCTCGACCCCGCCCAGGCCAACCTCTACGCACTGGTCCACGCCCAGGGCATCTATGAAAACCAGCGCAGGGACGCCCCCAACAGGCGGGTGCTGAACCTGACCCGCTCCGGCTACGCCGGCAGCCAGCGCTACGGCGCGGTGCTGTGGTCGGGCGACATCTCCGCCCGGTGGGACGTGATGAAGGGGCAGATCGCCGAGGGGCTGAGCATGGCGGCCAGCGGCTACCCATGGTGGACGCTGGACATCGGGGGCTTCTTCGTGGTGCGGGAAAACTGGCAGGCCCGGGGCTGCGGCTGTGACAACGACCCCTCCCCCAAGTGGTTCTGGCAAGGCGATTACGAGCAGGGCATCCGCGACAGGGGCTACCAGGAGCTGTACGTGCGCTGGCTGCAGTTCGGCTGCTTCCTGCCCATGTTCCGCTCCCACGGCACCGACGCGCCCCGGGAAATCTGGAACTTCGGCCAGGCGGGCGAGCCGGTGTACGACGCCATCGCCGCGACGATCCGGCTGCGCTACCGGCTGATGCCCTATATCTATTCCCTGGCCGGCGGGGTGTGGCGCGACAACGGCATGATGATCAGGCCGCTTCTGTTCGACTTCCCCCACGACCGACGCGCCGTCGCCACCGCCGACGCATTCATGCTGGGCCCGTCACTGCTGGTGTGCCCGGTGACCGAGCCGATGCTCTACGGTCGGGAAAGCGCCCCGCTGAACCGGCCGCAGCGCTGGACCTGCTACCTGCCCGCCGGCTGCGACTGGTACGATTTCTGGGACGGCACCCGCTACACGGGCGGCCGGGAGGTGACCGTGGACACACCGCTGGACAGGATTCCCCTGTTCGTCAGGGCCGGGGGCATCATCCCCATGGCCGAGGGGCTGCAATACGCCGACCAGAAGCCGGAGACGCCGCTGGAGATCTGCGTGTGGCGCGGCGCGGACGGCGCGTTCGACCTTTACGACGACGCCGGGGACGGCTACGGCTACGAGCGCGGCGAATATGCCGCGACGCCCCTGCGCTGGGACGACAAGGCCGGGCAGCTGACCCCGTCGAAGGGGTTCAGGGTGCGCATAATCGGGTAATACAAACGACACAAAGCCCATGTCGAAGCGCCGACATGGGCTTTGTGTCGTTTCTTTTCTAAAACGCCGTCGTCCGTCCCACGTACTCCGTGTCGTCCAGGCGCTGTCGGGAGACCAGCTCCGCGAAGAAGCCGTCCTTTTGGATCAATTCCTCATAGCTGCCGTCCTCGATGATCTTTCCGCCGTCCAGCACGATGATGCGATCGCACTGGCGGATGGTGGACAGCCGGTGGGCGATCACGATGCGGGTGCATTTCATTCTATCCAGCGCGTCGGACACCTGCTTCTGCGTCAGGTTGTCCAGGGCCGATGTCGCCTCGTCGAACATCAACAGCTTCGGCTTCGGCGCGATGGCCCGGGCGATCAGTATGCGCTGGCGCTGGCCGCCGGAGATGCCGCCCTGGCCCTCGGAGATGATCGTGTGCATCCCCATGGGCATATTGCGGATGTCCTCCGCCATGCCCGCAAGCTCCGCCGCCTCCCAGGCTTCGTCCAGGGTCAGCCACGGCGCGGAGATGGTGATGTTCGAGTAGATGTCGCCCATGAACAGCTTGCCGTTCTGCATCACCACGCCGATATGCCTGCGCAGGGATTTCAAATCGAGCTTCTTCAAATCCCGCCCGTCGTAGTACACCGCGCCCTTCTGGGGCGTCTCGAAGCCCAGCATCACCCGCATCAGCGTGGATTTGCCGCAGCCGGTCTTGCCCACGATGGCCACGTACTGGCCGGGGCGGATCTTCAGCGACAGGTTGTCCAGCACCGGGGGCATGTCCTCGCTGTAGCGGAAGGTGACGTTGTTCAGCTCCACGCCGCCGGACAGCCGCGTGACCATGGCCTTGTCCTCGGCCACCTCGGGCTCGGTCTGCATGATGGGCCTGACCATCTCCAGGGTCGGGCGAATCTGCGAAGCGGCGGCGGCGATGCCCGACAGCGCCATAAACGCGCCGTTCAGCATGCCATAGGCGGCATTGAAGCCGAAGTACTCCGAGACGCTCACGCCGCTTTGCACGGCGGCATAGTACATCCACATCGTCCCCAGCAGCGATATGCCCAACGTGATGACGGAGCTGACCTTCAAAAACAGCGGCGGGTTGTAGGCCAGTTCACTCGCCTTTGCGTAGATCCTGCCCCAGCGGGCGAAGGCGCGCTGTTCCGCGCCGGTAAGCCGAATCTTCTGTATGCCGGAGATCATGGCGTAGCTGACGCCGCTTTCCTTGCTGGCGGCCAGCATGTGCTGGCGGGTAATCCGCGTCTGCAACAGCACCGAGCCCACCGTCACCGCCAGCGTCAGCACCGTCACCACCAGCGCGGGCGTGACCAGCGCGGGCGAATAGAGGAAAATCTGGGAGACATAGGCCAGCGAAAACAGGCTCGTCAGGCCCGTGGTCAGCACCATGCTGACCAGCTGGTTCGCCAGCATGCCGATGTAGCCCAGGCGGTTCGAGAGCTCGCCCGCGCTATAGTCCTTGAAAAAGGACGCGGGAAGAGACAGCACGCGCATCATCGAAGCCGCCTCGATGCTCAGGTCCAATTTGTTGTTGATGCGGGCGGTAATCAGTGATTTTACGACGTTCAGCAGCACGGCGGACAGGGTCGCGCACACCATGTAGATGGCGATGCCCACGAGCATCCGCGGGCTGCCCGATTCCAGCACGGTTGAAAACAGCAGGACGTTCAGGCGCGGCATGACCATGCCCACGGCCAGTGCCGCCAGCATGGACAGCACCAACATGATGAGATCGGCGGCGCTGATCTGCTCCACGATGTACTTGAGCAGGCTGCCGACGCCCATCTTTTTCAGCGGAAAGGGCTTGTAAAAGGCGAAGGCCTCGCTCTCGAACAGGCGCTCGTTTCGCCCGTTCACCCGCACGAACCTGCCCGCCCTGCGGTCATAGTACCGATAACCCGTCAGGCCAAAGGGCAGCAGCGCCACCACCGAGCCGTCTTCCTTCATACGGCCCAGCATCGCGCCCACGGCGTCCCGATGCCAGCCCGGCTCCAGATTGACCCTCCGGCGCATGATGCCGTAGGGCCGCATCAGGTATTCCAGCACCTCGTTCATGTCCGTGATGTTGTCCGGAACCTCCTGGGGCTTCACGCGGTAGTATTTCAATATGTCGCCGATGGCATCCGTGGTCGCCTGCCGGTCGTCGTTCAGGGCCTGGGACATGCGCCGCCCCATCACCGCCCCGGCGATGGTCTGGAAGGAATCCTCGAACGTCTCCCGATCCGCCTGCTTTCGCACCCGGATTTGCTCGTCAAACCAGCCCATGGGGTTTCTCCCTTCGGTCGAAACAGGTATGAGGTAAGAAATATGGCAACTGTTAAGTCGCGGACTGAATAGTTACGATCGGACGGGGGAGCAAGCTCCCCCTCCGATACCTCCCCGCAAGTTGGCTGGGAGGTAGAGTGTGTTTCTAAATGGAAGGAGATGCAGTTTCGAGTGGATTTGACTGCATTTCAAGGCGCTTTTTCGCAGCTTTAGTGGACCCTAAGGCAAGAAGGCCTGAATAGTCATTTTTTCTGATTATTCGCTCACCACAAGCGCCTTGTACGCCCCATCCAGCGCCATCAATTCGTCGTGCGTGCCGCGCTCGACGACTTTGCCCTTGTCCATGACGATGATCTCGTCGCAGTCCCGGATGGTGCTCAGGCGGTGGGCGATCACCACGCAGGAGATGCCGCGCGCCTTGATGGACTTCACCACGTCGTATTCGGTCCGGGCATCCAGGGCGCTGGTGGCCTCGTCGAGTATGATCATGGTGGGGTCCTGGGCCAGCACGCGGGCGATCTCCAGGCGCTGGCGCTGGCCGCCGGAAAAGTCGCGCCCGCCCTCGGTGAGCACATACTGATAGCCGCCGTCGCGCTGCATGATGTCCTCGTGGATCTGCGCGTCCCGGGCGGCCAGTATCATCTCGAAGTCCTCTATGGAATTGTCCCACATCTTGATGTTGTTGGCGACGGTGTCCTCAAACAGTATGATGTCCTGGTCCACCACGGCCACCGAACCGGTGAGTACGCTGCGGTCGATCCGGGAAATGGGCTTGCCGTCGAACAGTATCTCCCCCGACCAGGGCTGGTAGAGGCCGGAAATCAGCTTGGCCAGCGTGCTCTTGCCGCAGCCGGACGTGCCCACGAAAGCCACCCGCTGGCCCTGCCTGAGCTCCAGGTTGAAGTCCTCGATCAGGGGCGGCGCGAGGCGGGAATAGCCGAAGGTCACGTGCCGCATGGTCAGGCTGCCCGAGAGCTTGTCGTATGCCTCCGCCTCCGGCCGCTCGGCGAAGGCGCTGTCCTCCGGGTACGCCATCACGTCCTGTATGCGCTCCATGCCGCTGCGCATCTCCTGAATCTCCTGCCCGGCGGAGAGTATCTGGTTCGCCGGGGCCATGAACGCCGACATGAAGCCCTGGAAGGCGAAGATCATGCCCGCGGTAAACTGCCCGCGCATCGTCAGCCATATCCCCAGCGCCAGCACCAGTATGTTCAACGTGCCGGTCACCGCCTGGGGCAGCACGCCCAGGTACTGGTTCAGCCGCTCATAGCGCACGTTCTGGGTATTGACCGACGCCTGGTAGCCGGCCCACTTTTCAAAGTAGCCGTTCTCCGCGCCGCTGGCCTTGATGGTCTCGATCATGTCCACCGCGCCCACGGTGGCCCCGGCCAGCTTGCCGGAATCGCGCATCATCACGCGGGTGATGTTGATCCGCTTGTTGCTGATGACGCGGCTGAGCGCCACGTTGACCAGCACCGCCGTCATGCCCACCAGCGTCAAAACCCACGAATAGCGCAGCATAACGACCAGGTAGAATATCGCCATGGCGGTGTTCAGCAGCAGCGGCGCGACGGTGTCTACCAGGCCGGAGGCGATGTCGGCGTTGGCCGATTGCCGGGCCTGTATGTCGCCCGCCATGCGCTGGCTGAAAAACGCCATGGGCAGCCTCAGCACCTTCCACATATAGGTGCTGCTGCCCACCGCCGCCATCTTGCCGTTCAGGCGCAGCGAATACACCGCCTGTATCCAGGCGGCGGCCAGTTGTATGAGGGTGAGCAGCCCCAGCCCCGCGAAGAACGGCCCCACCCATGCGGGATTGCGCCCCGGCAGCAGCTCGTCCAGGAATGCGCGGGAAAAGCCGGCGCTCAGGATGCCCGCCAGCGCGGTGATCGCCGAGGTCATCGCCACGAAGGCCACGGCGGATCGCGCCCCCCGCAGGCGGCTGCGGGCAAAGGCCAGCACCGATTTGGGCCTGCCGCCGGGCTCAAACGCCTCCGTGGGCTCCATCATCAGCGCAATGCCGGTAAACGCCTCGTCGAAGCGCTCCATGCTCACGCTGTACGCGCCCCTGGCGGGGTCGTTCAGGTAGACCCTGCCACCCCTGAAGCCGTCCAACACCACGAAGTGGTTGAACTCCCAGTGGACGATGCAGGGGAATCGGCCCTCGTCCCGCAGCTCCTGGGGCTCGTAGCGGTAGCCTTTGGCCTCCAGGCCGTAGCTGCGGGCGGCCTTCAGCACGTTCTTCGCGCTGCTGCCGTCCCGGGACACGCCGCAATCGGCGCGCACCTGTTCCAGCGGTACCCACTTGCCATAATAGGCCAGGATCATGCAGAGGGAGGCCGCGCCGCATTCCAGCGCCTCCATCTGCATGACCACCGGTACCTTTGCCACGCCCCTGGTGACGGGCGATTTGATGCGCTTGTCGTTCATCGTTCCTCTCTGAAAACAGTGACGATCGGGCGGGGGAGCAAGCTCCCCCGCCGATACCTCCCCGTCAGTTGGCCGGGAGGCAGGACTGAATAGCTACATGGAATCCATTGTAAGTGGGCGACGGGCAGACCGGCAGACCGAAACCCGGGCTTCCCGCAACGGCCATGGTATCGCCCGAGCGCTCGCTGCCGCCGTTTACCGCGTCCGGCTCCTCGTCGGGATGGGATCCCTTTTGATACGCTCCGACAGGCCGGTATCCGCCTCAATTCGTCACGTAGGTGATCGGCCGAACCTGCCTCGTCGTCCCGTCCGGGCCGACGGCCTCCACGGTACCGAGTATGCTCCACGCCAGCATCCCGACAAGCATCAGAATCAGGGCCGCCAGCACCAGCCACACGCTGGGCGTGGTGACGCGGATGTAGTCGTTCAGCTGCTCCGGGCTGGACACCCTGTCCAGGCTCTTCTGTCTGAATATGCTCATGCTGCGTTCGCTCCCGCCGGAAATCGAAGTTGCGTCTGCAAGTCTGTCGTCACTTCCTGTTCGGGCAGCCCTTGCAATAATCGCTGTTCGGGGTGGCGTTATAGGGGCACGGGCCGTTTGGCACGATATCCATGCACCAATGGTCCAACTGTCCCACCGGCATCGAAGGCGACGGTTTGATCTCTCCCTGGCCGCCGCCGACGCGATCCAGCGCGTCGTCCTCCAGACGCACACCCGATTTCCTGACGGCCTCCTTCGACGCGTCGCTGCTGCCGGTCTGTTCGGCCGCCTTCCCGTGTTTGCCAATCAGCTTCATGATTTTGTCCGCTCCTTTCGGTCTGATATTCTCGCGATTATGATATCACGGGAACCGTCATACAACCGTCATACATCACTTTTACTGCTCCGCCTTGACGTGTCCTTCCTCTGCCAGCTTCTTCAGCCGCTCCGCAGCCTCCTCGCTGCCCAGCTCCGCCGCCTTCCGGTAGTACTCCGCCGCCTTTTCATAATCCTGCGTCACGCCTTGGCCCTCCGCGTACAGATCGCCGAGGCTGACGAAGCCCTCCGGCACATCCTGATCCGCCGCCTTCTGGTAGTATTCCAGCGCCTTCTCGTAGGATTGCTCCACGCCCTTGCCCTGCGCGTACAGATCGCCGAGGCCGACGTACCCGTAGGCATTCCCCAGATCCACGCCCTTCTGGAAGTATTCCAGCGCCTTCTCGTAGGACTGCTCCACGCCCTTGCCCTGCGCGTACAGATCGCCAAGGCTGACGTAGCCGTAACCGCTGTCCTGATCCGCCGCCTTCTGATAGTATTCCAGCGCCTTCTCGTAGGACTTCTCAACGCCCTTGCCCTGCTCGTACAGGGAACCCAGATTGGCCTGGCCGTAGGCGTTTCCCTGATCTGCTGCAAGCTGCCAGTATTCCGCGGCCTTTTCGTAGGACTGTTCCACGCCGAAGCCGTTGAAGTAAAGATAGGCCAGGTTGGTCTGGGCGTAGTCGTTGCCCAGCTCAGAGGCGCGCTCATAGTACGCCAGCGCCTCTTCGTAGGACTGCTCAACGCCGTCGCCGAAGAGATACATATTGCCGATGTTGGCCATCGCCTGGGCGTTGCCCAGCTCCGCCGCCTGCTGATACAGCTCCATCGTCTTGTCGAAGGACTGCTCCACGCCCTCGCCGTGGCCGTACAGATAGGCGATGCTGACGAGCGCGTCCGCATTGCCCAGCTCCGCCGCCTGCTGCCAGTATTCCAGCGCCTTTTCATAGGATTGCTCGACGCCCCTGGCGTTATAGTACGCGCCGCCCAGGTTGCACATCGCCAGCGCGTCGCCCTGATCCGCAGCCTTCTGCCAGTATTCCAGCGCCTTCTCGTAGGATTGCTCGACGCCGCTGCCTTCCCTGTACAGGTTGCCCAGGTTGCACAGGGCCTTCACGCTGCCCTGGTCCGCCGCCTGCTGCCAGCATTCCAGGGCCTTACCGTAGTCCTTCGCCTCATAGGCGTCCTTTCCAGCCTGCAACAGCTCCTCTGCGGACACCGAAGCCGCTTCCTCCGTCGCCGCGGCTTCGCCCAGCGCCGCGCCGCCCCAGGCGGCAAGGCACAGGCATGCGATCATCGCAAACAGAAATACCCTCTTCATGGTTCTGACCTCCATATCAATGATTATGTGTTACGCCGCGTCCGGCACAGCGTCCTGCCTCTCATTCGTTGCAAACCAGTCGTTCAGCAGCGCGTTCAGATTTTCGTCGTCGTAGTAGGCGGAATTATCGTACACAGGCATCTCAATGCCTTCCTGGACAGTCCATGTTAACTCAGTGGCGATTGGAATATCCGTCTTGCAACCGCCCTCCACATCGACGTGGTTTTCGTCCGTGATCTGCCACTGGCCGCTGCTCATCATAAAGCTGGTGCCGTCCGGCAGGGCGACGATCTGTATGGCGCAGGAGCCGCCGCCGGAGCGCTCGCCCAGAAGCACAGCGCCCTGCTCCTGCATGACGACCGGGAACAGGTTCCCGCAGGAGAAATCCTCCCGGGTGGTGAGCACGCCGTAGCGGAACCGGTCGTAGACCGCCTCCCGATCCCGCGCGTCAAAGGCGCCGTCCAGGTTCGTATCCGCCTCATAGATGACGGTCATCCGCCTGCCGGTCAGCTTGTCGACGCCGTACAGCCTGTCCGCGTCGACGGCGATGGCGACGATAAAGGCCAATACGTCGCTGGAGCCGCCCTCGTTGTAGCTCAGATCGAAGAGGACGTTCTGGATGTCCGGGTTCTCGGCGGCCTTCCTCAGACCGGCGATGACGATGCCCGCCCCGTCCTGGGGCAATTCTCCCTCGCCGCTATAATATGCCGCCCAGCCCGCCTCGTCCGGCATGAAGCCTTCGAGGCGGATGATCGCGGTGTTGACGCATTCCCGGTAGACGTCCTCTCCCCATATTTGGGCGCGGATCTCGGGGATCTGCGTAGCCAACTGCGAAATGAATATAACCTTGGACTTCATCAGGGCCGAATACGTGTCGTTGTCGTATGGCTCGACTTCCTGGAGCGTCCATTCCGAACGGAGCAGGGCGGCGTCCATATCATAGGTATGCCCGTCGTTCAGGTAGAACAGGAAAAGGTCGTCCATG
>CACYZW010000109.1 GCA_902778995.1 uncultured Eubacteriales bacterium
CGAGGCGCTGGTGCGCTCCGGGGCCATCGACATCGTGGTGGTGGACAGCGTGGCCGCGCTGGTGCCCAAGGCCGAGATCGAGGGCGACATGGGCGACAGTCACGTGGGTTTGCAGGCACGGCTGATGAGCCAGGCGCTGCGCAAGCTGACGGGCGTCATCGCCAAGACCAACGCCGTGGTCATCTTCATCAACCAGCTGCGCGAGAAGGTGGGCGTGCTCTACGGCAACCCGGAGACCACCACCGGCGGCAAGGCGCTGAAATTCTACGCCTCCGTGCGCATCGACATCCGCAAGAGCGAGCCCATCAAGGAGGGCAAGGAGATCGTCGGCAACCGCACGAAGATCAAGATCGTCAAGAACAAGGTGGCCCCGCCCTTCCGCACCTGCGTGGTGGACATGCTGTACGGCGAGGGCATCTCCCGGGAGGGCGAGCTGCTGGACATCGCCGTGGAGCAGGGCCTGGTGCAGAAGGCCGGTTCCTTCTATTCCTATAACGGCGAGCGCATCGGCCAGGGCCGCGACAACGCCCGAAAGTTCTTCCGCGACCATCCCGACGCCTATGACGCAGTGGAAGCGAAGATCCGCGAGAGCTTCAAGAGCGGCGGCATCGAAGCGCCGCTGGAGGCGTCGATGGGCGCGGATGAGGACGAGGACGCGCTGGACGACGAGGAATTTGAACTGGACGAGTGAGCGCAGGCGGTTGCACGGGTCGGGGCTGTTATTATGGCAACAGCCCCGACATAGACCGCAGACAAAGCCTGCAAACGCAGAAAACCCTTCCGACGCATTAAAAACGGAAGGGTTTTCTGCTTGCCGTGTTGCCGGGATGTGCAAAATGCGGTCACTTACGATTTGGTAAGCTCCCTTTTTTGCATATCCCGGCGCCTTGCCTTGCGGGCTTTTCAGCGGCCTGGCAGTCTGTTGACTTTGTCAACATCCTGTGTCGGGGCTGTTGCCGTGGCAACAGCCCCGACAGTTTTTTTATTTTGCTTGAGGACTTTGTCGTCGCAGGATGATATGACGTTCAGGGGGCGGATTGGCGGCGGTTTAATCTTGCCTTTGATATGACGACAATGGAATTTTTTAGGTACAATGTGTCAAACGATGGTAAATACGTTGACAATCCAATGAAGGGTGTATAGAATTAAACCAAATACATATACATATACATATTTGCGCGTCGGAGACGAAAGGCGCGCCGGAAAATTGATGATAAGGTCGTGAATAAAGATGAAGGCACAGAGCAGGCGGCCGAGCCACCCGGGCATGCCCGAGGGCAGCTATGCCCTGCCCAGGCAGCCCAAGCGCGCCGTCAATCTGAACCACGATTATGGATTGCGGCTGATCAAGGCGGCCAACGTGCTGCTGATCACGTTGCCCTTTGCGATATGCTGGCTGCTGTACTACGTGCATACGGTGGTCATATTCCCCTCAATCTACAGAGGCGGCGGCATCATATTGATGTTTGTTGTGCTGTATACCTTTTTTGGCAGGGCCTACGACGCATTCCTGGTCTCGATGAAGCGGATATCGGAAATGTTCTATGCCCAGGCGTTGAGCATATTCTTCGCTGACGGCTTTATGTACCTTGTGCTGTGGCTGATGAGCGGCGCGTTTCCCAATATCTGGCCCGCGCTGGCGGCGCTGGCCGCGCAGCTGATCCTGGGCGCGCTGTGGTGCTGGGGGGCGAATCGCTGGTACTTCGCCCACTACGGCGGGCAAAAGACCGCCGTCATCTACGATGTCCGGCGCGGCGTGGAGGATCTGTTCGGGCGCTACGGCATGGATCAAAAGTTCGACGTGCAGATGGTATGCACAGTTGAAGATTGCCTTTTGGAAAATCTGAATATGCTCGATGATTATACCTGTGTATTCCTGTGCGGGGTGCACAGCCACGAGCGCAACATCATACTCAAATACTGCGTGGCGAACGGCATCGTGGTTTACATCATTCCCAGGGTGGGCGACGTGATCATGAGCGGCGCAAAGAAGATACCCATGTTCCACCTGCCGATGATGCGCGTGGATCGCTACAGTCCGCCCCCGGAATATCAGCTGGCCAAGCGCACGCTGGATATATTGCTGGGCCTGCTGTTCCTGCTGCTGTTCAGCCCGATCATACTGATCGCCGCCATCGCGGTAAAGGTGGAGGACGGCGGGCCGGTGTTCTACAAGCAGATTCGCCTGACGAAGGACGGACGGGAATTCAAAATGCTGAAATTCCGATCCATGGTGATTTCGGCGGAGCAGGACGGCGTGGCGCGGCTGTCCACCGGGCGGGACGATCCCCGCATCACCCGCGTCGGCCGCGTGCTCAGGGCGCACCGCATCGACGAGCTGCCCCAGCTGTTCAATATACTCGGCGGCAGCATGAGCCTGGTCGGACCAAGGCCCGAGCGCCCGGAGATCGCGGCCGAATACGAGCGGGAAATGCCTGAGTTTGCCTTGCGGCTGCAATGCAAGGCGGGACTGACGGGCTATGCCCAGGTGTACGGCAAGTACAATACCACGCCCTATGACAAGCTGCAAATGGATCTGATGTACATATCCAGGCCCAGCATCGTGGAGGATCTCAAGATACTGTTCGCGACCTTTACCATACTGTTCCGGCAGGACAGCACCGAGGGCGTCGCCCCCGGCCACACCAACGCCCAGGAGGACGACACGAAGCCCGCGGCGTGAGGCGGGTAAAGCATACGGCCGACGCCTTTCAGATTGAACGGCTTCGGCCAGCCTGTTTATGGGGGCTTAGTAACTCTTTATTAGTAACTCTTTACATGAATGGCGGCAGTTTAGACGATGAAGCCGTCAGTTTCGCTCGTTCCACTAAACACTCAAATTCTGATTTGTCGCTTCCCGACAAATCAGAATTTGTTATTGACTGAAACGGCACAAAATGCGATAATAGCATACAGATTATACGGAGGATGATGGCTGTGAGGACAGGGCGTTGGGCGCGGCGGGGTTTGATGGCGCTGCTGTTGGCGGCGTGTGCGCTGCTGTCGGCCTGCGGCGCAGGCAAACCGGATAAGGGCGAACGGGGCGAGACGAACCCGTCGGCGGTGGTGGTGGGCTTTTCCCAGCTGGGGTCTGAGAGCGGATGGCGCATCGGCAACACCGCCAGCATGGAGCAGGCGGCGAAGAAATGGGGCTTCGGACTGATGCGGGCCAACGCCAACCAGCGCCAGGAGAAGCAGATTGCCGCGATACGCTCGTTCATTTCCTACCAGGTGGACGTGATCGTGTTTTCGCCCATCGTGGAGACGGGCTGGGACAACGTGCTCAGGGAGGCCAAGCGCGCGAACATACCGGTGATCCTGATGGACCGCATGGTGGACGTGGACGACGATACGCTGTACACGGCCTACATCGGCGCGGACTTTTTGGCGGAGGGCAGGCGCGCGGGCAAGTTCCTTTTGAAAAAGGCGGACGCCATGGGCGCGGAGCATCTGAACATCGTGGAGATCACAGGCACGGAGGATTCCACCCCGATGCGCGACAGGCAGGCCGGCTTCCGGTGGGCCATCGACGGGGACGAGCGCTTCACCATCATCGACAGCGTGACCGGCGATTTTTTGCGCTCCAAGGGCGAGGAGTGCATGCGCTACCTGCTGGACAAGTATGGCGCTCAGGGCATAGACGTGGTGTACAGCCACAACGACGAGATGACGCTGGGGGCGCTGAAGGTGCTGGAGGCAGCGGGGATTCGCCCCGGCCAGGACATGGTACTGATTTCCGTGGACGCCCAGCAGGAGGCCGTGGAGGCCCTGAAGGCGGGCAAGATCAACTGCATCGTGGAGTGTACGCCCGACCTGGGCAATTCGGTGATGGAGATGGTGGACGCCCTGACCAAGGGGAAACAGATTCCCAAGCGCAACCATCCCGTGGAGCAGGCGTTTACCGAGTTTGACGATTTGAGCGATCTTGCGCCGAGAGGGTATTGAGAAATTGGGAATCAGGAATAGGAAAGACAGGGGCGCGATGCCGTCGACAAGCATCATCCAGCGTCTTGGGCATACGACCCGCGTGACGGCCATACTGCTGCTGATTCCGGCGCTGGCCAGCCTGACGATGATGTTTCTGACGACATCCTGGTACCAGCGCGCCATGTCGCGCATGGAGACGGCGGCCGGGCTCAAGCCAATGGTGGGCACCCAACTGCCCGAACAGCTTTTTTCCGTGGCGGCGGGGCGGATCGAGTACGCGGACAGCGGCGCGGACGATCTGCTGGATTCGATGAACCGGACCCTGGACGGCCTGTTGGCGGATACCGAGGGCGCGGGCTACCTGGAGCTGACGGTGGCCCGGCGCACGATGGACACGCTGGCCGGTTATCTGGACCAGCTGCGCGAGGGTATGGAAGCGGGCGCGCCGGTGGGCGACATGGAGCGGATCGTGGACGAGGTGCGCGACGTGGGCGACCTGATCACCGACATGCTGGACGACTTCATATCGGTGGAGATCGAGGTGACGGCGCGCTCGGGCGCTGAGATACAGAAGATCGTGTGGCTGGCGGCCATCGCCGAGGTCTTCCTGCTGGCGGCGGCGATGGTTTTTACGGCCTCCACATCCCAGGACATGACCAATACGATCCGGCAGTCCATCCGCCAGCTGGAGAGCAGTATGCACCGGCTGACCGGCGGCGACCTGAAGGCCCGGGTGCCGGAGATGGAGGTGGAGGAGCTCAGCGAGCTGGCCCGGCAGAGCAACGTGATGGCCAACCGCCTGGAGACGCTGATCGAGCGCAGCCGCATGGAGCAGGAAAACCTGGCCAAGTCCGAGCTGCGGCTGTTGCAGGCGCAGATCAACCCCCACTTCCTGTACAATACGCTGGATGCCATCATCTGGCAGGCCCAGTCCGGCAAGAGCGAGGAGGTCATCCACCTGACCCGCTCGCTGAGCGACTTCTTCCGCATCACGCTGTCCTCCGGCGCGGACTGGATTCCGCTGGAACGGGAGGCGCGGCACATGTCGGGCTACCTGAGCATCCAGAAGACGCGCTACAGGGACATACTGAACTACGAGATCGACATTCCCGAGGAATTGCAGGACGGCTACATCGTCAAGCTGCTGTTGCAGCCGCTGGTGGAGAACGCGCTGTACCACGGCATCAAGAGCAAGCGGGGCGGCGGAACGATCCGCGTCGAGGCCGTGCCGGAGGGCCAGGGCGTGCGCTTTACCGTGTCCGACACGGGCAAGGGCATGACGCCAGACGAACTGGAACGGGTGGTGGCCGTCATGCGCAGCGACGCGCCGGCGCTGTCGGGCGTCGCGCCGGAAGAGGGCAGCAGCTTCGGCCTGAGAAACGTGGACGCGCGCATACGGCTCTTCTACCATCAGCAGACGGGCCTGGAAATCGAGAGCGGCGCGGGGGGCACGCGGGTGTCCTTCTGCGTGCCGCTGAAATCCATGGAGGAAATCGCCAATGATGAAGGTGTTTCTGGTTGACGACGAGATCGCCATCAGGGAGAATCTGCGCAACTCCTTTCCCTGGGAGGAGAACGGCTTTATGCTGGTGGGGGAGGCCCCGGACGGCGAGATGGCGCTGCCGATGATCCGCGACCTGAACCCGGACATACTGCTCACGGACATCCGCATGCCCTTTATGGACGGCATGGAGCTCTGCGCCGAGGTGAAGCGGGTGCTGCCCTGGATCGGAATGGTGATCCTGTCGGGCTACGACGATTTCGCCTATGCGCGGCAGGCCATCTCCCTGGGAGTGAAGGAATACCTGCTCAAGCCCATCACGGCCCAGGAGCTGGGGGAGGCCCTCCGGCGGGTGGCCGGACAGATCGCCGAGGAGCGCCGGGCCCAGCAGGGCATGGCCTCGCTGCGCCGGGACGTGGCCTCCGGCAATCCGTTTTTGCGGGAAAAGCTGCTGGCGTCGCTGTTCACCGAGGAGGGGGACCGCTTCGAGGACGAGCAGCTGATGCGCCAGATGCGCGTCATGGGCGTGAACCTGGCCGCGGGCTGCTATGTGGTCATCGACATCGCCTTTCCCCTTCGGGACGAGGCCCGGGCCAGGGCGCGGGAGGCGCTTTCGGACCTGGCTGAGGCCACGGGCGGCAGCGTGTTCACCTGCGGCATGTCCCACGGGGCGTGGGCGCTGGTGCTGGGGGACAACGAGCGGGACGCCGAGGAGCGGGCCTATTCCTTCGCGGCGTCGGCGGCGCACCTGCCCCAGCTGGAGGACTGCGATAACCTGATGCTGTCCATCGGCGAGACGGTGACGGATTATTTCGACATCCGCCGTTCGATGCAGTCGGCCCGGCACGTGCGCCACGCCGTCCAGGGACAGGGCGGGGGGCGCAGGATCATCGGCGTGAGCGAGCTGAACGACCGGACCACGCGTATCAACAGCCTGGAGCTTTCGCCGCTGTACGAGCGATTGCAATACGCGCCGGAGGAGGAGCTGGACGGCATACTGTCGGAGTACGCCGACCTGCTGGGCAGCGGCGTGGAGGGCAGGGAGCTGGCCCTGGGCTATCTGCGCATCGCGGCGGTGATCGCGGCGCGGCAGATCGTCAGCGACGCCGGGGCCGACCCCCAGAAGGTGCTGAACGAGGCGCTGATCGCCGAGGCGCTGCGCTCCGACGGCATAGAAGCCGTGCGGGCGCTGCTGGCCGAGGCGATGACCTGCCGGGACCGCAGCGGCCGGGGACTGGGTCAGACGCCGGTGGGCCGGGCGCGCAGTTTCCTGAGCAAGCGCTACGCCGACCCGAACCTGATGCTCCAGGACGTGGCCGGGGAGGTGGGCATGTCCCAGAGCCACTTCTCCACCGTGTTTTCCCAGGAGACGGGCCTGACCTTCACCCAGTACCTGACGGCGCTGCGCATCGGCAAGGCCAAGGAGCTGCTCTCCGCCACGGCCATGCGCTCCTCGGAGATCGC
The DNA here is from genome assembly GCA_902778995.1 of uncultured Eubacteriales bacterium. GTDB lineage: Bacteria > Bacillota > Clostridia > Christensenellales > Aristaeellaceae > UBA2862. The sequence continues at coordinate 6,893 of CACYZW010000109.1, forward strand.
CTTCGCCGTGGGCTACAACGACGCCCACTATTTCAGCTACATGTTCAAGAAGCAGACCGGCATGACGCCCAGCGAATACCGTCGGGAGAACCGGGAGAAGCGGTGACGCATCGGGAGGCGATGCTGATGCCCGGGACCGTTAAAAAACCAACGAAAAGCGAATCAAAACGAACTTGCTGACTGCGAAAGCTGAGCGTCAAGGAAGGAAAATACACCGCCGACAAAAATGATTGTATTGACATGATACGAATTGCGGGTTAAAATTGCTATAACAGGCAGAAATGCCGAGTTAAGCAATGGAGGTATTCTACAATGAAGAAACTGTTGGTTCTGGTTCTGGCTTTGGGTCTGGTGCTGAGCATGGTTGCCAGCGCTTCCGCTCTGACCATCGGTTTCCCGCAGATCGGCCAGGAGTCCGACTGGCGTACTGCCAACACCGACAACATTCTGAAGATGATCGAGGATCATGAGGGCTGGGAGTGCATCTATACCGACGCACAGCAGAAGCAGGAGAACCAGATCACCGCTCTGCGCAACCTGATCACCCAGGGCGTCGATTACATCCTGTTCACTGGCGTTGTCACCTCCGGCTGGGACGAGATCCTGGGCGAAGTCAACGAGGCTGAGATCCCGATCATCCTGATGGACCGCATCCCCGATTGCGCGGACAAGATCGAGTACGCTGCCGCTTTCGGCGGTGACTTCCCGCTCGAGGGCCGTCGTCAGGTGCAGTGGGTTGGCGAATACCTGAAGAGCCTGGGCCGCGACAAGGAAGACGTGAACGTGGTCATCATGGAAGGCACCACCGGCGCTGACGCGCAGGTCGGCCGCACTGAGGGCAACCTGGAAGCGCTGAAGGACTATCCCTTCCTGAAGGTCATTGCCCAGTCCTCCGGCAACTTCACCCGCGCTGAAGGTCAGCCTCTGATGGAGAGCTGGTTGAAGGCCTATGACGATATCGACGTGCTGATCGCTCAGAACGACGACATGGCCCTGGGTGCCATCGACGCCATCAAGGCCGCCGGCAAGGTTCCCGGCAAGGACATCATCATCGTGGGCTGCGACTCCGTCAAGGCCGCCTTCGAAGCCATCGTGGCC
>CACYZW010000110.1 GCA_902778995.1 uncultured Eubacteriales bacterium
CCAGCTCGAAGTACAGCACGTTGCTCTTGGGCAGGGTCAGGATCTCGGTGTCGCCGTCGGCGGTGATGCGATGGCTGGACTGGTAGTCGCGCATGGCGACGACCTTCTCGCCGGCGAAGGCCCTGGGCGGATTGGCCCGCAGGGCGGCCATGACGGTCTTCATCTTCTCCAGGCCGTCCTTGCCGGGCAGCACGAAACTGGCCACCTTGTCGCCGTAGTAGCCGTACTGCTCGTAGAGCATGTCGATGGCGTCCACCAGGGTCTTGTTGTACATCTTCTTGTACCAGCAGGCGGCCTCGGCGATCAGCAGGCAGGCGTTCACGCCGTCCTTGTCGCGCACGTCGGTGCCGGACAGGTAGCCGAAGCTCTCCTCAAAGCCGAACATGAAGGTGTTGCAGCCGGTGTCCTCGAACAGCTGGATCTGCTCGGCGATGTACTTGAAGCCGGTCAGCACCTCGATCATCTTCACGCCAAAGCTGTCGCAGATGGCTTTGGCCATGTCGGTGGACACGATGGTGGTGACGGCGGCGGCGTTGGCGGGCAGCTCGCCCCGCTCCTTCTTCTGGGAGAGTATGTAGTGCAGCAGTATGCAGCCGATCTGGTTGCCGTTGAGCAGCTTGGGGCCGTTTTCGGTCATGCAGGCGATGCCCACGCGGTCGCAGTCGGGGTCCGTGCCCACGCACAGGTCGGCGCCCAGCTCCTGCTGCATCTTCAGGGCCAGCGCAAAGGCGCGGGGATCCTCAGGGTTGGGCACGGGCACGGTGGGGAAGTTGCCGTCGGGCAGCTCCTGCTCCTTGACCACGTAGACGTGCTTCATGCCGATCTCCTCGAACATGCGGCGCACCGGAATGTTGCCGGAGCCGTGCAGCGGGGTGTAGACGATCTTCAGCGTCTCGCCCATCTCGCGGGTCAGCTCGGGGTTGACGGCCAGCTTCTTGATGGCGGCCATGTAGGCGTCGTCCACGTCCTTGCCGATGTAGGTCAGCAGGCCCTTGTCCAGCGCCTCCTGCTCGTCCATGGGCAGGGATTCCTCATAGGTGGTGCCGGGCAGGCGGTCGGTGATGCCCTTGACGGACTCCGGCGGCATCTGGGCGCCGTCGGTCCAGTAGACCTTGTAGCCGTTGTACTGGGCGGGGTTGTGGCTGGCGGTGATGACGATGCCGGCGATGCACTTCAGGTGGCGCACAACAGGAAGACCTTCACGCCCGAGGCGCACAGCACCAGCGCGGCCTCCTTGGCGAATTCGGCGCTCTTGCGGCGGGAATCGTAGGCGATGGCGACGCCCTTCTGCGCGCCGTCGGGGGTGGTGAGTATGTACTTGGCCAGCGCCCGGGTCACCCGGCGCACGTTGTACTTGTTCAGGCGGTTGGTGCCGGCGCCCAGCACGCCCCGCATGCCGGCGGTGCCAAATTCCAGTTCACGGTAGAAGCGGTCCTCGGCTTCCTTGGGATTGTTCTCGATGGACATCAGGTCCTTGACGGTCTCCATATCGTCGGAAAAGTCCTTTAACCACTGCTGAAAAACCTTCATGTAATCCATGGGGCATTACCTCGTTCCCCATTCCTGATTGTCTGTTTACGCATCCTTCTGCGCCAGGTACTCGTTCAGGCGTTTTACCAGCTCGTCGGCGTCGGTGCCGTGGGCGGCGCAGCCCATCTCCAGCGTTTCCATCATCGAGAAGGGGCAGCCCATGCAGTGCATGCCGTATTCCATCATGATTGGCGCGGTGGTGCGGTCGATGTCCAGCACCTCGCCGATGCTCATCTGCTTGTTGATCGTGGCCATGCTGTGAAACCTCCATTTAATATGCGTTCATCGGCGGAGGGTCTCCGCCCGTTCGATTATAGTTTACAACAAAAGGGGCGGAAATGCAAGGGAAAAACATCGTTTGCATGAAATCGGCTTGACAGTTTATGGCAGGTATGTTACGGTGACAATGGCGATGGAGAATGCCTGCCCGGAGCGATTTGCGCCGGGTCAGAGGACAGAAAGGGAGGATCGATTTATGAAGGGATATTTGAAACGCATTGTGGCGACGGTGCTCTGCGCCATGCTGCTGGCCGGCGGCCTCGGCGCTGTCGCCCAGGTGCAGATCGGGGACGGGGCGAACGACGGGGCATGGGTGATCGACGCGCCCCGGATCGACCTGGAAACCGACGTGCCGGCTGCGGACGGGAACGCGCTGCAGATCGGCCTGGAAACCGATGCATTGCTCTCGGACGAGGTTGCGCCAAAGGGCTCCGGCACAGCGGCGCAGAGCAACGATTCGACGGGAGAACAGGACGGCTTTACCTATGTGCTGCTCGAGGATGGCAGCGCCAGCATTACCGGGTGCACCCTGGAGGGCGACGTGGTCATTCCGGATACCATCGACGGCCATACGGTCACCAATCTGAAGCGGGAGCTGTTCAATGGCAACGGATACGTGACGAGCGTGACGGTACCCGCCACCGTCACCTATTTTGGCGACGATCCCACGGACAGCACCTTTACCTATGTTTTCTCCTATTGCTGGGAGCTGAAGTCCATCAAGGTAAAGTCGGGCAACCCCAGCTTTACATCGGTGGACGGCGTGCTGTACAGCAAGGACAAGAAGATACTGTACAACTATCCCTGCAACCGTGCCGGCGCGGAATATCATGTGCCGGCGAAGACGGAGGTGCTGGATTGCACGTCCTTTGCGTGCGCCGCGAACCTGACCGACCTGTATCTGGATTCCCCGGAGACCACCTGGAGGACCTATACCTTTTATGGCGACGGCGACCTGACGGTTCATTACATAAAGGGAGGCTACAGCCAGGTAACCGCGGATTATTTCACCCAAAACGGGATGTACAGGGAAGCGAACCAAGACTTCCCGACCTACGCGGCTTTTGTGCCCGAGGTGACAGGCATCGCGATCGCTCAGGGCAGCAAGGCGAAGCTGTACATGGGCAACAAGCTGACCCTGGACGCGAAGCTGACACCCGCATACGCCGAAACGACGCTGAAATGGTCTTCGGACGATAAGGCGGTGGCGACGGTTAAAAACGGCGTCGTCACGCCGAAGAAGGCGGGTACGGCCAGGATCACCGTCAAGACGGCCAACAAGCTGTCGGCGACGATCACGGTCAAGGTGGTGGACGCCGCCGGCGTCAAGCTGAAAAAGGGCAAGACGGTTCTGAAAAAGGGCGCGACGATCAACGTGAAGCCGGGCAAGACGCTGACGCTGAAGGCCGTGGTGTCGCCTTCCGGGGTGAAGACCAGGCTGGAATGGATCAGCAGCAACAGCAAGAACGTCACGGTCAAGAACGGAAAGGTGACGGTGAAATCCACCGCCAAGCCGGGAACCAAGGCGAAAATAACCGTCCGGACGGCCAATAAAAAGAGTACGTATATCTATATCGCGGTAAAATAAGGAAACGCAGATTTCCGGACAGGCGCGCATCCGGCCTGTCCGGTTTTTTGTACAACGAAAACCCCCGCATCGTGCGGGGGTTCCCATAAGCTTATAGCTATGAGTAAAATCGTCCAACCCTTATCCAATAAGACGAATGGAATGATAAGTACAAATATGACAACAGGAATGCGCCAGAAGAGCAACATCGCAAAACGCAACCACTTTAGTGGCACTGGAGGAAGTGGTGCAAAAGGCGGTTATTCAGGCGCGTGAGCGTTGCCGGTAATTTGGCCTTATAGGCCTGGTGCAAACCACCGGCTAAGCCGGTGGTCATGATTATTCAAGACGCCAACCCGCATCCCGTCGCCAGCGCTATATATCCCCCGTACAGCCCCAGCAGCGCCGCGCCCTGCCACCGGTGGAAGCGGCCCGACAGCATCGGCGGCGCGACGGCGACGGCGCACAGCCCGAGGCAAAAGGGCATGTCCAGGGCAAGGGTCTGACGGGGCAGGGAAAGGCGTCCGCCGCCTGCCAGCGCGCACAGGGGCAGTATCAGCGTCAGGTCGATGATGTTCGCGCCGACGACATTGCCTATGGAAAGGCTGCCCTCGCCCCGGGACAGGGCGATCAGCGTGGTCACCAGCTCGGGCAGCGACGTGCCCACCGCCACCAGGGTCGCCCCGATGACGCCGTCGGACACGCCGCACAGCCGCGCCAGCGCCGCGCCGTAATCGCAAAGCAGCCGGGCCCCGGCGAAGATGCCGGCGCCGCCGCATACGAATCGCGCCGCGCAACCGGCGAGGCGGCCGGGGGAGGGTCGCTCTGCCGCTCCGGATTGCCCCTGTGCCTGCCTTCGGCCCCATGCGGCGCTGCGCCAGAGAAACGCGGCGCAAACCCCCGGCGGGATCAACGCGGCGGGGATGGCGATTGTCCCGCTCACGCACAGCAGCCACAGCAGCGCCGCCGAACCGGCCATCAGCAAAAGCCTGCCGCCCTGGCTACGGCGATCCAGCGGCGCGGGGGCGCGGCAAAGGCTGATGCCCAGGATCAGCCCCAGGTTGGCCGTCACCGAGCCCACGGCGTTGCCCGCGGCGATGCCCGCAGAGCCCCGGGCTGCCGCCAGCAGCGACACGACCAGCTCCGGCAGCGTGGTGGCCAGGCTGACCACCGTTGCGCCCACCAGGAACTTGGGAACGCCCATCGCCTCCGCAGACCACACCGCGGCGTCCACAAACACGTCGCCCCCCTTTACCGTCAGCGCAAGGCCGAGCAGGAGCATGAGCAGCGCAGCGGGCATATGTCAACCCCTTCCATTTCCCCGTTCTGATTCCAATTCCACGCTATGCGCCCCCGCCCGCGCTTATCCCCCGAAAAGAACCCGTTATACCGCCCCGCAGTGATAAAAATTAACGGAATATATAAGAGGAAAACAGGGGAGCATGTCGAAAAAACTGAATTCGGGAACCAATGAGATTTTTAATACTGTCAGACGGCGGAAGGGCGCGTTACGGCCTTTTGAGCTGTGAAGCGGCGCGGGGTGGCGTCCCGCGCAGGCGCGCGTAACGGCGTTTGACACAACGATGGAGGGAATGAAAATGAAAGTGGAACAGAATCTGCCCGTCGTTCGCGAGCGCAAGCTGGCGATTCTGAAGGGTGATCCGGAGCTCTGCGCCCAGCAGAAGAAGGCCGGGAAGCTGTTGGCCAGGGAGCGCATCGCGCTGCTGCTGGACGCCGCCAGCTTCGTGGAGCTGGATGTGCTGAACGCGGACGCCGGCGTCGTCACCGGCTACGGCCTGATCGACGGCAATCCCGCCTACGTCTACGCCCAGGATTTCACCGTTAAGGGCGGCTCCGTGGGCATGGCCCACGCCCGCAAGGTTTTGAAGGTGATGGAGCTGGCCGGAAAGACCGGCGCGCCCCTGTTCGCGCTGCTGGACACCGCCGGCGCGCGCCTGGACGAGGGCATTGACGCGATGAACGCCTACGCGCTGATGGCCGGCAAGGCCAGCGAGCTGTCCGGCGTGGTGCCGCAGATTGCCGTGGTGCTGGGCCAGTGCGGCGGCATCGCCTCCGCCATCGCCGGCATGAGCGACATTACCGTGATGAGCAAGAACGGCGCGCTGTTCGTGAACGGGCCACAGGTTGTCTCCGCCGTGTCGGGCAAGGAAGTGGACATGGAAGCGCTGGCCCACGCCCAGGCCTCCATGCGTTCCGGCGTCGCCCAGCTGACCGCCGAGACCGATGAGGAAGCCATCGCCCTGGCCCGCAAGCTGGCCGGTTTCCTGCCCGCCAACAACATGGACGAAGTCTTTGGCGACACCCCGGACGACGTGAACCGCGAGCTGGGCGATCTGAACGCCATCGACAGCGTCGACGACGTGCGGGATATCCTGCGCCGCGTGGCCGATATGAACGACATCATCGAGCTCAGCGAGGGCTTCGCGCCCTCCATGGTCACCGCCATCGGCAAGATCGGCGGCAGCACCGTGGGCTTTATCGCCAACCAGCCCTCCAGGGACGAAGGCCGCATCACCGTTTACGGCGCGAAAAAGGCCTCCCGCTTCGCCGCGTTCTGCGACTGCTTCTCCATTCCCGTGGTCACTGTCGTGGATTCCATGGGCATGAAGGTGTCCACCGCGCCCCAGGGCGAGCTGGCCCGCGCAGGCGCGCAGCTGATCTACGCGCTGACCGAGGCCTCCAACGCCCGCATCGCCCTGATCACCGGCAACGCCGTGGGCATGGCCTACGCGGCCCTGGCCTCCCGCGCCTCCAGCGACATGGTCTACGCCTGGCCGGGCGCGGTCATCAGCGCCGTGACGCCGAAGATCGCCGTGCAGCTGAACAACGCCGACGAGCTCAAGGGCGCCTCCGATCCCTTCGCCAAGCGCGCCGAGCTTGAGGAAAAATACATGACGGACGTGGCGGACGGCGTCAACGCGGCCAAGGCCGGCTATGTGGACGACGTGATCGAGCCCGCCCAGACCCGCCAGATCCTGGCCTCCGCGCTGGAGATGCTCTCCGGCAAGCGCGAAGCCAAGCCCGCCAAGAAGCACGGCAACATGCCGCTTTAAGGAGGCTGTGAGATGAACATTTTCGGAAAGATCGTCTATGGCCTTCAGGTGGCCGCCATCGGCCTGGTCGTCGTGTTCCTGGGCCTGGCCATACTGATCGCCTTCATCACGCTGATGGCCCAGGTGTTCAAGGCGTTTGAGGGCAGGAAGGCCGATAAGGCCGCCGAGGCCAAGCGGGCTGAGGAGGCGGCGAGGGCCGCCGAGGCCGCGAAGGCAGTCGCCGCGCCCGCCGCTGTCGAGCCCGAGCCGGTGGTCGAGGATGTGACCGACGACAGCGCGCTGATCGCCGTGATCGCCGCCGCCATCGCCGCCTTCACCGATTCCGACAAGCAGCTGGTGGTGCGCAAGGTGCGCCGCGTGTCCGGCTGGAACCGCGCCGGCAGAGCCGAGCAGGTGTACAGATTTTAAATCAAGGGAACAGGGAACAGGGAACAGGAAATGCGGCAGTCGCGCCGTTTCCTTCCCGACGCCTCATTCCTCATTGAATCGCTAACAATCAGGAAAACATGAGGAGGAATATAAAATGCGCAAGTTTGCGATTACCGTCAACGGTCAGTCCTATGAAGTGGAAGTCGAAGAGATCGGCGGCGCGCCGGTGTTTGCCGCCGCGCCCGTAGCCGCGCCCGTCGCGGCCCCCGCCCCCGTGGCCGCCCCGGCCTCTAAGGCCGCCGCGCCCGCCGCCCCGAAGGCTGCCGCCGCCCCCGCAGGCGCCGAGGCCATCAAGGCGCCCATGCCCGGCAACATCAACGACGTGAAGGTTTCTGGCGGCCAGAACGTCAAGAAGGGCGACGTGCTGGTCATCCTCGAGGCCATGAAGATGGAGAACGAGATCATGGCCCCCCGCGACGGCGTCGTGGCCTCCGTGAACGTGACCAAGGGCGCAACCGTCAACACCGGCGATGTGCTGCTTTCGCTTAACTGAGACAGGCTCGGTTATCTGAAAGCGGTAAGGAGGGTTTGACGAATGTCCAAATTCAAAAAGGTAAGCCCCAAGCGCGCCTTTGCGTGCCTGTTGGTGCTGTTCGCCCTGCTGACCGTGTTTACGGCGATGGCTGAAAATGCCGCGCAGACCGAAGCGCCGGCCGCGACCGAGGAAGCCGCCCCGGCGGCGTCCGCAGCGGATGCGGCGCAGAGCACCGACCCCGATATCAACTTCTTCAAGGGCCTTGGCAACATCGCGAAATCCACGGGCTTTGCCAAGAGCCTGGACGGCACCGGCGGCGACTGGCGCAACTATGTGATGATCGCCGTGGCCTGCTTCCTGCTGTATCTGGCGATTGTGAAGCAGTTCGAGCCGCTGCTGCTGTTGCCGATCTCCTTCGGCATGCTGCTGGCGAACCTGCCCGCTGCGGGCATGATGAGCCACCCCAGCTTTTCGTTCTACGCCAGCCAGCCCGAGGCGCTGGCTGCGGCCCAGAACCTGGGCAAGGACGTCACCGACGTGATGATGCGCATGAACCCCGCCACCGGCGAGATGGGCTACGCGCTGCAAACCGCCAACGGCGGCCTGCTGTACTACCTGTATCAGGGCGTCAAGCTGGGCATCTACCCCCCGCTGATCTTCATGGGCGTGGGCGCGATGACCGACTTTGCACCGCTGATCGCCAACCCGAAGAGCCTGCTGCTGGGCGCTGCCGCGCAGCTGGGCATCTTCCTGACGTTCCTGGGCGCGAAGCTGCTGGGCTTCACCGCGGCCGAGGCCGGTTCCATCGGCATCATCGGCGGCGCGGACGGCCCGACCGCCATCTTCGTTACCACGAAGCTGGCGCCCCACCTGCTGGGCCCCATCGCCGTGGCCGCCTACAGCTACATGGCCCTGGTGCCCGTCATACAGCCCCCGATCATGCGGGCGCTGACCACCAAGAAGGAGCGGCAGATCCGCATGGGCCAGCTCCGGCAGGTCTCCAAGACCGAGACGATCATCTTCCCCATCGCGGTGACGATCATCGTGTCGCTGCTGCTGCCTGACGCGGCCACCCTGATCGGCATGCTGATGCTGGGCAACCTGATGCGCGTCTGCGGCGTCGTGGAGCGCATCAACAAGACCGCCCAGAACGAGCTGATCAACATCGTGACCATCTTCCTGGGCCTGACGGTCGGCGCGACCACCCAGGGCAGCACCTTCCTGACCCTGCAGACCATCTACATCGTCGTGCTGGGCGTCGTGGCCTTCGGCTGCGGCACTGCGGGCGGCGTGCTGCTGGCCAAGCTGATGAACATCCTCTCCGGCGGTCAGATCAACCCGCTGATCGGCTCTGCGGGCGTTTCCGCCGTGCCGATGGCGGCCCGCGTCTCCCAGAAGGTGGGCCAGGAGGAGGATCCCGGCAACTTCCTGCTGATGCACGCCATGGGCCCCAACGTGGCCGGCGTCATCGGCTCCGCAGTCGCTGCGGGCGTGTTCATCGCGCTGTTTGCGCATTAAGGACATTGCCCTTTGTGGAGGGGGACGGGTCCCCCTCCATGACCACCCCCTGACAGATTTGACCTGAGTTCCGGGGGAACTCCGGCCGTCAAATCTGCAAGGGAGGAATTTGCGCTTCGGGGAATGGGATTCCCCTGCGATCAAATTACCTGCGGCCCCGGCGTACATGCCGCCGGGACCGATTGAAAATCAGAGGGGCCGCGCCCCTCCGATACCTCCCTGCCAAGTCAGTGGCAGTGTCAGGTTGAAAACTATGGAGGAGATAGATATGGGTAAAGTAATGATTACCGAGACCATCCTTCGCGACGCGCACCAGTCCCAGGCCGCGACCCGCATGCGCACCGAGGACATGCTGCCCGCCTGCGAGGTGCTGGACAAGGTCGGCTATTATTCCCTGGAGTGCTGGGGCGGCGCGACGTTTGACAGCTGCCTGCGCTT
>CACYZW010000111.1 GCA_902778995.1 uncultured Eubacteriales bacterium
ATCCCGAAAGGGTTCAGGCAAATCTGTCAAAGGGGTGGTCTTGGCGGGGGAAGTGGGTCCCCCGCCAATTACCATTCGCCCGTAGGGTGAATGGTAACCAGCAAAGGACATAGTTTCGTTTTTTTACATTGAAAGGACTTGACAAATTCCGCCCCTGGGTGTATTATAATTAAGCGCTTTGAGAGAAGGCGAAGCGTGGTCCCTTAGCTCAGCTGGATAGAGCGTCTGGCTACGGACCAGAAGGTCAGGGGTTCGAATCCCTTAGGGTCCGCCATATCACATCTATACAAACCCTTGCCCCGTGAACTCGATAGAGGTAGCGGGACAGGGGTTTGTAATTACCTGGCACTATGGCGCAAATAAACGCAGGGGCGCTATACCGTTCATGGTGTAGCGCCCCCTTCATATTCAAAATATCCGGCTTGTCAAATGAGCATTGTGAGGTGTTTCCCTAATATGTCCCAAACCCGCAAGGATTGATCAATCGGACTGCAGCGCATCGTAGCCCTCTTCCCCGGTGCGGACGCGCACGACGTTTTCTACATCGGTGATGAAGATCTTGCCGTCGCCGATATGGCCGGTGTGCAGCACGCGCTTGGCAGTTTCGACGACCATGCGAACCGGAACCTTGCTGACCACGATATCCACCTGCACCTTGGGCAGCAGCGTGACCTCGACAGGTGTGCCGCGGTAGTATTCCGGCTTGCCCTTCTGTGTGCCATAGCCCATGACGTTCGTCACCGTCATGCCGGTGATGCCGATCTTGTTCATGTTCTTCTTGAGGGGCTCCAGGCTAGCGGGGCGGCAGATGATGCGCACGTTGGTGTAGACCGGCGCGTCGGGGGCCTTTTCCCTCGCCACCCGCACGGGCGCCTCGTAATCCCCGGCGGGAATCGTCACGGGCTCCGCGTCCTCCACAGCGCTGTCGGCCATGACGGTGAAGCCGGAATAGGCGGTGAGCAGGCCATGCTCCGAGCGATCCAGGCCCATGACCTCGTCCTCCCCGCTGGCCCGCAGGCCGATGGTGCCCTTGATGATGGCGAAGACAACGGCGATGACCACCGCCGTCCACGCGATGACCGCGGCCACGCCCAGCAGCTGCACGCCCAGGAACCTGAACCCACCGCCGTAGAACGCGCCCTTCATCGTGGAAACGCCCGTAGCGAACAGGCCGGTCAGGATCGTGCCCAGCGCGCCGCACACGCCGTGCACGGAGATCGCGCCGACGGGATCGTCGATCCTGGCGATCTTGTCAAAGAACTCCACCGACAGCACCACCGCAAAGCCGCAGCACAGGCCGATGACCGCCGCGCCGAAGGGGTTGACCGCATCGCAGCCCGCCGTGATGCCCACCAGCCCCGCCAGCGAGGCGTTGAAGGTCATGGACACGTCCGGCTTGCCATAGCGCAGCCAGGTGAAGACCATGGTCGTCAACGTCGCCACGGCGGCAGCCAGGTTGGTGTTGAAGAACACCAGGCCGGCGGAGACGATCAACGCGTCGCTGTCCATGCCCACGGTGCTCGCGCCGTTGAAGCCGAACCAGCAGAACCAGAGTATGAACACGCCCAGCGCCGCGATGGACAGGTTGTGGCCGAGGATCGCCCGGGGCTTTCCGTCCGCGCCGTACTTGCCGATGCGGGGGCCCAGCATCTTCGCGCCGATCAGGGCGCAGACGCCGCCCACCATGTGCACGCAGGTGGAGCCGGCGAAATCGTGGAAGCCCAGCTTTGAAAGCCATCCGCCGCCCCAGATCCAGTGGCCGGACACGGGATAGATGAACAGTGATATCGCCGCGGAGTAGACGCAATAGGCGGAGAACTTCGTGCGCTCGGCCATCGCACCGGAGACGATGGTTGCGCTGGTGGCGCAGAACACCGTCTGGAAGATGGCGAAGGCCCACAGCGGCACGCCCGCGGGCAGTATGTGGCTGTAGTCGCCTAGGATGAACGGGTCGATCCGTCCAAAGGCCGCCGTGCCCGCGCCGAACATGATGCCGAAGCCCACCAGCCAGTAAAGCGGCGTGCCGATGCAGAAGTCCATCAGGTTCTTCATCAGTATGTTGCCCGTGTTCTTCGCCCTCGTGAATCCGGCCTCGCACATGGCGAAGCCCGCCTGCATGAAGAACACCAGCGCAGCGCCCAGCAGCACCCAAATCGTGTTGACAGCGGAAAATGTCATGAGAATCACTGTCCTTTCCGTATGGTTTCCAAAACAAAGCGCAAGGGCGGCGGTGAGACGAATCTCACTGCGCACCCTTGCGCTTTGCTGGAATTGTGGACATTTTATGCGCATTATCCCGAATTGTCAAGAAAACAGATTGTTAAGGAAACGCCGCGCAATTAAGGTGGTCAGCTGGCGAGTGAATTTTTCGACAGATGCAATTGCAGATTTCGAAGGTTTACTGGCGGTAAATCGAGAAATTTGCAAGCAAAAAGGCACCGCCAGATGTGCCGCCGTATTGTGCGGTAGTTCCTTAAGGAAACGCCGGACGGAACTTATTAACCGCGTTCGCATATATGACCACGTGCGTTTTTCACAGTCCCTTTATAACCATGCTCTACCCCAGTATGCCCTTGTCAGCGTTTTTGAGCGTCGGTATGGACGTAACGTCGATGTCGTTGATGTGCCTGCCGGCGTACTTCTTCGTCTCCTTCGCAATGACGCCGGAGAGCAGCAGCACCGCGAAGATGTTGGGAATCGCCATCAGGCCGTTCATCAGGTCCGCCAGATCCCACACCACGCCGATCTTCATCATCGAACCCAGGAATACCCCGGCGACCCACAGGATCTTGTAGGGCAGTATGATCTTCTCGCCGAACAGGTACACGGCGCTGCGCTCGCCATAGTAGTACCAGCCGAGAATGGTGGAAAAGGCAAAGGTGATCAGGCCCACCACCAGCACGGGCAGGCCCACGCCGGGAATCATGGAAAAGGCCTGGCTGGTCAGCACCGAGCCGTCGCCGGAGAGCCCGTCGATATGGGGATATTTGATGATGCAGCTCACCAGAACGAGACCGGTCATCAGGCAGATGACCACGGTGTCCCAGAAGGTGCCCGTCATGGAAACCAGCGCCTGGCGCTTGGGGTTGCGGGTCTTGGCCGCGGACGCCACCAGCGGCGCGGAGCCCATGCCGGATTCGTTGGAGAACAGGCCCCTGGCAAAGCCATAGCGGCACGCCATGGCGATGGTGCTGCCGATGAAGCCGCCACCCACGGCCCTTGTGGTAAACGCGGATTTGAATATGATCCCAATGGCCTCGCCCAGCACGTCTGCGTTCATGATGAGTATGACAAGGCAGCCGATGAAATAGAACAGCGCCATGAACGGCACCAGCATCTCGGATACCCTCGTGATCGAGCGGATGCCCCCGATGATCACCAGCGCCACCAGCACGCTGAGCACGATGGCCACGGCCAGCGGCGGCACGCTGAAATTCTGGGTGATGTTGCCCACCACCGCGTTCGCCTGCACCATACAGCCGATGCCGAAGCCGCACAACGCGGCCAGCAGCGCGAACAGTATGCCCGCCCAGCGGGCGTGCAGGCCCCGATCCAGCGCATACATCGCGCCGCCGATCATCGAGCCGTTCTCGCTCTTCACGCGGTACTTGACGGCGATGAGGGTCTCCGCGTACTTCGTCGCCATGCCGAACACGCCGGTCAGCCACATCCAGAGCACCGCCCCCGGCCCGCCCAGGGCGATGGCCGTGCCGACGCCGACGATGTTGCCCGTGCCGATGGTGGAGGACAGCGCCGTGGTCAGCGCCCCGAACTGGGAAACGTCGCCCTCGGTGCCCTCGTCCCGGGTCACGCTCATGCGAATCGCCTTGAAGATGTCCTTTTGGATGAAGCCCGTGCGGACAGTCATAAAGATATGTGTTCCAAAGAGCAGTATGATCAGCGGCCAGCCCCAGAGAAGGCCGTCCAGCTTTCCGATGATTTCAGCCATAACCCATTCCTCCTTCTCAATACCGTGTATTGTACCACATATTCCTGTTCGCCGCAATACTGAGAAAACAGATTGCATTTCCCCCGGCTTCCGGGTATAATGAAAGCCCTACATATCCTTTGGAGGCGTTTCACATGCCCGTATTTGAAAACCTGGACCAGGCCCGCGCCTACTTCGAGGACGACCGGTTCGCGCTGGAAAACGGCATCGCCATCGACGAACTTTCCCCGAATGGCGCGGTTTGCAGCCTTTGCATCGAGGACCGCCACCGCAACGCGGAGGGCGGCGTGATGGGCGGCGCGATATTCACGCTGGTCGACCTCGCCTTTGCCGTCGCGGCCAACAACGTCCACAGGCCCACCGTCGCCCAGCAGGTCAGCATGAACTTCCTGAGCGGAACGCGGGGAAAGCGCCTGGTCGCCCGGGCGCGCTGCCGAAAGGACGGACGAAGCAGCTGCGTCTACAACGTGGACGTCTCCGACGACCTGGGCCGGGACATCGCCCAGGCGACCGTCACGGGGTTTAAACTGAACTGAGCGCATTTGACATTTCCGCGGACCTGTGTTATCATTGTGTTGACAGATCATGAAGAAGGAGGTCAATGTCATGGCGATCATGGACGGCTGCGAATCCAAGCACAAGACGCCCACACTGGAGGAGCGCACCTGCCCCGTCTGCGGGGCGAGCGTGGAGGTTTTCACCCGCCGGGGACGCATCATCGAGGACACCGCCTGCGACTGCGGCTATGTGTTCAAGGCCGAGGAGCAGCTGGAACCCCAGCAGCGGAAGGTACCGAAGGAGTAATAGAAAAGGCGCAAAGAGGGACAGACCAACGCGGCCTGTCCCTCATTTTGCAATGCGGTTGTTATTTCTTTGGGATTGATAAATAAAACGGTTCTTCACGTTTTCCTGTGGGATTTTGTGGAACTCCCTCAGTCATGCTGCGCATGCCAGCTCCCTCACCGAGGGAGCCTTCAGGCAGCGAAGGCGGTCATCCTGCCTCCCTCATCGAGGAAGGTGGCCGAACGCAGAGATGCCGGAGGGTGTTTTCATTCCTCAACTTTCCGTGAAGCGCCAAAAAACCTGTGGCTATTTCAACAAAAAACACCTTCCCCTGAAACGCTCCCTTTGGTCGCTGGTGAAGACATAGGTTTCCGAAAGCTTTTCCAGCGAATGTGACGAGCGGTTCAAGGGAAGGTGGCCCGCTGCAGGTGCTTTCCTACAGCAGCAGATTGATGAAGCCCATCATGAAGCCCAGTAGCGCGCCGAGGTAGACGATGGCCCTCAGCTCCTTCTTCATGATGCCGAAGATCATTGCCTCCAGGCCGGCGGGATCGAGGCCGTTGATCTTGTCCACCACGATCTTTTCGATGTTGATGGCCCGCAGCAGCTTGCCGAGGTTGTCGCCCAATATGGAGATATACAGCTCCGTCAGGCGGTCGATCAGCATGTCCTCCTTATCCTGATACTTCGCGTACAGGTCGCACAGGCGGGCGTCCATGATGTCCGTCTTGAATTTGTTGACGATGGCCGCCGCCACGTCCGGGGCCCTTTCGTTGATGACCTCGTCCACCTTTTCCGCCAGCTTTTCCTTGATGGATTCCTGGGCGTTGCCGTCCACCAACATCATGAAAAGCTTGTTTTGCGTGAGGAAATCCATCTTGTTCCCGATGGCGCTGTCCACCACGGCATAGCCCAGCTTTGCCTCGACGATCTTCGCGGCCAGGCCGTCGGTCAGCTTTTGCTCCATCTCCTCCACGCTGACATTGACCCTGTCCTGGATCTCCGGCTTGCGCAGCAGGTCGCTGACCCGGCGCTCGTCCTTGGACAGCGTGCGCAGGAAAGCCCTGGCCTTGTCCTGCAGGCCGCCGATCGTCTTCTCGGAGAGCAGCGTCTGGCGCAGCGTCTCCTCGTTGAGCAGCTGGGTGCTGATGACATCGCCGATGGAGCTGGCGATGCGCCCCTGCTGGCTGGGAATCAGCCCCGGCGTGAAGGGCACGTGGAATTTGCCAATGTATATGGCCTTCCTCGGGCGAAACAGCATCCTGATCGCAAGATCGTTGGTGATATATCCGATCACGCCGCCCAGCAGCGGGGCGACGATTGCCTTGGCCATGATCATTTTTATTACTCCTGTTCTGCCATAGCGATTGACCCATTCTATACCTTATTCTTCCGTTTTGTCAAGGCAATATATATGAAATGGCACGACAAACGTATTAGAGTGTGTTTCTAAAATGCCTGAAGCGCAATTTCGGCGTCTTTGCCTGCATTTCTGCGTTGATTTCCCTTGACTTAGCCCCACTAAGCCTGCGGATGCGGAAAATCGCCTTGAACTGCAGGCAAATCCACTCGAAATTGCATCTCCCTGCATTTAGAAACACACTCTAATGCGTGAGCCGGTGGTCTTCACCCAACCTTTGCTTGACAGCCGGCGCGGGCGTGGTACAATAGCGCTATACCATAGTAAACAGCTATTTATCAACCATATGAGAGGAATCGACATGGACGCATCGCAAAAGACCTACAAGCTGTTGATCATCAACCCCGGCTCCACATCCACCAAGGTCAGCCTGTTTGAAAACGACCGGTCGCTGTTTGAAAAGAGCCTGTTCCACGACGCGCCGGTATTGCTGCAATACCCCCACGTGAACGACCAGATCCCCTTCCGCTACCAGGTGATACTGGACATGCTGAAGGCCGAGGGCGTGGACCCCGCTGAAATCGACGTGTTCGTGGGCCGGGGCGGCAGCGCCTGCACCCAGCCCGGCGGCGTGACCCGCATCGACCAGAAGCTGTACGACGACACCGTGGCCGCCGTGGGCGGCAGCGAGCATCCGGCGAAGCTGGGCGTGATGCTGGCCTGGAAATTCGCGCTGGAATACGGCAGGGACGCCTACACCCTGAACCCCACCAATGTGGACGAATACGGCGATTACGCCCGCCTGACAGGCATAAGGGGCGTGTACCGCGTCTCCCATTCCCATGTGCTGAACCAGAAGGCCGTAGCCGAGGCCCACGCCGAGCGCATGGGCCGGCGCTACGAGGACTGCAATTTCATCGTGGGCCACATCGACGGCGGCATCACCGTCAGCGCCCACGATCACGGGCGCATGGTAGACGGCAACATGGGCGCGGACGGCGAAGGCGCGTTCACGCCCACCCGCATCGGCAGCGTGCCGGTGCTGGCGCTGCTGGACTACATCGAAAGCCACTCCATCGAGGACGTCCGGCTGAAATGCTCCCGCGCGGGCGGCTTTGTCAGCCTGTTCGGCACCTCCGATTCCGACACCATTCACGCGTTGGTGGCGCAGGGCGACCGGAAGGCCGCGCTGGTGTGGAACACGATGATCTACCAGATCTGCAAGATGATCGGCGAGATGAGCGCCGTGCTCTGCGGCCAGGTGGACGGCATACTGCTCACCGGCGGGCTGATGCGCTTCGACGACATCGCCGAGGGCATAAAAAGGCGCTGCGGCTGGATCGCGCCGATTTCCGTATACCCCGGCGAGATGGAGCAGGAGGCGCTGGCGCTCTCCGTTCTGAAGGTGCTGCGGGGCCAGGCGTCGGCCATGACCTACAGCGGCAAAAACGTATGGCAGGGCTTTGAAGGCGTCACATTCTGACATGGCAAGGGAGGCGAAACCATGAGCATGATCGAACAGGTATGGAACAGGGCGCGCCGACATACGCGGAGCATCGTGCTGCCCGAGGGCGACGAGCCGCGCACCGTTCAGGCCGCCGCGAGGGTGCGCGACGAGGGGCTTGCAAAGCCCATACTGCTGGGCAACCCGGACAGCATCAACGCCGTCGCCCGTCAGACGGGAACCGACCTGTCGGGCATCGAAATCATCGATCCCCAGGGCAGCCCGAAGGCCGGGGAATACGCCGGGGCGCTGTACGGGCTGCGCAGGGCCAAGGGACTGACCTTCGAGGACGCCGCCCGGCTCGCGGCGGACCCGATGTACTACGGCATACTGATGGTCAAGCTGGGCGACGCGGACGGGCTGGTCTCCGGCGCGGTGCACACCACCGGCGACATGCTGCGCCCCGCCCTGCAAATCATCCGGACGCGCCCGGGCATCAGCGTGGTGTCCTCCAGCTTTCTGATGAACTGCCCCAACAGGAGCCTCGGCGAGAACGGATTGCTGGTGTATGCCGACTGCGTGGTGGTGCCCTGCCCCACCGCCGAGGAGCTGGCCCAGATCGCCGTCACCGCCGCCGACACCGCCAGGGTGCTCTGCGGCATCGAGGAGCCGCGGGTGGCGCTGCTGTCCTTCTCCACGAAGGGCAGCGCGAAGCACGAGCTGGTCGCCAAGGTGCAAAGGGCCACGGCCCTCGCCCACGAAATGGCCCCGGATTTGCTGCTGGATGGCGAATTGCAGCTGGACGCCGCGCTTGTGCCGGAGGTGGGCGCGTCCAAGGCGCCGGGCAGCCCCGTCGCCGGGAGGGCCAACGTGTTGGTCTTCCCCGACCTTCAGGCGGGCAATATCGGCTACAAGCTAACCCAGCGCATCGGCGGCGCGGAGTGCTATGCCGTGCTCCAGGGCCTCGCCAAACCCTGCAACGATCTTTCCAGAGGCTGCTCGGTGCAGGACATCGTGAACACCGTGGCGCTCACCGCGGTACAGGCGGGACAGCAATAACGGTTCATCTTTACAACAGCGGCGGCGTCCATGCCGCCACAGTATCTCAAAGGGTACATGTGGCGGCGTGGACGCCGCCGCAGGATATTGACAAAGTCAACAGACTGTCAGGCCGCTGACAAGCCCGCAAAGCAAGGCGCCGGAACAGGCAAAAAAGGGAGCTTACCAAATCGTAAGTAACCGCATTTTGCCTGCCCCGGCAACACGGCAAGCAGAAAACCCTTCCGCTTTTTGTTCGTCGGAAGGGTTTTCTGCGTTTGCGGGCTTTGTCTGCGGTCTGTGGCGGCGTGGACGCCGCTGCGCTGTTCATGGACGTCCCCGCACTGTTTTACCTTTTCTATGTGGAAAAAGCCCGTAAAAACTGATATAATGCATTTATATGGTGAATACTGGTGTCTTTGCGCACAACGCCGCCCGAGCGAGGCGGTTATCCTGAAATTATGAGGTGAGTTTTCATGTCCAATACCGCAATCGTGGGCATCAACTGGGGCGACGAAGGCAAGGGCCGTATGGTTGATTACTTCGCGGGCCAGTTCGACGTGGTCGTCCGCTACCAGGGCGGCAACAACGCGGGCCACACCGTCATCAACGAGTACGGCAAGTTCGCCCTGAACGTGAACCTGCTGGGCGCGGGCGTGGTCATCGACTTGAAGCACATCAACGAGGAGATGGGCCGCCTTCGGGAAAAGGGCGTCGCCATCACCCCGGACAACCTGAAGATCTCCGACCGCGCCATGATGGTGCTGCCCATCCATCCCAACCAGGACAAGTGGGAGGAACAGCGCCTCGGCAAGGATCACTTCGGCTCCACCCTGCGGGGCATCAGCCCGATCTACGGCGACAAGTACATGAAGAAGGCCATCATGATGGGCGACCTGAAGCACCCCGAGGCGCTGGAAAAGCATCTGCGCCGCCTGGTGGACTGGAAGAACGACACCATCGTGCAGGGCTACGGCCAGCCGAAGATCGACTACGACGAAACCCTGGCCTGGATTCACCAGTGGGGCGACGCGCTGATCCCCTACATCTGCGACGCGGGCGACCTGCTGGAGAGCGCCGTGAACGCCGGCAAGAGCATCATGTTCGAGGCGCAGCTGGGCGCGCTGCGGGACATCCAGTACGGCATCTACCCCTTCACGTCCTCCTCCTCCCCCCTGGCGGCGGAGGCCCCCGTGGGCAGCGGCATGCCGTCCCTGAAGGTGGACGAGGTCGTGGGCGTCACCAAGGCCTATTCCACCTGCGTGGGCGAAGGCCCCTTCGTGGGCGAGCTGGACGGCCAGGCTGCCCACGACCTGCGGGAAGCCGGCGCGGAATACGGCGCGGCCACCGGCAGGCCCCGTCGCGTGGCCTGGATGGACATCGTCGCAACCCGCTACGGCACGAAGCTCCAGGGCGCGACGGCGCTGGCGCTGACCAAGATGGACGTGCTGTCCTATCTCAAGGAGATTCCCGTGTGCGTGGGCTACAGGCTCAACGGCGAGGTCATCGACCGCTTCCCCTACACCCCCGACCTGTACGACTGTGAACCGGTCTATGAAACCCTGCCCGGCTGGAACTGCGACATCTCCGGATGTCGGACCTGGGACGCGCTGCCGAAGGCCGCCCGGGATTATGTGGAATTCATAGAAAAGCGGGTCGGATGCCCCATCCGGTATGTGAGCGTGGGCGCGGAACGCGAGGCACTCATTATAAGATAATGGGGAATGGGGAATTGGAAATTAGGAATGAATGGCGGGCTGACGCAATAAGCAGGGAGAAGAACAATGAAGGGCAATGTTATCCTTGAAAAGTCAAAGACTTTTGCTGTCAGGATAATCAGGCTTTACAAATATCTCCGCGCTGATCATTCTGAACATGTCATCTTCAAACAACTCCTGAGATGTGGGACATCCATCGGGGCAAATGTGACAGAGGCAAACGACGCGATAAGCAAAAAGGACTTTCTTAACAAGATGTACATTGCCGTAAAAGAATGTTCTGAAACGCTCTATTGGCTTGAATTGCTTTATCGGACAGACTACCTTAGCAAGCCACAATACGAAGGTATCGCTTCCGATTGTCTTGAGCTTCGCCGTATTCTTCGAAGCATTACCAAGTCGACCAAGGATGGCTGATGCGCCAGCAGCATTTCATTTCCCATTTCCCATTCCCAATTCCCAATTTTTTATAGATATTATTCGGAGGGCTATGATGAAAGACACCTACGAATCCCCCCTGAACTCCCGCTACGCCAGCGCGGAGATGCAGTACATCTTCTCCCCCGACCGCAAGTTCACCACCTGGCGCAGGCTGTGGGTCGCGCTGGCGGAGAGCGAGATGGAGCTGGGCCTGCCGGTGACGCAGGCGCAGGTGGACGAGCTGAAGGCCCACATCGACGACATTGACTACGATGCCGCCCGACGCCACGAGGAGCGGGTGCGCCACGACGTAATGGCCCACGTCCACGCCTACGGCGACGTGTGCCCCAACGCCCGGGGCATCATCCACCTGGGCGCGACGAGCTGCTATGTCACCGACAACGCGGACATACTGATGCTTCGGGACGCGCTGCTGCTGATCCGTCAAAAGCTGGTGGAGGTGCTGCGCCGCCTGCGCCGCTTCGCCTGGGAATACCGGAATCTGCCGTGCCTGGGCTACACCCATTTGCAGCCGGCCCAGCTCACCACCGTGGGCAAGCGGGCGACGCTGTGGATGCAGGATTTGACGATGGATCTGGACGAGGTCAATTTCGCCCTGTCGTCATTGAAGCTGCTGGGCAACCGGGGCGCGACGGGCACGCAGGTCAGCTTTATGGAGCTGTTCGACGGCGACGGCGCGAAGGTCGACGAGCTGGAAAGGCGCATCGCCGAAAAGATGGGCATGAAGGCTGTGTTCAGCGTATCGGGCCAGACCTATCCCCGCAAGCTGGACACGCGGGTATTGGGCGCGCTGTCCGGCATCGCCCAGAGCGCCTATAAATTCGCCCAGGACCTGCGGCTGCTGCAATCCTTCCGCGAGGTGGAGGAGCCCTTCGAGAAGAACCAGATCGGCTCCTCGGCCATGGCCTACAAGCGCAACCCCATGCGCTCGGAACGCATCTGCGCCCTCTCCCGCCATGTGATGGCGCTGGTGCAGGACGCCGCCATGACCGCCGCGACCCAGTGGTTCGAACGCACGCTGGACGACAGCGCCAACCGCAGGCTGTCGCTGCCGGAGGCCTTCCTGGCCACCGACGCGGTGCTGGAGCTTTACGCCAACATCGCGGACGGCATGGTGGTTTATCCCAGGATGATCGAAAAGCGGGTGATGGAAAACCTGCCCTTCATGGCCACAGAGGACATCATCATGGAATCGGTCAAGCGCGGCGCGGATCGCCAGGAAATCCACGAGCGCGTGCGCGTCCACTCCCAGGCCGCCGCCACCCGTATGAAGGCCGAGGGACTGGAAAGCGATTTGATGGCGCGCATCGCCGCCGACCCCGCCTTCCCGTTGAGCCAGGACAGCCTGACCGCGCTGCTGGCCCCGGAGAAGTACACCGGACGGGCCGCGGAGCAGACCGAGCGCTTTTTGAAAGACGCCGTCGATCCCATACTGAATGCGTATGAAAGCGTGGAGATGGGAACGATAAAGGTATAAAGGCGGCGATTCAGCCTTCGACAGAATCGTCACCTCGGACGGGGCGCAGGCTCCCCCGCCCGACACGCCACCGGGCACAATTGAACATCGGAGGTGCGCTGCCCCTCCGATACCTCCCCGCAGGTTTGTGGACAGAGCTGAACGGTTATATCTTGCTAAATTGTCCGAAGGAGGCAGGAGCATGCGGGATTATGTCATCGGCATCGACGTTGGGGGTACCCGCGTCAAAATGGGACTGTTCGACAGCGCCATGCAGCTGGTTGCCGAGCATCAGTATCTCACCGACAAGGACGCCACGGCCAACGAGCTGATCGGCTTTCTGGCCCAGCAGACCGAAGGGCTTCTGGAAAAAGCCGGCCTTTCGATCGATGACGTGCGGGGCATCGGCGCGGCCTTTCCCTCCTCGGTGGATTTCAAGCGGGGCGTGACGCTGGAGAGCAGCAACATCGTCTCGCTGAACGACCAGCCCGTGCGGGATATGCTGCACAAGCGGCTCCAGGCGCCCGTCTATGTGGACAACGACGGCAACGTGGCCGCCCTGGCCGAACACAAATACGGCGCGGGGCGGGGCTACGAGCACATGATCTACGCCACCCTCGCCACGGGCATCGGCGGCGGGCTGATACTGAACGGCCAGCTCTACCGGGGCATGCACGGCATGGCGGGTGAAATCGGCCACACCTTCATCTCCGATTCTACGGGTTATCCTTGCGGCTGCGGCGTGATCGGCTGCGTCCACTCCATCGCCTCGGGCTTTTTCATGGCCCGCTACGCCATGGACCGCATCAAGGAGGGCGAAGAGAGCCGCATACTCGATTACGCTGGAACTCTCTCCAACATCGACATGATCGCCGTGGGCCGCGCCTTCCAGATGAACGACCCCCTGGCGCTGGAGGTCGTGAACCGGGGTGCGGAATACCTGGGCCGCATGTTCCACAACCTGAACCAGATCTTCGACATCAACATCTTCGTGTACGGCGGCGGGATCACCAATCTGGGCCATCGCTTTATCGACCGGATGATCGCGTCCTACCGCCATCATTCGCTGATCGACCAGAAGTACCCGGCGAAGTTCCTGCCCAGCGAGCTGGGCGACCGCGCGGAGGTCATCGGCGCGGCGCTGCTCGTCCCCTGAACAAAAGGAGGTTCCCATGCAGCATTTTATACTCGGCAGAACCAATCTGGAAATCTCGCGCACGGGCTTCGGCGCGCTGCCCATACAGCGCGTCAGCTTTGAGGAAGCCGGCGCCCTGCTGAACCGCGCCCTGGACGGCGGCATCAGCTACATCGACACCGCCCGGGCCTATACCGACAGCGAGGAAAAGATCGGCCGGGCCATTTCCCACCGCCGTTCGGAATACATACTGGCCACCAAGACCGGCGCGCAGGACGCGGCGGGCCTGGCGCGCGACCTGGAGACGAGCCTGCGCATGCTGAACACCGACCACATCGACGTGTATCAGTTCCACAACCCGTCCTTCGTCCCCCGCCCCGGCGGGGCCGACGGCCTGTATGACGCCGCCGTCAAGGCGCGGGCGGAGGGGAAGATCCGCTTCATCAGCATCACCCAGCATTCCATCGACCGGGCCTTCGAGGCCGCCGAATCCGGTTTGTACGACACGGTGCAATATCCCTTCAACCACCTGGCGACGGAGCGGGAAATCGAGCTTGTCAGGCTGTGCAAGGCAAGGAACGTGGGCTTCATCTGCATGAAGGCCCTTTCCGGCGGGCTGATCACCAATGCCCGGCTGCCCTTCGCCTGGCTCGGCCAGTTTGACAACCTCGTACCCATCTGGGGCATACAGCGCATGGGCGAGCTGGAGGAGATTCTGGAGATGTCCGAGAATCCCCCTGCGCTGGACGAGGAGACCCTCGCGCTGATCGAGGCCGACCGTCGGGAGCTGGTGGGCGCGTTCTGCCGGGGCTGCGGCTATTGCATGCCCTGTCCGGCGGGCATCCCCATCAACAACGCCAACCGCATCACCCAGCTGCTGCAGCGCTCGCCCTGGGCGGGATGGATAACCCCCGAATGGCAAAAGCAGATGGAGAAAATCGAGGACTGCATCCATTGCGGGGCCTGCGCGAAGAAGTGTCCCTACGGATTGAAGCCCTTTGAAACGCTGCCCGGACATCTCGCCTTCTACCGGGAATTTGTCAAGGCGCATCAGGCATAAGCTCACGGCTCACGCATGCATGCGATTACCATTCACCCTACGGGCGAATGGTAATTGGCGGGGGACCTGCTTCCCCCGCCAAGACCACCCCTTTGACAGATTTGCCTGAAATCACAAGTGATTTCTGCGGCCCCGCCGCACATGTCGCCGGGGCCGATTGAACATCGGAGGGGCTGCTCCCCTCCGATACCTCCCTGCCAAGTCAGCTTGTTGGGTGAATGGTCACTGCATGCGTGAGCCTTTCGCGCATAATCTGCGGATTTTGCGCGGGGTGGGAGGAAACGCGGTAATCCGCACCCCCCGCCAGGCGATTCAATACTATTCTCAAGATAAAATGAGACAAAATGTGGGATGTATTTTTCGTTTTGGCAACGCGGAGTGGAGGGAGGCGATGCAGCGCATCGTTGACCGCAACGACGCTAGAGTGTGTTTCTAAATGGAAGAAGATGCAGTTTCGAGTGGATTTGACTGCATTTCAAGGCGCTTTTTCGCAGCTTTAGTGGACCCTAAGGCAAGAAAAAGCAACACAGAAATGCAGTCAAATCTAAGCCAAATCGGAAAAGACGCCCACAGATGTTGCATTTTAGCTTGAGAAGCGTATAACCCGACGGAGGAATCGATCTTGTACCAGCGCTTTTCCAGGCCCGACCTGTATTTCGCCCGCTGCGGGCGCTTGGACGCGGTCGTCTCGACGCACCGCATCGTCGGCGCGCCCCCGTTCATGGGGGGACTTCGCGCCGTGTTCGTCGCCGACACCCATGTGTTGGGCCGCACCAAACAGGCGGACCTCGATGCCTTCGCGGATACAATCGCCGCTGCCGACCCCCATCTGTTGCTGCTGGGCGGCGATTATGCCGACAGGGCGGAGGATTGCGTCCGCTTCTTCAAGTGCCTCGAAAGGCTATCCTTCCCTCTGGGATGCTACGGCGTAATTGGCAACAACGACGCGGAAGCCTGGGCGGATAATACCAGGGAATTGCGCAAAACGATGGCGGCCTCCGGCTGCAAGCTGCTCGTCAACCGTTCCGTGGATGTTCCCCGTGGCGAGGGAATCATCCGCATCGGCGGCATCGACGAATACCGCCACGGCCATCCCCGCTTCGAGAAACTGTACGGCGCCGATACGCCGAGGCAATGCTATCGCATACTGCTGTCCCACTATCCCGTCGTGCCGAATGTCGGGCCAGAGCAGCGACCCGATCTGATGCTCAGCGGGCATACCCACGGCGGCCAGTTCAATCTGCTGGGCCTGACGCCCTACGCCATCGGCTTCGAGCGCTTCAATCGACCCCGGCGCGCCTCCGCAGCCGTCGCGGGGCTTCACGACATCGCCGGCATGAAACTGCTGGTCAGCAAGGGCGTCGGCGCGAGCCGGATACAGCTTCGCATAGGTGTGCGCCCGGAGATCAATTTGCTGATTTTTGAATAGCCGACGACCGTGTTAAAAATAACACGTGAAATTTGCAAAAGGCCATTGACTTTCCCGGCCACAACCGTTATAATAGGACCAGTTGAAAGCGGTGTGCCGCGATGACCAACGAAACTATCCTGTGGTGTGCGTTAGTCAATGCTTTTACCCACAGATTCATAAAAGGATTCCGGGTCGGTTTGCAGATGCCATGCCTCCTCAGCAGTGGAAGGCAGTAAGCAGCCGCAGGTCTCCGCCCTGCCTGAGCGGCGGGTGAAAAAGCTGCGACAGACGGCACTCACGGGATATTTTAGGAGCTCGACGACAGAATTCGGAGGTATTTCCATGACGAAGAGGCTGATTTCAACGCTGCTGACGCTGACGCTCGCGCTTTCCATGCTGATCCCCTGCGCCGTGGCCGAGGACGGCGGCAAGATGCTGCGCATCATCGAAAAGGCCGACCCGGAGACGCTGGACGTGCAGCTGACCACCGACAGCTATTGCATCCCGCTGAACTGCTTTGACCGCCTGGTGGAGATCGACACCGTGGACGGACAGCCGCAGATCGTTCCCGGCCTGGCCGATTCCTGGGATGTGACCGAGGACGGACTGACATACACCTTCCACCTGCACGCGGGCGTCAAGTTCCACAACGGCGACCCCTTCACCGCCGACGACGTGGTGTTCACCGTCAATCGCATGATGGATCCTACGACGCTGGCGAAGAACACCGACGTCTACGAGCGCGTAGCGGGCGCGATGGACTGTCTGAACGGCAAGGCGGACAGCGTGTCCGGCGTCGAAGCCATCGACGACTACACCGTTCGGTTCACGCTGATCGAGCCCTGCGATTTCTTCCTCAGCCTGCTGGCCACCCCCGCCGGGGCCATCTACAACCGGGAATCCACCGAGGGCGCGGAAGACTTCGGCACCAACCCCGCGGTGTGCTTCGGCACCGGCCCCTTCCAGGTCAGTCAATGGGTTCTGGGCAGCAAGGTGACGATGGTCGCCAATCCCGACTACTTCAGGGGCGCGCCGCAGATCGACGGCGTCACCGTGCTCATTATTCCCGACGAGAACACCCAGCGCATGATGTTCGAGCAGGGCAACGCCGACGTGATTGACTTTGACTATGCCAAGACGCAGCTGCAATGGTTCATGGACAACGGCTATGAATCCCAGATCGTCGGCGGACGGCGCATGGGCACCTACTATCTGATGTTCAACACCGCCATCGAGCCGCTGGACAACGTCAACGTGCGCAAGGCCCTGCAGATGGCCATCGACCGCCAGGCGATACTGGACGCCGTCTACAACGGCAAGGGCGTCGTGCTGAATTCCTTCCTGCCCAACGGCGTGCCCGGCCACGACGACGACGCCGAGGTCATCCCCTACGACCCCGCCCGGGCCAGGGAGCTGCTGGCGGAGGAGGGCTATGCCAACGGCTTCGACATGGAGCTCGCCATCGTGGCCGATAACCCCGATCTTCCCGTATACACCATCATCGCCAGCTATCTGGGACAGGTTGGCGTGCGGGTCAGGATCAACCAGATGGATTCCTCCTCCTTCTACGACATCCGCCGCGACGGCAAGCTGCCCGGCTACTACAACCACTGGTCGGCGGACTTCAACGACCCCGACAATTTCCTGTACACCTTCTTCTCCAACAAGAACACCGTGGGCCGCTCCGTCAACTACGACAACGACGAGATCAAGGCCCTGCTGGACGCGGCCAGGCTGATGCCGGACCACGAGGCGCGCATCGAAGCCTATCGAATGATCGACGCCGCCGTGTCCCACGAGGACGCCGTGGTGCTGCCGATGTACCAGACCGAGCACCTGTTCTGCCTGAGCAAGCGAGTGAAGAACTTCAAGGTCGCCTGGAACGGCTGGAGCAACATGAGCTACTATACCGTCGCCCTGGAGGGCTGAGGGCTTAGCGCCGCCGAAATATATGGACGCCACACCATCTGGTTTGCGCTGCGGACGGCACATCAATCCTGGAGGACGGCATGGCAAAATACATCGCAAAGCGCATACTGTCTACGATACCGGTGCTGCTGGGCATCATCCTTTTGATCTTCTTCATGCTGAACGTGATCCCCGGCGATCCCGTGACCGTGATGATGAAGGAGCACCTGAAGGAGGATGTGATCGAGAACCTCCGGCAGAGCATGCACCTG
This sequence comes from uncultured Eubacteriales bacterium, assembly GCA_902778995.1. Classification (GTDB taxonomy): domain Bacteria; phylum Bacillota; class Clostridia; order Christensenellales; family Aristaeellaceae; genus UBA2862. The sequence goes on from CACYZW010000111.1 coordinate 17,976, forward strand.
GACGATCCCTTCTTCGTGCGCTATTTTCACTATGTATCCGGCGCGGTCAGGGGCGATCTTGGCATGAGCTGGAAGCTGCATCGCCCCGTTACCAGCCTGATTGCCGACGCCTTCCCCTATACGTTGCGGCTGGCCGTTTGTGCGGCGCTGTTCTCCTGGATCATCGGCATTCCGGTGGGCATCATCTCGGCGATCAAAAAGGGCACGCTGCTGGATCACGTCAGCATGGGCGTGTCGCTGTTTGGCGTGTCCATGCCGGTATTCTGGATCGCGCTGATACTCCAAAACGCGTTTATGCGCGTGCTGCCCGTCTCCGGCGTGGACAGCTGGAAATGCTATATACTGCCCACAATCGTACTGGGCTGGTCGACGGCGGGGCGCATTGCGCGGCTCACCCGCTCCAATCTGCTGGAGGTCATGCGCAACGACTACATCCGCACGGCCCGCTCCAAGGGGCTCTCCCCCGCTGCGGTGATCTTCCGGCACGCGCTTAAAAACGCCCTGATCCCAGTGATCACCGTGATGGCCTTACAGGTTTCCTCCCTGCTGTCGGGCGCGGTCATCACCGAAACGGTGTTCTCCATTCCCGGCATCGGCAGCCTGGCCGTCACCGCCATCAACAACCGCGATATGCCGCTGTTGCAGGGCACGGTGATCTTCACGGCGCTGATCATCATCGCCGGAAACCTGGCGGCGGATCTGCTGTATACCGCCATTGATCCGCGCATTCGCGTGGACTGAAGGGCGGTGGAGCGTGTGAAAAAGACCGGAAAGGATGCCTACACCGCAAAGCTGGCAAAGCAGGCGCTGGAGGCGGAGATGCTGCCCGAGGCGGACGAGTTCAAAAGCATGCGGATCATGCTGCGCACGAACTGGACGGCGCTGCTGGGATTGGTGTTGATCCTTCTGATCGCGGCGCTGGCCCTCGCCGCGCCTCTGGTGACCCGATGCGACCCGGAAGCCATCGACCTGGCGCACATGCGCCAGCCGCCCTCGGCGGAGCACTGGTTCGGCACCGACGATCTGGGCCGGGACGTGTTTTCGCGGGTCGTCTACGGCGGGCGAACCTCGCTGATGATCGGCTTCGTGCCCTCGCTGATCTCCCTGATCCTCGGTACGACGCTGGGCCTGCTGGCAGGGTACGCCGGTAAGCATGTGGACGGGCTCATCATGCGGCTGGCGGATATCGTACTGGCCTTTCCCTCGCTGCTGCTGGCCATGGTGGTGATGTACACGCTGGGGGCGTCGCTGTTGAACATGTTCATCGCCCTGTCCATCATCAACTGGGCGGGAACCGCCCGCGTGGTGCGCGCCCAGACCCTTTCGTTGAAGGAAAAGGAGTTCGTAGAGGCCGGGCGCTCCATGGGGGTCTCCAACGCCATGATACTGCTTCGGCACATATTCCCCAACTGCGTGCCGAACCTGATCGTGCTGTTCACGCTGGACATCCCCGGAGCCATCATGTGGGAAAGCTCCATGAGCTTTCTCGGCGTGGGCGACCCCAACGCCGCCAGCTGGGGGCTGATGGTCAGCCAGGGCAAGCAATACGCCTACATGTGCCCCTGGGTGATCCTCGCGCCGGGACTGGCGATACTGATCACCGTGATGGCCTTCAATTTTCTGGGCGACGGCCTGCGGGACGCCATCGACCCCTACATGAAAACATGAAAAGACCGCGCAATGCTGCGGCGCTTTGACGGCTGAGCTTCAGCCGTCTGTGTCTGCTTATTCCCCGGATTGACGCCAGGGCTTGAAGCATCGAATCACGACCCACCGCTGACGGACAGGGAGGGAAGTCGCCCGCATGGATAACCGGCCCGAATTGAAAATAGAGCTGCAGGATACGCAGTGGCCTATGACCTATACAGACCACGACCGCGAGATCGTCCGCGCGATTGCCGTGGACGACGCCGGTTTTTTCTACTTTGTCCGCGCTTGCCGCGACGACGATTTCGGCGCGGCGACGCTGATCGAAACGTCGGGAGGCGGCGTCGAGCCCGGCGAAGACCACCGCGAAGCCATCCGGCGCGAGCTTCGGGAGGAACTGGGCGCAGAGGTGGACATACTGTGCAAAATCGGGGTCGTGAGCGATTACTACAACCTGATCCACAGGCACAATATCAACAACTACTATCTGTGCCGGATACGCGCCTTTGGAGAAAAGCATTTGACGCCGGACGAAATTGAGAAATACCACCTGTCCACGCTCAGATTGCCCTACGGCGAAGCGGTGGCCGAGTATGAAAGATGCTCGAACAGCCCGCTGGGCAGGCTCATCGCCAGCCGGGAGCTTCCAATTTTGAAGCGGGCGAGGGAAATTCTTGCCGACGGGAGTTTTGAATGAACAGCATCCTTGAAATCCGGGGCCTCGTCACCTCCTTCGCCACGGACGGCAGAAAGGATCGGGCCGTCGCGGTCAACGGCGTGGACATCGACATCCCCCGGGGCGCCATCGTGGGGCTGGTGGGCGAATCGGGCTGCGGCAAGAGCGTCACGGCCCTTTCCACGCTGGGTCTGCTGCCTGAGAACGGACGGGTGGACGCCGGCAGCGCGATGTTCGGCGGCCAGGATTTATTAAAGCTAAAGGATCACGAGCTGCGCAGGATCCGCGGCAATCGAATATCGATGATCTTCCAGGAGCCCATGACCAGCCTGAACCCGATCATGACCATCGGGCGGCAGGTCAGCGAGTCCATAATGCTGCACGGCGGCGTGGACAAGGCGACCGCAAGGGCCAGGGCCATCGAAATGCTCGAAAAGGTGGGCATCCCCGAAGCGAAGCGGCGCTACGACAGCTATCCCCACGAACTCTCCGGCGGGCTGCGCCAGCGGGTGCTGATCGGCATGGCCATGGTGATGCAGCCGGACCTGCTGATCGCGGACGAGCCCACCACCGCGCTGGACGTGTCCATCGAAGCCCAGATACTGCGCCTGATGCGGGATTTGCAGCGGGAGAGCGGCACGTCCATACTGCTGATCACCCACAACCTGGGCGTCGTGGCAGAGTTGTGCGACAGCGTCTGTGTGATGTACGCGGGCGAGGTGGTGGAACGGGCGGACGTGTTCACGCTGTTTCGGGGCTGCGCCCATCCCTACACCCGCGGATTGATGGCCGCGCTGCCCCGCATGGCTATGAAGGGCCAGCGTTTGTATAACATCCCGGGCTCCGTGCCAAATCTGTGGTCGATGCCCGCAGGCTGCCGCTTCTCCCCCCGCTGCGAATTCGCAAAGGAGAGTTGCCGCCAGGAAAAGCCAGCCCTCGCGGACCTGGGCGACGGCCACCTGTGCCGGTGCTTATTCCCCCTCGACGACGTGCCGCAGCACGAAGGTGACAATCCATGAGCGAGCTTTTACGCGCCGAAGGCCTTGTCAAGGAATTTCCCGTGAAGGGCGGCGTCGTTCACGCGGTCTCGGACGTATCCTTCGCCATCGAAGGCGGCGAGACGCTGGGACTGGTGGGCGAATCCGGCTGTGGCAAGTCCACGCTGGGCAGGCTGCTGCTGCGCCTGTTGCCGGCCACCGCCGGCAAGGTGTTCTTCAAGGGGCAGGATCTTTCCGCGTTGCGGGGCGAATCCCTGCGGGCACTGCGCCACGGCATGCAGATGATCTTTCAGGATCCCTACGCCTCGCTGGATCCGCGAATGACCGTGGGCAGCATCATCATGGAGCCGTTGAAGACCCAGCGCGTGGGCAGGAACAGAGCGGAGCGCGCGGAAATGGTCCGCGACCTGATGAACCAGGTGGGACTGCGCCCTGAGTTCTACAGCCGCTATCCCCACCAGTTTTCCGGCGGCCAGCGCCAGCGCATCGGCATCGCCCGGGCGCTGGCCCTGAACCCTGAGCTGATCATCTGCGACGAGCCGGTCAGCGCCCTGGACGTATCCATACAGGCGCAGATACTCAACCTGTTGTCCGACCTTCAACGGCAGCGCGCCCTCACCTACCTGTTCATCTCCCACGATCTGAACGTGGTGCGGTATCTGTCAGACCGGGTCATCGTGATGTTTTTGGGCAAGTTCTGCGAGCTGGCCCCCACCCAGGCGCTCTACGCCGCGCCGAAGCATCCCTACACGCGCTTCCTGCTGGATTCGGTGCCCGTGCCCGACCCCACCCGGCGGGACGAGAATCGGGCGCTGCTCACCGGCGAGGTATCCAGCCCTGTCAATCCCCCCGACGGCTGCCGGTTCCATCCCCGCTGTCCCTACGCCGACGAGCGATGCCGCCGGGAGGCGCCCGCCCTTCGGGCGCTCGAACCGGGGCGCCTGTGCGCCTGTCACCATCCGATAACGACTTCCAATAAGGAGAATCCGACATGAACAAGACAATCCTCAAAAAATACGCCCACCTGATCGCCGCCGTCGGCGCGAACGTGCAAAAGGGACAGGAGGTGTTCATCGACGCCGGACTGGATCAGCCGGAATTCGTCGCCATGGTGGTGGACGCCTGCTACCGTCAGGGCGCGAGCCGGGTCGTGGTGGACTGGGAATACCAGCCGCTGGAAAAGCTGCACGTGCGCCACCAGTCCCTCAAAACCCTGTCCCAGCTTCCCGACTGGCAGGAAGCCCGCTTGAAGCATTACGTGGATGCGCTGCCCTGCCGCATCTATCTGGATTCCGACGACCCGGACGGCCTGAAAGGCATCAACCAGAAGAAGATGGCAACCGCAAGGCAGCGGAAGTTCCCGCTGATCAAGGGCTATCGGGATCAGATGGAAAACAAATATCAGTGGTGCATCGCCGCCGTACCCGGCGCAGCCTGGGCGAAGAAGCTGTTCCCGAAGCTCTCCCGCCATCAGGCGGTGGAAAAGCTCTGGGAAGCCATACTTTCCACCTGCCGCGTGGACGACGACCCCGTTGCCGCCTGGGAGGCGCACAACCGGAATCTGTCGGAGCACTGCGCGTGGCTGAACGGACTGGGCATCGAAAGCCTGCATTATACCGCCGCAAACGGCACCGATTTCACCGTGGGCATGATTCCTGAGGGCGAATTCAAGGGCGGCTGCGATACCAGCCTTCAGGGCGTGCGTTTCAACCCGAACCTTCCCACCGAGGAATGCTTCATATCGCCGATGCGGGGCGTGGCCGAAGGCATCGTACACGCTTCCATGCCCCTCAGCTGGGAGGGCCAGCTGATCGACCGGTTCTGGATACGCTTCCACGAGGGCAAGGCCGTGGAATGGCATGCAGACGTGAACAACGAAGCCCTGACCCATATCATCACCATGGACGAGGGCAGCGCCTATCTGGGTGAGTGCGCGCTGGTGCCCTACGATTCCCCCATCCGGAAAAGCGGCATACTGTTCTTCAACACGCTGTTCGATGAAAACGCCGCCTGCCACCTGGCGCTGGGCATGGGATATGCCGACACCATACGGGACTTTGAGAACCGGACGCTGGAGGAATGCCGCGCCCTGGGGCTCAACGATTCGATGCTTCATGTGGACTTTATGATCGGTACGGCGGACTTGAACATCGACGCGAAAACCCGCGACGGCAAAACCGTGGCCATATTCCGAAACGGGAATTGGGCGAAATAGACGATCCTTCGCGTTTTCCTGAGGGATTCAAAGATAATACTGAATCCCATACAATCCATGCATTATTGCGGGCGTCTTTTCCGGACAGCAGTCAAATCCATCCGAAGCAGCACTCCCCGCATTCAGAAACACACTCCGGTATAAGCGAAACAGATACAGTTATATAAACAGGAAGCTGTTGCATTAGCGCAACAGCTTCCTGCTCGTCAGGGGGTCATCCTCTCCGGCCTGCCCCTCCGCCGGGACGTCCGCCTGGATTGCCCCTTCCGGGCTGATCGCCGGAACGGGGCGCCGGGCCGCCCGAGCGCTGCGGCGGCGCAGGACGCGCTGCAGGCGCGGGCCGTGCGGCTGGCGCGGTCCTCGCGGCGGGCGCGGGACGCGTCGTTGTCGGCGCG
>CACYZW010000112.1 GCA_902778995.1 uncultured Eubacteriales bacterium
CACGAACCTCTGTGCGGTGCGTCTTACCGACTACGTGGACGACGTGCGCCAGATGGCCCAGGACAACAAGCACCGGGCCTTCCCCGTGGTGGACGACGACAACCGCGTGGTGGGCATGCTCAGCCGCATCCACCTGCTCAAGCCCCGGCGCAAGCGGGTGGTGCTGGTGGATCACAACGAGGTCTCCCAGTCCGTGCCCGGGCTGGACCAGGCCGAGATTCTGGAGATCATCGACCACCACCGCCTGGCCGACGTGCAGACCGGCAACCCCATCTACATGCGCAACGAGCCCGTGGGCAGCACCGCCACCATCGTCGCGGGCATGTTCATGGAGCGGGGCCTGATGCCCACCGCCCGCATGGCGGGGCTGATCACCTGCGCCATCATCTCCGACACGCTGATGTTCAAATCCCCAACCTGTACCCCCCGCGACCGGCACATGGCCGAGCGCATGGCCTCCATCGCCCACGAATCGCTGGACGACCTGGGCCAGATGATCTTCTCCGCCTCCACCAGCGACGACAAGTCCGCCGACGACAAGTCCGCCGACGACATACTGTTCCAGGACTACAAGGAGTTCATGATCTCCGGCCACACCCTTGGCGTGGGCCAGGTGGTGACGCTGGATTCCGAACGGGTGCTGAAGCGGCAGAAGGACTTCCTGGCCGCCATGCAGAAGCGCATGGACGAGCGCAAGTACGACATGATGCTGTTCCTGATCACCGACATGCTCCAGGAGGGCAGCCAGCTGCTGTTCCTGGGCGCGCCGGACGTGATCGCCCAGGCCTTCAACGTGCGTCCGAAGCACAACCGCGCCTTCCTGCCGGGCATACTGTCCCGAAAGAAGCAGGTCATACCGGCGCTGTCGGTATTCTGGGGATAGCGCACTGCGATATATGGTAATACGATGCTGAAATCCCTGATAAAAAACGGCGCTGCCGCGATGGGGATACCCATGACTGAGCGGCAGGCCGAACAATTTGAGGCTTATCACGATATGCTGGTCGCGGCCAACGCCCGCATGAACCTGACCCGTGTGCCGGAAGATCCCCGGGAGGCGGTGGATCGCAATTATCTGGACTGCATCGCGCCGCTGGCCGGGGGCTTCCCCGAAGCCCTGACTGCCGCAGACGTGGGCTCCGGCGCGGGCTTTCCGGGCATACCGCTGGCGATCATGCTGCCGGATACCCGCTTTACGCTGATCGACGCCCTGTCCAGGCGGGTGGAATTCCTGCGGGCGGTGATCGCGCGCCTGGGCCTGAACGCCGAGGCGCTGCACCTGCGGGCCGAGGACGCCGCCAGGCAGGGCGCGCTGCGGGAGCGCTTCGATTTGACCACCGCCCGGGCCGTCGCGCCGATGAACGCGCTGTGCGAGTTCATGCTGCCCCTGACACGGGTGGGCGGGCGCATGCTCGCGCTGAAGGGCCCCGGCCTGGAGGCGGAGCTGGCCGGTGCGGAAAACGCCCTCGCGCTGCTGGGCGGCGAAATCGAGCGCATACAGCCGCTGGCCATTCCGGGGCGAGACTGGAACCATCGCGCCGCCTGGATCGCAAAAATCGCGCCCACCCCGGATAAGTATCCGAGGCGGGCGGGCATGGCCGATAAGAAGCCGCTGTAGCTTTTCGCCATTCACACACTTTTTTTGTAATAGTCAATATTCACGCGCCCGCTTCGCCCGTCAGAAATACCTCGATCACCGCGGCGTGTACGGCGGCGGCGGTCACGGCGGCGCGGGCATCGGGCAGGAAGGACGTGTTGTGCAGCGGCAGGGGACACCCCGCGCCGATGTGGTAGAAGCTGCCGGGCCGTTCCTGCAGAAAAAGGCCAAAATCCTCGGTGGTCATGGTGGGCCGCTCGATCCGGTGCACCCTGTCGTCGCCCAGCAGCTTCCGGGCGGCGCGCTCGGCCAGGGCGGTCATGGCGTCGTCGTTCACCACGCCGGGATAGCTCTCTGTCAGCGCAACCTCCGCCGTCGCGCCCCATTGCGAAGCGACCTCGTCCGCCGTCCGGCGGAACAGGCGCTTCATCTCGCTGCGCGCCTCGGGGCCGAGGGTGCGGATGATGCCCCCGAATTCGGCCCTGTCCGCCAGCACGTTTTCCGCTGTTCCGGCGTTAAATGTGCCCACCGTCAGCACCCCCGGTCCGTCCGGCAGGCTTTTGGGCAGGTCGATCAACCGGCATACCAGCGCCGCCGCCGCGCCCAGGGCGTCCACGCCCTTTTCCCGCTCGGCGCCGTGGGCGCTGACGCCGCGAACGACGACCCTGAACGGGTTCGACGCCGCGTAGAACTTGCCGTAGCGCACGCCCACGTGGCCTGCGGGCAGATCGGGGGACACGTGCGCGCCGAACACCGCGTCCACGCCCTCCAGCGCCCCGGCGTCGATCATACGCTGCGCCCCGCCCCGACCCTCCTCGTCGGGCTGGAACAGGAACGCCACGCTGCCCGGCAGCACGTCGCGACGCTCTGCCAGCAGCCGCGCCGCGCCCAGCGCCGCCGTCATGTGCACGTCGTGGCCGCAGGCGTGCATCACACCCGGGTTCCGGGAGGCGAATTCCGCGCCGGTGGTCTCCGTCAACGGCAGCGCGTCCATGTCCGCCCGAAGGGCGACGGACGGCCCAGGCAGCGCCCCTTTCAATACGCCTATGACCGCCGTGTCCAGCAGTCGGCGGGTGGATATGCCCCATCCGTTCAGCGCCGCTTCGATCCGCGCCGCGGTGTGGTATTCGCGGTTTCCCAGCTCCGGGTCCATGTGAAAGGCGCGGCGCAGCGCCGCGAGCTCCGGCGCGATGCGTTCGGCCTCGGATAAATAGTCAAACATCGATAACTCCAATTTTTCGGTGAAGCGTCGGATTGGCAATCAAGGGTTTTGCAGGCGGTGGATGGCTGAAATTCAGCCGTCGATGCGTTACGGGTAATGTGCGGTGTTTTCTTATGAAAACACCGCACAATCGGGTCGTTACATAACGCCATGGGCATTGTGCGGTGTCTCATCAACGCTTAAGGAAATACCGCATAATCGAATCGTGCAGTATTTCCTTAACGCCTAACTGATAACGCTCCGCCCTCGCCCCTGACCGCTTCACGCCAGGCGCTTTATTACAGGTTTCTCAGCGCCATTTCCAGCGCCGTCTTCTGGCTGGTTCCGGCGTCCACCTGCTTGATGACCTTCGCGGGGCAGCCGGCAACCACGGCGTTTTCGGGCACGTCCTCGATGACGATGGCCCCGGCGGCGACCACCGCGCCCCTGCCGATGTGGACGCCCTCGATCACCACGGCGTTTGCGCCGATCAGCACGTTGTCCTCCACGATCACCGGCGTGGCGGAGGCGGGCTCGATCACCCCGGCCAACACCGCGCCCGCGCCCACGTGGCAGTTTTTGCCCACCGTGGCCCGGCCGCCCAGCACCGCGCCCATGTCGATCATGGTGCCCTCGCCGATGACCGCGCCGATGTTGATCACCGCGCCCATCATGATGACGGCGTTTTTGCCGATGCTCACCTGCTCGCGGATCAGCGCGCCCGGCTCGATGCGGGCGGGCACGGCCTTCATGTCCAGCAGCGGCACGCCGCTGTTGCGGCGATCGTTTTCGATGACGATGTCCTCGATGCTGTCCCGGTTCTGCTCGATGATGGGCCCAAGCTGCGCCCAGTCGCCGAACACGATCCTGTCGCCCGCGCCGAACACCCTGGCGTCGCCGTAGTCGATGGGCTTCTTTTCCTTGATGTACAGCTTCACCGGCGTCTTTTTCGGGGATGTGGCGATGTAGTTGATCAGTTCCTGCGCGTTCATCCCGGTTCACCTCACTCTATGATGCTTCTCATGTCGTACATGCCCGGCGCCTTTCCCGCGATGAATTCGGCGGCGGTCAGCGCGCCCTGGGCGAACAGCGACCGGTTTTCCGCCTCATGCTTCAGGGTAACGGTCTCGCTGCCCGAGGCAATGATGATCTCGTGGGTGCCCACCTCGTTGCCCAGGCGCAGCGAATGGATGCCGATCTCGTCCGCCGTGCGCTTGCCGTTTTCATGCCGGCCAATCAGGAATTGAGCCTGGGGCCGCGCCTCCTTAATGCGGCGGGCCAGCAGCAGCGCCGTGCCGCTGGGCACGTCCAGCTTTTGGTTGTGGTGCTTTTCAACGATTTCGATGTCCGCCTTGGGGAACACCGCCGCGGCCTTCTTCGCCAGATCGGCCAGCAGCGCCACGCCCAGGGACATGTTCGCCGACTGGAACACGGGCACGGCCCTTGCCGCCGCGTCGATGAGCGCCTGCTCCGCTTCGGTCTGTCCTGTGGTGGCGACCACCACCGGCAGGCCGCGCTTCACGCAGTATTCCATGACCTGGGCCGTGGCCGCGTGGTTGGAGAAATCGACCACCACGTCCGCCGGGCCCTGGTATTCCGCCAGCGTTCGCAGGCCCTCTCCGGCCCCGTAGCCGAAATCCACCCGGGCGACGACGGCGTGGCCGTGCTCGGTCGCGCACGCGTCCACGATCCGCCCCATGCGTCCCTTCGCGCCGTTGATGATGATGTTCATAAGCGCCTCCGTAGCATTTGTATCTCTTTGTTCGGGAATTGATGGCTGAAAAATTGAGAATCCCGGGTCAAATCAGCCCGTGGCCTTGCATGATGGCCTTCAGCTTCGTCCAATGCGCCTCCTCCATCGTGGTCAGGGGCAGGCGCAGGTAGTTTTCGCACCAGCCCATGGCCGCCATGGCCGCCTTGACGGGAATCGGGTTGACCTCGCTGAACAGGGCGTTGATCAGGGGCAGGTAATACATCTGCAGCCTGGCCGCGCCGGCCAGGTCGCCGTCAAAGAAGCGGGCGCACATCTCGTGGGTCTGGGCGGGCATCACGTTCGACAGCACCGAGATCACGCCGCTGCCGCCCATGGACAGTATCGGCACCACCTGGTCGTCGTTGCCGGAATAGATGTCCAGCTTGTCGCCCACCAGCCGGGCCGTCTCCACGATCTTGGAGATGTTGCCGTTGGCCTCCTTGATGCCCACGATGTTGGGATGGTCGGCCAGGGCCAGGTAGGTGGTGGGATCGATGTTCACGCCGGTGCGGGAGGGCACATTGTAGAGTATGATGGGCCTGTCCACCGCGTCGGCGATGGCGGTGTACATGGTGATCAGGCCCTTCTGGGTGGCCTTGTTGTAATAGGGGGTGACCACCAGCAGCGCGTCGGCCCCGGCTTCACAGGAGAAGCGGGACAGCGTGATGGCCCGGTTGGTGTCGTTGGAGCCGCTGCCCGCGATGATGGGCACGCGCCCCGCCGCCCGCTCCACGGAGTAGCGGATGACCTCCTGATGCTCGTCGTAGGTCAGCGTCGCGCCCTCGCCGGTGGTTCCGGCGATCACCAGCGCGTCGATGCCCTGCTCGATCTGCCAGTCGATCAATCGGCCCAGGGCCGGGTAATCCACGCCCGAGGGGGTCAGGGGAGTGATCAGCGCCGTGGCGGCGCCGCGAAAGATGGTCTGCTTGCTCATAACGATGCTCCTTTGTGACATTGTTCCGCATATTGCAATTCAGTATCCCTATAAAAAACAGCCAATGCCCGTTGCATTCGCTGTGTTCCAATCGACATCGCCCGCCCCGCGCCAATGCGCAAGGCAGTGCTTCGATTAATCCATAGCGCTCCGCAATCGCGGCAGTCGAACGGATGTTGTCCGTTCGCCCAGACGGAGACCGCCCTCCCCGTCTTCGGCAGCGGCCCCTTTTGAAACCGGCAACGGCTTTGCGATGCCTTCCACCGGCCCTACTGATGACAACTGCGCCTCTATCCTTTAATCGCAATATTCGGTTATGGGAGTATGCTACCACAAAAAAGCGCGGCTGTCAATCGGTGAAGGTTTAATCTTTGGTAAGGCGGTATTGGACGGGTTACTGTTTTCCCTGCGGGCGAATGGCCGTTGGCGGGGAAGCCGCAAACCCTTCGGGGCTGTCGCCCTGCCACTTCTTTGACAGATTTGCCTGAAATCGCTTGCGATTTCAGGCAAATCCGGAGGGGTGTCCCAATTCATAAAATTCGGTGCTGTTGAACCCTGAACGGCAGCCTTGGCCGAATAATCGCCGGAAGCCGTTCTACTTGAGCATGCCCAGCTTTTTCGCTTTTTTGATGATGTTGGGCAGCTCCAGCAGGGAAATTTCAAGATCGTGATTTTTGGCAAAGGCCTTGAATTCACCGATTGTGATTTTGCCGTCCTCGAGAATCGCGTCCACTTCCCTTTGAAGCTCCGGGTCCGTTTCATACTGCTTGATCAATTCATCTACGGTCGCCATTGCTCTCCTCCTTTATCGTCGTTGGGCTTTGCCTATTTTCCCTTCTTGATGTCGCCGTACAGGCGGTAGGCGAAGAACGCGCAGATCACGAACCCGGTGATGCCGAACGCCCGGAAGGCCACCGCCCCGGCCACCTTTTCGCTGCTCAGCGGCATGGTCGTGCACATCAGGCCGGAACCGATGATGAGCGCGACCAACATGATCGCCCGGATGGCGTATCCCGCGATGCGGTTGATCGTATTCAGCGCCTTTTCCTCAAAGGCCATGTCCGTGCGCACCTTGAGCTGGCCCTTTTCCAGCATGTCCAGCGTCTCGGCGGTCTTGACCGAGGAGTTGATGATGCCGTTGGCCAGCTGCAACAGCTTCATGGCGATCTCCGGGTTCATCTCCTTGAGATGCTCCTTGTCGAGGTTTAGGTTCAACCCGGTGTTCACCTTGCTGGTGAAGTAGTTCAGTATGTTCACATTGGGGCTGAGCGTCTTGATGGTGCCCTCTATGGCGGTAATGCCGCGGGCGAGGTTGGTGAGGAAGGGATCGATCTTGAAGCTCTCGTCCTGCAGGCCGCCCAGTATGGCGCCCAGCAGGTCGCCCAGGTAAAAGTCGCCGAAATCCGCCCCGGTGTACTGGCCGCACATGCCCTCGCACATCTCGAGCATCGCGCCGTGGTTGATTTCGCCCTTGGGCTGCGCCACCTGGAGCACCGCGTTTTTGAGGCCGTAGGCGTCGTGCATTACCACGTTCGTCACGATGTCGATGAGGAGCTGGCGCTGCTTTGGGGTCAGCGTACCCATCATGCCGAAGTCGATCCACTCGATGGGATGCTCCGGAAGCTGCAATTTCTGCTCGCCGTCCTTGGCTTCTCCGGCGGCCTCGTCCGCGGCACTGGGCGGAAGGGGAACCGGGGCCATGATGAACACGTTGCCGGAATGGGGGTCGGCGTGATAGAAGCCGTCCGTGAGCACCTGCGTGGAGAAGTTGTCCGCGATCAGCGCCGCGATGCGCTCGCGCTCCTCATTGCTCAGGGTATTGATGAAGTCGATGTCGCTGACCTCGTTGCCCATGACGAAGTCCTCGGTGAGCACGGCCTCGCAGGTAAGCTCGCTGTAGCATTTGGGCACCACGACCCGCTCGCGCCCGGTGTTGTTCTCCCAGAAGCGGACCAGATTGTTCGCCTCGTTGGTGAAGTCGAGCTCCGTCTTCGAGGTCTTTTCCAGCTCGAGGATAAAGCCCTTGATGTCGAAGCCGCCCAGATCACCCTTGACGAACTGATCCAGTATCTTCTCGATGAGGGCAAAGTCCCGCGCGACCGTGTCCACGACGCCGGGGCGGCGAACCTTGACGGCCACCACCGTGCCGTCGAACAGCGTCGCCTTGTGAACCTGCCCGACGGACGCGGAGCCCAGGGGCTTTTCGCTGAAGGTGGCGAAGAGCGCGTCCACCGGCTTTCCCAGATACTTCTCGATCTGGGAGCGGACGGTGTCAAAGTCCATGGGCTGCACCTTCGAGCGCAGCTTCATGAGCGCTTCGACGTAGTCCTTGGGAATGTAATCGCCCTGCTGGGAGGCGATCTGCCCGATCTTGACGAAGGTGGGCCCCAGGTCCTGTAGTATATTCGCCACGATATCGGGGGTGATGCCGTTGTCGTAATTGTACTTGTTCAGGATGCCGAGTATCTCCTTGAACCTGCCGCTGGTGTCCGGGCCGGCCTTCCTGGCGTCCCTCCGCATCTTGATCAGAGCCGTGATAAAATTGGACATGGTATTGAACCTCCTCCTCTTGCCCGTTGATCGACTGTTTTCAGGGCATCCGTCGTCTTTTTTGCACTTGCGCTGACATGAGTATATTCGTGTAGTTTAGAGTGTGTTTCTAAAATGCCTGAAGTGCATTTTCGGCGCCTTTGACTGCATTTCTGTGTTGCTTTTTCTTGCCTTAGGGTCCACTAAAGCTGCGACTGCATCTCCTTCCATTTAGAAACACACTCTAATTTTACCATATATTCCGCGCCTGAACAACCGCAAGCCGGATATGTTTTTCAGACGCGCCCGGGCATTGCCATTCACCCTGCGGGCGAATGGCAGTTGGCGGGGGACCTGCCGGGGAGTTACCGTTTGTTCTTTATAAATTTTATCATAAAATGCCATTAAAATGGCTCAAAAGGCACATGGCGCACAGGTTTTAATCAAATCTTATTATTTGTCGATGGGCATATGCGTTCGCGCAGCGGCCCGGCGCTGGTTCATGGGCTGTATAAACACTCATTCAGATGCATTAATATACATTTTCAACGAATAATAATCCACATTTAACTTGCAGAAAAGGTCGTTCAGCCGTATAATCACTGTATATTTATAATAACATTGGACAATTTTGGAGGCGGCACATGAAGCGGATATTCATCGACGGCAGCGCGGGCACCACGGGCCTGCGGATACGGGAGCGGCTGGCCGAGCGCAGTGAGCTGGAGCTGGTCATTTTGCCCGAGGCCCTGCGCAAGGAGCCCTCGGCCCGAAGGGACGCGCTGAACGGGGCGGACATCGCATTTTTGTGCCTGCCCGACGCCGCCGCGACCGAGGCGGCGGGTTTGATAGAAAATCCGAACACCGCCGTCATCGATACCTCCACCGCCCATCGCACCGCCGAGGGGTGGGTCTACGGCTTTGCGGAGCTGCCGGGCCAGCGCGCGCGCATCGCCGCGTCGAAGCGCATCGCCAACCCCGGCTGCCACGCCAGCGGGTTCATCGCGCTCGTCGCCCCGCTGGTCCACGCAGGGCTTTTGAGCGGGGACGCATTGCTGTGCTGCACGTCGCTGACGGGCTATTCCGGCGGCGGCAAGAAGATGATCGCGGAATACGAGGCCGGCGACCGCAGCCCCCTGCTGGACGCGCCGCGCCAGTATGGGCTGGGCCAGCAGCACAAGCATCTGAAGGAGATGGCCGCCGTCTGCGGCCTGGCCCACGCCCCGGCGTTCATGCCCATCGTGGGCGACTTCTACAGCGGCATGGAGGTTTCCGTGCCCCTGTTTGCCGATCAGCTGAACGGCGGCATCGACGACGTGCGGGCGGTCTACCGCAAGGCCTACGCCGGCCCCGTCGTGTATTGCGCCGAGGGCGCCGGTGAGAACGGCTTCCTGTCCGCCGGGGCGCTTTCGGGCCGGGACGATATGGAAATCAGCGTTGCGGGCAACGGGGAGCGCGTCCTCGTGACCGCCCGCTTCGACAACCTGGGCAAGGGCGCATCCGGCGCGGCGATACAGAACATGAACCTGCTGCTGGGCGTTGATGAGACGAAGGGATTGGTGATCGGTTCTCATGGATGAGGCGCATATCCTGCCCATGCGCGAGGAGGACTACGACGCGGTTCGGGCGCTGTGGATGACCATACGCGGCTTCGGCATCCGGGCGCTGGACGACTCCCGGGAGGACGTGGTGCGCTTCATTCGCCGCAACCCCACCACCAGCGTGGTGGCAAGGGCGGACGGGCGCATCGTGGGCTCCATACTCTGCGGGTCGGACGGCAGACAGGGCGCGCTTTATCACGTCTGCGTGGCGCGGGAATACCGCCGGCGGGGCATCGGCACCCGCATGGTGGGCTACTGCATGAACCGGCTCCGGGAGATGGGCATCAACAAGGTGTCGCTGATCGCCTTCGCCAACAACGACGTGGGCAACGCCTTCTGGCGTCAGATCGGCTGGAAGAAGAGCGACGTGAATTATTATGAGTTCCTGTTAAACGAAAAGAACATCACGCGGTTTATAGGAGAGGACAATGAAAATTGAGATTATCAAGGGCGGCGTAACGGCGGCCAGGGGCTTCAGGGCGGCCTGCTGCGCGGCGGGCATCAAGTATCAGGGGCGCACCGACATGGCCATGCTCTACAGCGACGCGCCCTGCGCCGTGGCGGGCACGTTTACCGCCAACGTGGTCAAGGCCGCGCCGGTCGTCTGGGACCGGCGGATCGTTCAGGACGTCAAGACCGCCCAGGCCGTGGTGGTCAACGCCGGCATCGCCAATGCCGCCACGGGCGCCGCGGGCATGGCGATGTGCGAACAGACCGCCGCGTTCGCCGCGAAGGCGCTGGGCGTTCCCGCCGAATACGTGCTGCTGGGCTCCACCGGCGTCATCGGTCCCAATCTGCCCATCGACCGGATCACCGGGGGCGTGGCGGCGATGGTTCCTGCGCTGTCGGACAGCCTGGAGGCGGGCACCGCCGCCAGTCGGGCCATCATGACCACAGACACCGTCAACAAGGAATGCGCCGTGACCTTCGAGCTGCCCGCCGCCGACGGCCAGGGTGCGGTCGTGGTTCGCCTGGGCGGCATGAGCAAGGGCTCGGGCATGATCCACCCCAACATGTGCACCATGCTGGGCTACATCACCACCGACTGCGCCATCGACCAGGCGTTGCTGCAGCAGGCCCTGAGCGACGTGGTGTCCGACACCTTCAACATGATCTCGGTGGACGGCGACACCAGCACCAACGACACGCTGCTGGTATTGGCAAACGGCATGGCGGGCAACCGGCCCGTCGCCGCCGGGAGCGACGAATACCGCACCTTCCGCGAGGCGCTGTTCACCGTCTGCCGCGCGCTTGCCATAATGATGGCCGGGGACGGCGAGGGCGCGACCCACCTGATGGAGATGCGGGTGGTCAACGCCGATACGAAAGAACACGCCCGCATGCTGGCCCGCTCCGTGGTCGGTTCCAGCCTCGTAAAGGCCATGGTGTTCGGCAAGGACGCCAACTGTGGCCGGGTGCTCTGCGCCCTGGGCTACGCGGGCGTGGACTTCGACCCCGCCGTGATCGAGCTGTACCTGGTGGGCGAGCGGGAAACCCTCTGCTTCTACAGGGACGGCTGCGTACAGGCCTTCGACGAGGACAAGGCCCTGGAAATCCTCTCCGAAAGGGCGGTTCGCTTCCGCTGCGATATGGCCATGGGCGACGAGGAGGCCACGGCCTGGGGCTGCGATTTGACGTATGACTATGTGAAGATCAACGGTGATTACAGATCGTAAAAGAGGAACAGCTATGATTGCAGATTTTTCCAATGCCGAGCGCGCCGAGGTACTGGTGCAGGCGCTGCCCTACATCCGGCGCTACACCGGCAAGGTCGTGGTCGTGAAGTACGGCGGCAACGCCATGGTGAACGAGCAGCTGAAGCAGCAGGTCATGGAGGACGTGGTGCTGCTGTGGCTGATCGGCGTGAAGGTGGTGCTGGTGCACGGCGGCGGCCCGGAGATCAGCCAGACCATGAAGGCCCTGGGCAAGGAGGCCGTGTTCGTGGACGGCCTGCGGGTGACGGACCGGGAGACCGTGGACATCGTTCAGATGGTGCTGGCGGGCAAGATCAACAAGACGCTGGTGAACCTGCTGGAGATGAAGGGCGGCCAGGCCATGGGC
>CACYZW010000113.1 GCA_902778995.1 uncultured Eubacteriales bacterium
CACGCTGACCCCTCTGGCCGCCCATCCTGGGAGCGTCGTTCTGGAACTGATAGCCGCAGTTCGGGCATTCGCCATTCTTGGCCGCCAGACGCTCTTTCACGCTGTTCAAGATCAGGTCGACCTGCTCCTGCGTCATCGTGCCGGCTTTCACATAGCCGTTCAGTTCTTCAGTCAGATCATCAACGTACTTGGATTCTTGTGCGCTTCGATAGGCTCCCAAAGCCTCCTGGAGCGCTGCATTGTTGTCGGCCTTCTCCGCTTCAGTAGAGGGAGCCTCGGAAGCCGCTCCCTCATTGGGGGCTTCTTCGCTTACTGAGGGCATGGAGTCGGTCGCAGGCTCCGCTGTTTCAGCGAACGCCACAACACCCATGACCAGAGCCAGTGCTAACACGATACCAATAATGTAATTCTTCATGATTGTTCAACTCCTTTTTTCTTGCGCCGTTTTCGTCGGCTGTTGTTGTTTGGGGCTGTCCCCTTGGAACGATTGTATTATCACACTGATCCCTTAAATGAAGCTGAAAAAGGTTATGAACAATCTGTATACAAACCGCATTTATCACACAACGAAAAACCCTGCCAGATTGCTCCGACAGGGGGAAGTATGACGGGGGTTATCCCTTCCTTGAGAAGCACGGCAGTCATCATGATGCGGTGAAACACACGAACGCCACGTTCGGCTGGGGTACGAAATCCGGCAGGGACTATCTGGAACTGGAACCACGCATGAAGCTGCTCTCGGAGCACAGCTACAATGAAGAAATGCGAAAGTACACGATCCGTGGCAAACTGTTCGCTATCATTGGCAAGAAAATAAACAACCGACTGGCTGTTTATCAATGGTGACAATAACCTGCTACGATGCTCCCATCAAGACTTTCCCCTTTGCTGCTTTTTCCCTTGATTTGTGACAGCCTCCATGCTGCGGAACAAGTCGTGTAGAAAGCACATACCTTGAAAAGCCTCGCGTGGTGAGGTTGAAAGGACTTTTTGATGAATATGATGATCTGGAGAGAAAGCTGGACAGTCTCTCCTCCACCCTCCTCGCCGTCAGTGAGGCGCAATCACAGCATAGCCCCTTCACGGAGGAAAACCAGTAACGTGATCACATTATATGGAGTTCTTCTCTCTATGTCACAACAGACTGAATGATTTCATCAGTACAAGGCTGAAGACGGAAGCTTGCCGGGGCACGTCGACCAACAACAACGCAGCAGTGACGGAGTCAGACAATCAAGCTGTGTAAGTAATTTCGTGAAGGTTCCTTAGCCGAGGTGACGCGGCACCCTTCGCAATGCCGCACAGTCTGGAACGATGAAAGGGTGTCTCAGTTTTTTTTTATCGTTCCAGCATATTCCCGGGCTTCCTGGCATAGCAGGCGATCCTGTGTCCCGGATCCATATCAGCCAGGGCGGGACAGGCATCGGCGCAGCGCGGCATGGCCTCGGGGCACCGGGGCTGATAGGGACATCCCTCCAGCATGCGTCCCTTTTCGATCAGCGACAAATCCTCAATGCCGATCTGTTTGCGCCCCCGGTCCGCCGTGGAAAACACGGATTCCAGCAGGCGGCGGGTATAGGGGTGAGAGGCATCGCTTCTCAGCGCAGCGCTGGGCATCTCCTCCACCAACTGTCCGGCATACATCACCGCAATGCGATCTGTGACGCTGCGCACCACGGCCAGGTCGTGGCCGATAAACAGCATGGTCAGGTTCATTTCCGCCCTCAGGCGCATCAGCAGCTTCAGTATCTGCCGCTGCACGGACACGTCCAGGGCGCTGGTAGCCTCGTCCAGGATCAGCAGCTTCGGTTGTATGGATAACGCCCGGGCGATAACCACCCGCTGCTGTTGGCCGCCCGAGAGCTGGTGCGGCAGGCGCCCGGCCAGCTCTGCCGGCAGCTCCACCCTGCCCAGCAGCCCGGGCAGCATGCCCTGCGCCTGGGGACGGCTTGCCATGCCAAAGTGCACGAGTCCCTCGGTGAGAAAGTCCCCCACCGTCATCCGCGGGCTGAACACCGAATAGGGGTCCTGAAACACCATCTGAACGTTCCGCCAAAGCTCGCGCCGCCGGGATCGGGACAGGCGGGTCACGTCCCTGCCCTCAAACAGAATGTGGCCGTCGGTGACCTCAGTCAGTTGGGCCACCATGCGGGCGACGGTGCTCTTCCCACAGCCGCTTTCCCCCACGATGCCCAGGCACTCGCCCCGATTCAGCGCCAGATTGACGTTTCGCACCGCCCGGAGGCTTTCGTGCCTGCCCACGGGGAAGACCTTGGTCAGACCCTTCAACTCCAACAGCACCTCAGCCATGACTTGCGATCAGCCTTTCATCGTCGATTTCCACCACCGCGTCCAGCAGGCCGCGGGTGTATTCGTGGCAGGGATGCTCGATCACATCCCGGGGCCGGCCCAGCTCCACCAGTTTTCCATGCTGCATCACGCCGATGCGGTCGGACAGGTAGGCCGCGACGCCGATGTTGTGGGTCACCAGTACGATAGCGGTGCCGGTGCTCTCACGCAGCTCCATCATCTGGCGGATCACCTGGGCCTGCACGGTCACGTCCAGGGCACTGGTGGGCTCGTCCGCCAGCAGCAGTTGGGGGTTCAGCGACATCGCCATGGCAATGCCCACCCGCTGGCGCATGCCGCCGGAGAGCTCGAAGGGATAGGATCTCAGCACCCGCTCCGGGTCGGTCAGGTGCAGCTTCAGCAGCATCCGGCGCTGCAAATCCCGGCGCTGCCCCACATCCTTCATGCCGTGGATGCGCAAATACTCGTCGTACTGTGCGCCAATCCGCGCGATGGGATTCATGTACCGCCCGGTATCCTGAAAGATCATGGATACCCGGCTGCCGCAGAGCACCCGCCGCGCCTTGTCATCCATCCGCGCAATCTCGTTGCCGAACAGCTTCATGCCGCCTCGGGTGGAAGCGCCCCGGGGCAACAGTCCCAGAACACCGTGCAGCAGCGTGGACTTGCCGCTGCCGCTCTCCCCCACGATGGAGAGTATCTCCCCCTGGGCGACGGAAAGCGTCACGGCGTCCACGGCGTTTTTGATCCCGTCGTAGGAGACGGAATAATTGTCAATCGACAGAATCTCCAATGCGTTCCCCCGCTGTTCCCCGGGAGCGGCCGTAAAGCCGCCCACGGGGTTTATTGTTGTTCTCAGTCGATGGTCAGGTGATTGTCCACGAAGTAGTAGTCGATGGGATAGGGGGTGATGCTGCTCACCCTGCTGTTTGCGACCACGAAGTTGTTCTCGCCCACCAGCCAGATCGCGGCGCAATCGTCCAGCATGAGCTTCTCGGCCTCGATGGTCAGCGCTTCGCGGCCGGCGATATCGAAGGTCTGGGCCAGCTTGGCGATGACCTCGTCCAGCGCGGCGTTGGAATAGTGGGTCACATTGTTGGAGGAGCCGGTCTTGAAGAAGGAATCCAGGTACCACTGGGGGTCGCCAGTGGAGAGCACCTGGGTATTGCCGCACAGCATGTCGAAGCTGCCGCTCTCACCCAGCTCGCTGGTGCTGTCCACAATCTGCAGTTCGATGTGGATTCCCACCTGCTTGAGCATATCCTGGACCGCCTCCAGCATGGTGGTGAAGGAGCCATTGGAATAGGTGATGGTCAGCATGAGCTCCTGGCCGTCCTTCTCCACATAGCCGTTGCCGTCCGCGTCCGCGAAGCCCGCGTCAACAAGGTACTGCTTAGCCGCTTCGGCATCGTAGCTCTGGCGGTTCAGCGTCTCATAGCCGTAGGGCGAGGAGGCCGGATAGGGCGCGCCAGCCACGCTGACGCCGCTGCCCAGTACGCCCACCAGCGCCTCGTAGTTGATGCCGGCGGCGATGGCTTTGCGAACGTTCACGTCGGCCAGGAAGGGGTTTTCGTAGTTGAAGGAAAGTATGCGGGTGCGCGCGCCCTGGGTGTCGAACACCTGCATATTGCTGTCGGCTTCAAAGGTCGGAATGTCCGTCCAGGCGATGCGCTGGACGATGTCCACCTGGCCGCCCTGCAGGGCCATGCCGCGGGTGCTGTCGTCGTCGATCATCAGTATGGTCATGGTGTCGATGTCAGAAGCCCCGCCCCAGTAGCCGTCGTATTTGGCCAGGTCGATCCGGGTGTTCACCTCGAAGCCGGTGACCATGAAGGGGCCGGTGGCCACGGGCGCGCTGGCGAAGTCTGTGCCGGCGTCCACGTCTACGATGGAATACATCGGCTCGGAGATGTTGGCCAGGAACGCGCCGAAGGGCTCGGTAGTGGTGATGGTCACGTTCTGGCCGTCGGCCTCGATGGACGCGATCTTCGCGGCGGACACAGCGCGCTCCTGCAGCTCCATGGCGCGCTCGAAGCTCTTCTTCACAGCCTCGCCGTCCACGGGCTTTCCGTTGTGGAAGGTCACGCCGTCGCGCACATGCAGCACCCAGGTGGTGTCGTCCTTCTGCTCCCAGCTGTCCGCCAACAGGGGCACGATCTCATATTTCTCATTCACGGTGACCAGGGTCTCGGTGATGCCGGCGCGGCAGGTGGTCCAGCCGTCCCACTCGGTGGCGGGGTCGAGGCTGGAGCCGAACCAGTACAAAGCGCCGTTCAGGTGCTTGCCCTCGGCGAGGGCGCCGCCCATCAGGGCCAGGGACAGGCACAGTGCCAGTGCCAGGATTCGGGTAATCATGCGTTTGCTTGCCATTGCTTCATCTTCCTCCATTTCCTTTTTTGCTTTTCGTAGCGGGGGTCCAGTATATCTCTAAGGCTGTCGCCCAGGAGATTAAAGATGACGACGTGCAGCACGATCACGCTGCCCGGCCAGATGATCAGCCAAGGCGCGGCGGTGATGAACTTGCGGCCCTCCGACAGCATGAAGCCCCACTCCGGCGTGGGCGGCTGGGAGGACAGCCCCAGCAGTGACAGGCCGCTGAGGGTCAGCAGGTTCGCGCCGATATCCTGGGTGATGTTCACCAACAGATACGGAAATACGTTGGGCAGAATCACCCGGCGAATGACCTGCGCCTCTGAAAGGCCACCCATGCGGGCCATGTCCACATAGTTGTTCTCCCGCACGGAAAGCACCAGCGCCCGGGAAACCCGGCAGTATTCCGTCCAGCCTACCAGCGACATGGCCAGCACGGTGTTGTGCAGGCTTGGGCCCAGCACGCTGACCAGCGCTATGACGAATACGGTGGAGGGGATGGCCACCACGATGTCGTTGACCCGGGTGATGAGCATATCCACCCATCCGCCCATGAAGCCGGCCAGCACCCCCAGCAGGATGCCCACCACAGCCACGATGGCCACCACCCAGAACACGATCAGCAGCGAGGTCCGTCCGCCCCAGATCAGTCGGGAGAGGATACACCTTCCAATCTGGTCGGTGCCCATCGGGTATTCGGCGGAATGCTCCACCATCGACGCTGCGTAGTTGGTCTCCAGCGGGTCATGGGGCGCCAGCTGCGGCGCGAATATGGGAATCAGTATCAATATAATGGCCAGGCACAGCAGCACCATGAACGACGGACTGTGCAGAGCCTTTTTTACATAGGCGTTCATCGGCGGCCCCCCAGTCTGATCCTCGGATCGAGGTAATGATAGGACAGGTCAACCACCAGATTCACAGTGACATAGATGATGGCCATCCACAGCACGTAGCCCTGTATGATAGGATAATCCCGCACGGATATGGCCTCGACAGCCATCTTGCCAACGCCCTTCCATTCAAAGATGGTCTCCACGATGGTCGCACCGCCCAGCAGACTGCCAATAGACATGGCGAACATGGTGATCACCGACAGCAGCGAATTAGGCAGGATCTGCTTCAGGATCACCCGCCGGCGACTCATGCCTTGGGCCAGTGCGCCGGTCAGGTAGTCCTTGTTCATCTCCTCCAGCATGCTTCCCCGCACCCGACGCACATACAGCGACACCATCCAGAAGGCCAGCGTGACTGCGGGCAGTATCAGGTGCCGGAAATCCCCGCTGCCCAGGATCGGCAGCAGCTTCAGCTTCACGCCGAATGCATACATCAGCAGTGTGCCCACCCAGAAGGAGGGCATGGAAACACCGAAGAAGGAGACAAACCGAATCAGGCCGTCCACCCAGGTGCCCTGCTTCACCGCAGAGAGTATGCCCAGCGGCGTGGCGATGAGCACCGTCAGCAGCAATGTCGCCCCGGTGAGCACCAGCGTATTGGGGATGCGCTTGGACATTTCCGACCACACGGAGGTGCTGTAGAAGTAGGATTTGCCCAAGTCGCCCAGCAGCACATTTTTCAACCAGTTCCAGTATTGAACCAAAAACGGCTCATTCAGCCCCGCGGCCTCCTTCTCCGCCTCCACCAGCGCCTTGTCCGGCACCGCGCCCATCCGTTCGTATTTCAACGTGATCGGGTCGGAGGGCGAAAGGTAGGTCAGCGCGAAGGTAAAGAACGAGAGGATCAGCATGATCGGTATGACGAACAGCACGCGCCCGATGATGTATCGATTCATTTGATTGTTTTTCCTCACATCGGAATCCAGTTTATCCAAAAACAGAAATACAGGACATCCGGAGCTTCGTCCAACATGTCCTGTAGTGCAATAAAAACACCGCCGATTGCTGCTTCGCCGTGCAAAAGGGACATATTATTCTTTAGTCCGAAGAACCAAACATGTATCTTCACAGGCAGGTCTTCTGACTCGGCTTCATCGCCTTGGCCCCTTCTCGATCTTTCGATCAATGGTTTATGGCTTCGGTTCGGCCTCACAGCAGCGGTCCTGTCGGAGACTTGCACTCCGTTCCCTATTCTCCCAATCGCCTGCTTTTTACCCGTGCGCAGGCGATCCGGCACCTGTGAATACCCGTGTATTCTGTTGTCAGTTTTATTATAGCATATCCTAACTATAGTTTCAACACATTTATTCCGTTTTTCACATCCAATTTCACAGTTACGGTGACTTCAGTGGTACTTGCACGTGCAATAATACTGCAGGCTCCATCAAGCAAGGGGCATTACAGGAAAGCGGGAATCCATGTGAATCGCGACCTGACCGAAGGAAGGCCAGCCTCCGTCTTCTGGCATTTGTGCCTGCCGCTGTTCGGAAGCATGATCTTCCAGCATCTGTACTAGATCGCCAACAGCTTCGCTGCCGGGAAATACATCGGGGAGGATCGAATGACTGCGACAGGCTTTTCGTCATGTCTTTGCTAAACAATGTAATCCCAATACTCCAAGCGCGCAAGGTTATGATTGACTTACAGTACAAATTGCCGCCATAATGGAATTAGAATAATTCCAAAGGATGAACCCCGTGACAAAGAACGCTCAACTTATTCTGGATATCATTTCCCATTCGTCAGAGCACCTGACCGCCGAGCAGATCCATACGACACTGCGGAAAAACGGGCACAAGATGGCGCTGGCGACGGTTTACAACAACCTTGCCCAGCTGCACGACGAAGACCGCGTGCGCAAGGTTTGTGTGGAGGGATATCCGGATCGATACGACAAAATGACCCGGCACGATCATCTGGTTTGCCGGGTCTGCGGCAAGCTGACCGATATATGCTTTAAAGACCTGACAGAGCTGCTCCAATCCCAGACCGACGAAAAACTGCTGTCCTACGACCTGCAGGTCAATTATATCTGTCCCGCTTGCCGCAGGGCGGCGCAAAGCGCTGACACGACCGACCTGTGAAAGGAGGCGTATCCCCCGTGAGATACGTATGCTCGATCTGTGGCTACGTCTATGACGAAGCTCAGAACCCACCCTGGAACACGCTCCCCGACGACTGGAAGTGTCCCCTCTG
>CACYZW010000114.1:0-2162 GCA_902778995.1 uncultured Eubacteriales bacterium
TTTTGCTCTGGTCGACATCTGTGGAATCGCGCGCGTTTCTCGCGCACGAGATTGCTTCCCGTCGCAAAAATGACTGCGGCCCCGCCGCACATGTCGCCGATGGCAGTCACGCCCGCCTTTGGCAGGCGTGACCAGCCCTCGCTGGGAATCGAAGATTCCGCGAGGCGCTGCCGCCGACCCGCAAAGCGGGGCGGCGGTGCGTAAAGGCCGATTGAACATCGGAGGGGCTGCTCCCCTCCGATACCTCCCTGCCAAGTTAGCTTGTTGGGTGAATGGTAACCGTCCGTCCGAGTCCCGCATGCCCTGCTCCCGGAAAGCATACCCTGAACCGAGAAAACGGTTTGGGGGTCGGACAGGTGAAGGACGAGATTCGCCGGCGGGTGCTGGCAGAGGCGGCGTATGTATTGAAGACCGGGGCGACCGTGCGGGCCTGCGCGACCCAATTCGGCACGGGCAAGACCACCGTGCACAAGGACCTGCGCCAGCGCCTGCCCGCGCTCAATCCCGCGCTGTCCCGGCAGGTGGCGGCCGTGCTGGAGCGCAACCGCAGCGAGCGTCATCTGCGCGGGGGAGAGGCGACGCGGAGGAAGTACATGGATAATACTAATCTCAACTAAAAATACACACATCTGTGGGCGCCTTTTCCGCTCTGGCTTAGCATCGCTGCGGTCAACGATGCGCTGCATCGCCTCCCTCCGCTCTGCGTTGCCAGAACGAAAAATCCACTCCACATCTGTATACATTTTTAATTGAGTTTAGTATAAATAAAGAATGGCACATCGCGGTTCTTTTCAAAATGATAACAAAAAGTGCCCTGCACGGGCGTATAATGGTGTTATAGATTATACTTATACGTGATAAGCGGGAGGGGCTGCCATGACGCTACAGCAGCTGAACTATATCATCACCATATCCGAAATCGGCTCCATCAACCGTGCGGCGGAAAAGCTGTACGTGTCCCAACCCTCGCTGACCAGCGCCATCAAGGAACTGGAAAAGGAGCTGGGCATCGTGCTGTTCAACCGGACGGCCCGGGGCGTGACGCTGACGGCGGAGGGCGTCTCCTTCCTGCCCTACGCCCGCCAGGTCTACGGCCAATACCTGAACCTGCTGGAAAAATACGGCAAGGCTGGCGAGCGCAAGCAGCGCTTCGGCGTGTCCTGCCAGCATTATTCCTTCGCGGTGAAGGCCTTTGTGGAGATGGTGAAGGCCTACGACGTGGCCAAGTACGAATTTGCCATCCGCGAAACCAAGACCCTCGGCGTCATCGGCGACGTGGCCAGCCTGCGCAGCGAGGTCGGCATACTCTACCTCAGCGATTTTAACCGCAAGGCCATGCAGAAGCTGTTTCGCACCAACGGGCTGACCTTTCACCACCTGATCAACTGCAACGCCTACGTCTACCTGTGGAAGGGCCACCCGCTGGCGGGGCGCGCGTCCATTTCCTTTGACGACCTGGCCCCCTACCCCTGCCTGTCCTTCGAGCAGGGCGACGAGAGCTCATTCTATTTCTCCGAGGAAATCCTCAGCACCAACGAATATCCCCGGAGCATCAAGGTGACCGACAGGGCCACCAACCTGAACCTGATGACAGGGCTGAACGGCTACACACTTTGCTCGGGCATCATCTGTGAGGAGCTGAACGGCTCCGATTTCATCGCCGTGCCCTACGAGGCCGACAGCAACAACCCCAACAGCATCATGGATGTGGGCTACGTGGTGCGCGCCAACGCCATACTCAGCCCCCTCGCCGAACGGTATGTGGCCGAAATACGAAGGTATCTGGGAATCGGAGAGGGAGAGGTTTAGCGGTTAATCGCTCAATAACTGCAAATCCTGATAAATCAGGATTTCAGGATGTTGACAAAGTCAACATCCTGCATGCCGCTGAAAAAGGCTGCAAGGCAAGGCGGCGAGCCTGCAAAAAAGGGATTTAACCGTCGTAAATGACCGCATTTTGCAGGCGACGCCAACACAGCAAGCAGAAAATCCTTCCGCTCTTCTCCTTTCGGAAGGATTTTCTGCGTTTGCGGCCTTTGTCAGCGGTTTGAAATCCTGATAAATCGTTACTGCTCAGGGTTCCCCTTTCCAATCGGGGGCGGCGGCGTGTACGCCGACCCCGCAGGCATTTTTATGGCGGAAAATCCCATTTTCCAGAAGAA
>CACYZW010000114.1:2197-10440 GCA_902778995.1 uncultured Eubacteriales bacterium
GCGGACGGTTCAATCCTGCGGATTGAAGCGCCGCGCCTGTTCGAAGGGGGACCTGTCCCCCTTCGACAGTTACTGCGAAGCCGGAGGCTGAGCAGTAACGATAAATCAGGATTTGCCCGCCTTTTTCCGCTTCTTGATCTCATACATCTTCGCGTCCGCCGCCTGAACGCACTGGTCCAGGGTCTGGCGCTGGGCAATATCGGACTCTATCCGGCCCACGGTCAGGCTGAGCGGGCAGGGCAGATCTTCGGCCTCCACCGTCCTGTCCAGGACTTCGGACAGGCCGACTTCCCGCAAGGGCGCGATGACCAGGAATTCGTCCCCGCCATAGCGCATCATGAAATCCCCGGCCCCGCAGGCCTTCTTGATCATCTGGGCGGTGGCGCGGATGGCCGCGTCGCCGATCTCGTGGCCGTAGCGGTCGTTGATGCCCTTCATGTCGTCCATGTCCACGAAAAGTATCTGCGCGCCGCCTTCCTCCTCCAGGAACGACTCGTAGGTCTGCTGGGCGAAGCGCTCATAGCCAAAGCGGTTGTAGAGCCCGGTGAGGGCGTCGTGGACATACAGGTTGTCCAGCACGTCGTTCAGTTGGCGCAGCAGGCCCTTCTTGCGCACGTTTTCAATGGCGATCTCCAAAAAGCTGAATATGCTCTCGTGCAGGTTCAGCTTGGCTGCCTGGCTGATGCCGTTCATCACCAGATAGCCGATGGAATAGGTGTTGTAGTGCAACGGGTAGAACATCAGGAAGCGCTGGTCTTCCATGATCCTGCCGGGCAGCAGATAGCGGGTCGGAAAACGGGCATAGATGTGATCCTCGTCCGGGCGCGCGTCCCGGCTGCCGCAGGCGGCCAGTATCATATTCTTGCCGAAGCGCTCGGAATCGTTGCGCCACAGCTTTTTGTCGTAGTTGTCGTAGTAATAGTCGTTGATGCACAGATAGATGCTGTCACAGCCGAATATGGCCTGGTTGCGCTCGACGATGTCCATCAGCTCCATCAGGTCGGAGGCGTCGAACATCTCCTCAGCCATCCGCTCCTGCTGGTTGAAGAAGCCCTTCAGAAGGCGCGTCTGCTGGAAGTACCTGTCCCGGAACAGATCCGGGCGGGGTTCCTCGTAGCAGCCGCAGGTTTCGGAGTGGATGACGCCGTATTCAAAGGGAATGACTTCGCGCTTTTCAATGCCCTTGATCTTGTCGAGCAGGCATTCCATGGCGCGATAGTTCATGCTGTAGTAATCGCGGCTCACCGTGGAAAGCCGGGGCTTTGACAGCTCGGCGCTGGTGATGTTGTCGAAGCCCGTCACCATCACGTCGTCCGGCACCTTGCGGCCGTGCTTGCGAAGGCCCTCGATCAGGCCCAGGGCCATTTCGTCGTTTGCGCACACAAAGGCATCGGGCAGGGGGATACCCTCCGCGCACCAGCGGTCCGCCAGGCGCAGGCCGTCACTGGTGCGCCAGGTGCACTGAACGATTTCAACGTCCGCCGGATCCAGCCCCACCTCCCGACAGGCATCCTGAAAGCCATCGAGGCGCTCCTGGGCCTCGGGGCTGCCATTGTCCATGATGCCGGTCAGGTAAACCACGCGGCGCGCGCCGTGATCGTGGAGGACATGCCAGGCAATGTCATGCTGGGCCTTGCGGTTGTCCACGCCCAGAAGGGTGCAGCCCGGCAGCGGGCAGTCGATACTCACGGCGGGAATGCCGGACTGGGCAACGCGTTTGGCGATTGCGTCGCGCACCGGTTTGAGCACGATCTGGTTGCTCTGTATGAGAAGGCCGTCGAACTGATCCAGATCCACCAGGTCAAATATGGCATATTCGCTTTGATCTTTGGCGTTGTTGATGTCCTTGCCAAAGCAGTCGAATATGCACAGGCTGACCTCTTTATGGTCGTCGACAAACTGCCGCAGCCCGTGCAGCGTGCTCTCAACCAGATCATAGTTCCAATCCGCGGTAAAAAACGCTATGCGGTATCTTTCCATAGTCTTTCTCCTGTAGAGAGAATGCGCAAACATAACCATATATTATAATATACCATTATCGGTGTATAATCAAGAAGGAAATATTACAATTATAAACTGTTTATTGGAAATGTTTTTGTTATGCCACGCGATTCACAGGCCGCATGCAATAACAATCGACAGGCGCGGGGCCCCATCGGGGCCCGCGCCTGTCGATTCTCATTGATCATTATGGAAAGCCCTATCCCCTAGCTTTCAGCCGGTGATAGCTCTTCTTGCCCTTTCGGATGAGCAGGCCGTCGCCCGCGAGCATCTCGGGGGTGATGCGGTATTCCACATCTGTGATTTTCTCGTCGTTCACGGTCAGGCCGCCGGCGGCCATGGTCTGGCGCGCCTCCTTGTTGCTCTTGCACAGGCCGAGCTTCGACACCCAGGCCAGCAGCCGGTTTTCGCCCTCCAGCTCCGCCGGGTCGATCTCGGTGGTTGGCACGGAGCCGCCCATGGCCGCGCCGCCGAACAGGGCCTCGGCGGCCTGCTGGGCCTTTTGGGCCGCCTCCTCGCCGTGCACGTTCTTGGTGACCTCGTAGGCCAGCACACGCTTGGCCTCGTTGATGGCGCTGTCCTTCAGCGCCCCCAGGCGGCGCACCTCGTCCATGGGCAGGAAGGTCAAAAGTCCCAGGCACCGCTCCACGTCCTGGTCGTCCACGTTGCGCCAGTACTGGTAGAAGTCGTAGGGGCTGCATTTGTCGGGGTCGAGCCACAGCGCGCCCTTTTCGGTCTTGCCCATTTTGCGCCCGTCGTGGGTCAGCAGCAGCTGGAAGGTGAGGGCGAAGGCCGGCTTGCCGTCCTTGCGGCGAATCAGATCCGCGCCGGAGAGCATGTTCGACCACTGGTCGTCGCCACCGCATTGCAGCGTCACGCCGTAGCGGTGGTTCAGCTCCAGGAAGTCGTAGCTCTGCATCAGCATGTAGTTGAACTCCAGGAACGTCAGTCCCCGCTCCAGGCGCTGCTTGTAGCACTCGGCGGTGAGCATGCGGTTCACGGAAAACAGCGCGCCCACGTCCCGCAGGAAGTCGATGTAGTTCAGGTTGCGCAACCAGTCGGCGTTATTGACGATCTGGGCGCAGTTGGGCTTGGCGGGGTCGAAATCCAGGAAGGATTCCATCTGCTTTTTGATGTGGGCCACATTGTTGTCGATGTCCTCCACCGTCAGCACCTTCCTGAGATCGCTCTTGCCCGAGGGGTCGCCGATCATGCCGGTGCCGCCGCCCATCAGCGCGAAGGGCTTGTGGCCAGCCTTTTGCAGATGCGCCATGGCCATGATCGGGATATAGTGGCCGATGTGCAGGCTGTCCGCAGTGGGATCGAAGCCCACGTAAAAGGACACCATGCCTTCGTCAAAGGCCTTGTACAGCTCGTCCTCAAAGGTGATCTGCTTGACAAAGCCGCGTTCCTTTAAGAGATCCAGTGCGTTCATAATCTATCGTTCCTTTCTAAGAATAATCAGTTAATGTTATTATATATGTCAGTCGTGTTTGCTTTGCCGTTCCAAACAAATTGCTTTTGCTGCCGTGACATGTCCCATGATCTGATCGGACATATACTGTGCCGTCTCATCGAGTGTACAACCTGTTGGGGTTTCAAGAGCGATAAACACAGCACCCTTGGCGTTCCTCTCTGTTGCTGTGCTTGGCAGGGAGCGGATATAGTTTCTGATAGCCTCGTCTTCTTTCCAATCCTTGTTTTTTAAATTTAACCAGAATGGTGTGATTATTGATGTTTGTTTTTTCCACAGGAAGCGATCAAAGAATATCCCGAGGGCAAAATCATCCACTCGTATATATTGGGTATACCCATTGTATTGAGGAGTCGCATGTAATCCCTTTTTTGAGGCAGTATATACATCCTGCTTTAGCAACAAATCTGTGATGCGATCGACAACCATATAGAAGCCATCCATCCGTATGGCTATATTCGCCCCCAAGTCCTCTTCTTTAAAAGGAATGAACTCGCAAGACTCAATCTCGTGGCAGAATCCAATCAATTGCTGAATATCACCTATCATTCCAGGGTCTCTTTCCTCGGCTGTCTGCAGCAAGGTATCCAGAATCTCATTCCAGCATATTATGCCCATTCGTACACCTGACACGTCCACACACATATCGCTGACAGGCTGTGGAGAATGTATATCTGCAAGCGATAATATCCGATTCCATAATCCAACCATTCTGGATTGAGGACAAATGAAGATCAAACCGCAGTTTGAACCTCCAAACAGGCGCTTCAGATACCCGTTGGGTTGATTGGCTGTTAGTGAAGCAAAGAACTTTGCTTCGCATATGATGGTCTCGTTTCCATCGAGGTCAATGCCTACAATGTCAGGGCGTTCCTTTTCGGCACCCATCATCTGAGTACCATAGTTCAGCGGTATTGGAATGATCAGATGAAGCCGGTCTGCAAGAAGCCGCGTAAAACGGCTTCTCAATGCCTTTGACTGTGATATAATATGGCACAATGTAAGCGTTGCCACATCTTCTTGAGACCCTTTAATGCGCGGGTAGAGGTAAGACAGCAAAGAATTGGCCATGATGTCAACCTCCTTCTAATGCAATAATGGATTTCCAGCTCACATTTACCGATTACCCATTACAGCCCCTTTATGACCTCTCCCAGCTTCGCCATCCCCTTTTCGATGGTCGGTATATCGCACATCGAGAAGTTCAGCCGCAGGGTGTTCATATAGCCGCCCTCGGGATAGAAGTGGGTGCCGGGCACGAAGGCCACGCCCTGCGCCACGGCGGCCTCGAAGGCCCTCATGGCGTCCATGCCCTCGGGCAGCTCCGCCCACACGAACAGGCCGCCCTGGGGCACGGTGTGCCGCGTACCCGCCGGGAAGGCGTCGAAGCCCTTGAGCATGGCGTCCAGCTGCTTTTTGTAGTCGCCGCAGATGCGCGCCAGGTGGTCGGGCATCAGCCCCGCCCGCAGGTAGGCGTCCACGATGGCCTGGTTGAGCAGCGGGGAATGGGTGTCGGCGGACTGCTTGCCGATGACCATCTTGCGCCGCAGCAGGGGATTCGTCACCGCCGCCGCGCCCAGTCGCAGGCCGGGGGCGATGTACTTGGAAAAGCTGGACATGTACACCACCCAGCCCTCTTCGTCGAAGGATTGAATGGTCGGCAGCGCCTCGCCCGCATAGCGCAGGTCGCGGTAGGGATCGTCCTCGGCGATGACCACGCCGTACTTCGCCGCCAGCGCCGCCAGCGCCCTGCGGCGCTCCAGCGACAGGGTGATGCCGGTGGGGTTCTGGAAGGTGGGGATCACGTACATCAGCTTTGGGTGGTGCTGCTTGATCAGTGCCTCTGCCGCCTCGACGATCACGCCCTCGTCGTCGGTGGGCATTTCGACCAGCTTCGCGTTGTATTCCCGCATGGCCTGTATCGCGCCCAGGAAGGTGGGGCTCTCGCACAGCACCACGTCGCCGGGGTCGATCAGCGCCTTCAGCAGCACGTCGAAGGCCTGGGTGCCGCCCTGGGTGGGCAGTATGTCGTCGGCGGTGCAGTTGACCCTGGAATGCCGCAGGAATTCCGCCGCGCTCTCCCGGAAGGGGCCAAAGCCGTCCGTCGCGCCGTATTGCAGCAGCTTCGTGCCGTACTTCTCCAGCACCTCACCGGCCAGGCGGGCAACGACCCTGGGCTCCAGCGCCGTGTCGGAGGGGTTGCCGCCGGCAAAGGAGATCATGCCCGGACGGGCGAGCAGCTTGAAGATTTCCCGGATGGCGCTGCCGTTGATGGGCCGCATGTGCCTTGCAAATTTTTCCTCGCTGAATTGCATTTTGAATTCCTCCTGAAACGATTGTCGGCCAACCGTCGAACGCCTTGCAAAGCCCTTGGCCGCAGGTCAGCCTCACAATCGTATATAATTCAAAACAGTCGCCTTCCCCATCAGGGAAGGCGACTGTGAATCGCTGTACCACTTCCGTTCGCCGCCAGCACTCTGCCGCGCGGCCTCTCTTGCGCTGTTTCGGGCGCGCCCGGACGGCCTACTGTCATTTCACCCGCCTGCTCCGGGATGTATTCGCCCGCGCGCCCTCGCTCCCTCTCACCGCCCGGGAGCTCTCTGAATCCGGCCTTCGCAGGCTACTTGTTCCCTTCATCGCTCAATATATGACTGTAAACCGATGATAGCATGCCCGAGACGCGCTGTCAAGTATCGAAGGGGTTAAATCCCAAGGCACATTCTGCCGTCGCACAAAATTCATAAAAAAGGGTATTTACAAATGTCCCTGCCTGTGATATAATACCGTTTGTCGTCGGGATACGGGGCATTAGCTCAGTTGGCTAGAGCGCTACACTGGCAGTGTAGAGGTCAGGGGTTCGAGTCCCCTATGCTCCACCATAACCCATCTCCCGCCGTCGAACGCGGGGCATTAGCTCAGTTGGCTAGAGCGCTACACTGGCAGTGTAGAGGTCAGGGGTTCGAGTCCCCTATGCTCCACTTTTTTATGCAAAGAATCCGAACCGCATGGCGGTTCGGATTCTTTGCATATCGACATGCTTTTCAATCTGTTCTATTTCCCCTTCAACCACTTCTTTCGATCAGCCATGTGCTTTCCTGCCAAGGAACTCCCCTTCCGCAGTCCATCCGACATCAACTCCATAAAAAAGGAATCCTTCGTATTGCATAGTGTCTCTAACTCCTTAACTCGGTTCTCCAACTGCTTAATCTTCTTCTTTTTTCCACCGCCAAAAAGTCCCACTGTCCTTTCCCCCTTAATATATGTAGAATACGCGATCCTCATTGTTTTCTTTAATCAAGCAAGTATAATCACAATCTGGATAGCAGTCGCAATACATACAGTTTTCACGTGCCTTTTTCCCAATTTCCGCATCCACATCATTATCGCATTTCGTTGATTTGTTCTCATTACAGTTGTATTGCACGGTTGCGCAAATCGATCTATCCCGTTTCCATGTTCCGTTGCACTTCACTATCGCCATATAATCTGCCTCACCGAACCATTTAACACAAATTCAATCATGGAATTGCATCCACAAGTCTCTTGCGCCCAAGACAACATATATTTTTTGACATGTCAATAGATATATCAAATTTTCAATGATTATTGCGATTTGTTTTTCTCTATTATATTTATTGAGGTGAAGGATTTGGACGCAAACTTCATTCGTGAGCGAATCACTCAACTTCGCTTGAGAAAAGGTGTATCTGAATACCAGATGAGTTATGATCTTGGCCATAGCCGTGGTTATATATACAACATTTCATCTGGCAAGGCTTTACCTCCCATGAAAGAGTTCCTTGCAATCTGCGATTATTTCAATATATCACCTCAGCAATTCTTCAATGAATCAACTGAGAGTCCACAGTTGATACAAAGAGCTATTAACGGTATGCAGCAATTGAATGAGAAGGATTTGATTATGTTGATAGGCTTTATTGAACGATTATTACATAACGAAGAATAAAATGAGTCATAATAAAACACAGTCCCCCTACCCCGAACGTTCCGGGGAAGGGGGACTGTTCGTTCTTGTCTCTCAATACGCCTCGTGAATCTCGATGTTGGAATACCGCTTCAGGCCGGTGCCGGCGGGAATCTGCTTGCCGATGATGACGTTTTCCTTCAGGCCCAGCAGCGGGTCGGTCTTACCCTTGATGGCCGCCTCGGTCAGCACGCGGGTGGTCTCCTGGAAGGAGGCCGCGGACAGGAACGATTCGGTGGCCAGGGCGGCCTTGGTGATGCCCAGCGCGTCTTGCGGTTGGCCTGGTCGAAGCGGAAGATGTCCACCAGCGCGCCGGGCAGCAGGTCGGTATCGTTGGCTTCCTCCACCTTGACCTTGCGCAGCATCTGGCGCACGATGACCTCGATGTGCTTGTCCACGATCTCGACGCCCTGGCGGCGGTAGACGGACTGAACCTCCTTGACCAGGTAGTCCTGCACCGCCTTCACGCCCAGTATGCGCAGCAGGTCGTGGGGGTTGATGGAGCCCTCGATCAGCTCGTCGCCGGCATTGACGGTGTCGCCGTCCTCCACGCGCAGCTTGGAGCCGTAGTTGATGGGATACTCCTTGGTCTCCGCGTCGCCCTCATTCGACTGAATGATCAGCTTGCGGCGCTTCTTGGCGTCGGTGGTGATGTGCACCGTGCCGCCGATGTCCGCCAGCGTCGCTTCGCGCTTGGGCTTGCGGGCCTCGAACAGCTCCTCGACGCGGGGAAGACCCTGGGTGATGTCCTCGCCGGTGGCGACGCCGCCGGTGTGGAAGGTA
>CACYZW010000115.1 GCA_902778995.1 uncultured Eubacteriales bacterium
CCCTCAAATCCCTCGAAGCCGGCAAGACATACTATGTGCGCGTCCGCGTGTACAGGGCGGTGGGCACAAATACCTACTACTCCGCCTGGTCGAAGGCAGAAAGTATAAAGGCGAAGTGAGCGCCTTCGGGAGGATAGCGACGCAGGCAGAGGATTGCCTGCAACAAACGAACAGGTTCCCGACGCTGTGGGAGGCGTCGGGAACCTGATACTTTTATCTATTCTCAAATTGAAATTGGAAGATCCTTCGCTGCGCTCAGGATGACAAGCTTTTTGACGCAACGGTGTCATTCTGAGCGGAGGCGAAGCCGAAGTCGAAGAATCTTTGCTTATTTTCAATTTGAGAATAGTATTACAACGGGGTAAGGGAACACCGCATGATCGAATCGCGCGGAAATGCGCCGCGAGCGCTGTGCGGCGTTTCCTTTACTGTCCCCTCAGGCTGAACCCGTTGCGCATGCCGGTCACGACGAACATCACCGCCAGGCCGATCACCATGGTGACGATCATCGCCATGCGGGCGGTGTTCAGCTTGCGCCGCCAGGCGCGCTCCAGGTAGCGGGGCATTATGATGGCCAGCAGCGCCGCCACGATCAGGCCGTAGGTGGCCAGCTCCTGCCCGAAGGCGAACAGGCACAGCACGATGGCGATGCCGACGCCCACGCCGCCAAGGATCTGCCAGCGCTTCCACTGCTCGGGCGTCATGGCGTCGATGCGCTTCTCCATCTCGCTGGGGATGTAGGTGTCGTCGTCATCGTCGTCAATGTCGGCTTCTGCGTCGTTCGAGGGCGCGGGCTGCGGGTTGGGCACGTCGTCCACATAGGGCACGAAGTCGGGCCGTGGGGCCTGCGGCCCGTTCTGCCCGTCGGCCCGGGAAGCCTCCGCCGCCGGGGTTTCAGGCAATTCCTGAGGCCGGGAGATGGGCTCGCCCCGGCTGAGCGCGGCGGCGGCTTCGGCCTCCAGCCGGGCGATTTCCGCTTCGGTGGGCACGTGCTTTTCAGGGGTCGGATTTTGGTTTTGCTGATCCATATCGGTCGCCTCCGGTGTTCTTGTCGTGTAATGACATTACCTTGATTGTACCATCTTGACCCGAAATTGGCAAGGGTTTATAATCAGTTCATGGGAATGGGGGAGAATAGGGGTTAGTCAATCAGTGGTTGGTTGCTCAGCAACTCAGTAACCTGGCAACCCAATCCCCAATCACTATCCAAGCGAGGTGGGCCTATGTTTCACATACTGGTGGTGGAGGACAACGCCAATACCCGCAAGCTGATGGAGGCGGTGCTGACACAGCACGGCTACCAGCCCATACTGGCCAGCGACGGCGTGGAAGCCCTGGACGTGCTGGACCGCAAGCACGTGGATCTGATCGTGCTGGACATCATGATGCCCCGCATGGACGGCTACGAGTTCACCCGCACGCTGCGGGAATCGGGCTGCGAGCTGCCGATACTGATGGTCACGGCCAAGGAAAAGCCGGCGGACAAGCACAAGGGCTTTTTGATCGGCACCGACGACTACATGGTCAAGCCCGTGGACGAGGAGGAGATGGTGCTGCGCATCGCGGCGCTGCTGCGCCGTTCCCGCATCGTCAACGAGCACAAGCTGACCGTGGGGGACACGCTGCTGGACTACGACGCCCTCTCCGTGACCACGCCCGGGGGGACCCGCACCCTGCCGAAGAAGGAGTTCATGCTGCTGTTCAAGCTGCTGTCCTATCCGGGAAAGATATTCACCCGGCGGCAGCTGATGGACGAGATATGGGACATGGATTCCGATACCGACGAGCGCACCGTGGACGTGCACATCAACCGGCTGAGGGATCACTTCCGGGAAAACCCGGACTTTGAGATCGTCACTGTACGCGGCCTGGGCTACAAGGCGGTGAAGAAGGCGTGAAGCGCCTGTTTAAGCGCAGGGACTGCGCCGCGCTGCCCGCGCGCCCGGAGGAAGCGCCGAGGCGGAACTGGCGGTGGGATCTGCGGCGGGAATCGCTGTACATGACGCTCTGGACCTTCCTGTTCAGCGTGATCGTGGCGGCGGGCGTGATGGCGGCAGCGGCCTACGGCTTTTTGGTTTTCTTCGGGCTGCTGGTGAACCCGCTGTTTCGCACGCTGGCGATGCCGATGCTGCTGATGGTGTTCATACTGACGCTGGCGGCGGGCATGGGCCGCAGCAAGCTGCGCCCGATGGACGACCTGGTTCGCGCGATGCAGGCGGTGTCACAGGGTGATTTTTCCGTGCGCGTGGACGCCGAGGACGTGCCCGGCGACATGGGCGAGCTGGCCAGCAGCTTCAACGACATGGCCCGGGAGCTGGGCGGCCTGGAGATGTTCCGCAAGGACTTCATCAACAATTTCAGCCACGAGTTCAAGACGCCCATCGTGTCCATACGGGGCTTCGCCAAGCAGCTGGAGCGGGACGACCTGACCGAGGAACAGCGCCGGGAGTACCTGGACATCATCGTCACCGAGTCCGACCGCCTGGCGAATATGGCGAGCAACGTGCTGCTGCTGTCGAAGCTGGAAAACCAGACCATCGTCACCGACCGGGAGGATTACCGGCTGGACGAGCAGCTGCGCCGCTGCGTGCTTCTGCTGGAAAAGCAGTGGGGCGAAAAGGACCTGGAGCCGGACGTGGAGCTGGAGGAAGTCATCTACCGGGGCAACGAGGAGATGATGAACCACGTCTGGTTGAACCTGCTGAACAACGCCATCAAGTTTTCGCCCCCCGGCGGCACGCTCGCCGTGCGGCTGGTTCGGGAGGGCGATATGGCCGTGTGCACGGTGAGCGATCAGGGCCCGGGCATGGACGCGGAGACCCGTCGACGCATCTTCGAAAAGTTCTACCAGGGCGACACGGCCCATGCCACCGAGGGCAACGGCCTTGGCCTGGCGCTGGTCAAGCGCATCGTCGATCTCTGCGGCGGCAGCGTGCGGGCGGAGAGCGCTCCCGGCGCGGGCGCGACCTTCACCGTGCGCCTGCCGCTGGAGCAGGCGCATATATGATGACAGGCAGCACGCGAAATATGGACATCATGGAAACGATGTGTTACAATAGCGCTATAAGAGGGTTGCAAGACCCGGAAACAGGGGGATGTGTTTATGAAGAAGAGATGGCTTGCCCTTGCGCTGGCGGTGTCCCTCCTGATGGCGACGGCGCTGAGCGCATCGGCTGACGATGAACTGCCGGGAATTTTCAAACTGGAAGAGGCTTTGCGACTGTATAACAGCCAACTGTTGCAGTCATTCAAACTCATCTTTCCAAATGAAGCCGCGACAAAGGTCGCGCAGTACAGATCCAGCAGCACTTCGATGACTGGCGACACGCTTTGGATCAGCAATGCGGACGGACAGGTAGAGCTCAGCGGCTACTTTCGGGAAAGGGAGCCCAGCACCTCCGAGCCGGCTGATTCGCTGGGGCTTTCCATCGCCAGGAACGTGGACAGGATAGACTATGTGGCGCTGAAGAATGTGTTTGCGAACATGATCGCACAGTCGGACAGAACGGCGAATTTACAGGCAATCATGGATTGGATGGGCAAGGCCACCAAGGGCTCCGAGGTGCTGACCATGAAGGGCTATACCCTGATCCATGTGCACAACGACCTGGGCGACATCTTTTCCCTGGTCGTCGACAGCGGGAAGGCGGACGCGCCTGAACCGAAGCCCGAACCCACGCCCGTCCCCACGCAGTCGCCCGAGATTGATCCGGCGGCCAAATCCGAGCCCGCCGGGACGGATGGGCCCACGGGGGAAAGCCTGGTGAGCTGGAAGGGCTTTGAGGTGTATCCCCTGCGCACTGAGCGCTGGCTGTTCGCCGACGGCAAACCGTCGCTGCGGCTCTACGTGCGCGTCATCAACCTGACCGGGAGTAAGCTGACGATGCGGGTGGAGAATATGACGGTCGACGGCACGCCGCTGCCCGCCACGAACCTGTATGACATCAAATCGGGCACGGACAGCGGCGAGGCATCCGAATTGAACATACTGGTTTATCCCGATAAGGACGTGACAGACGAGGTCGTCCAGTCCGTCGTGTACGGCGGCGATCTGTCCATGCGGCTGGTGCTGCAGGACGCGAAGACCTACGAGGACGTGTACATGGAAAAGGTCCGCCTGGACCTGAACGAGCTGCCCTGCGAGCGCACGGTCTATGAGCCCGATCTCTCTGCCGCCCCCACCCAGAAGCCCAAGTCAACCAAAGCCCCCAAGCCCACCAGGACGCCCAAGCCCACGCAAAAGGCGTACTATACGCCGCTGTTCGAGGGCGACAAGGGCGAGGATGTGCGCCGGATGCAGCGCAGGCTGATCGACCTGGGCTATCTCAATGACGCCGCCGACGGTCAGTTCGGCGCCCGGACCGCCGCCGCCGTGCGGGAATTCTGTGAAACCAATGGCCTGGGCTCGTATTCGTATGCCTCCTCCGAAATGCTTGAAAGGCTGTACGGGGGTTCCGCCAAGGCCTACCAGGAGCCTTGGGTGCCCCTGATCTTTCAGGACAAGGCCCGTGGCGAGTGGCGAAAGGCCAAAAACGATCAACTGAGCTTCAGGGTCAAGGTAACCAACAGCTCGCGCAGCCGCACCGTCAGGGCCTTCGAGCTTTACATGTACGCCACCGACGTATGGGGCGACAAAATCTACGGCGACAGCATCTACTACGGCACCACCACGAAGGCCGTCAAGCCAGGCCAGTCGGTTTTCAGCGATTACTTCCTGATTCCGGATCGCAGCCGGATCGGCACGGTTTGGTGCGGCATCAAAAAGGTGATTTTCAGCGACGGCACCATACGGGAGAACGATACCGTCGATTATTCGAGCTGGACGATCAAATAACCAACCGGGCATTTGGACATGCGACATGAAATGGGAGGGATTGCCTGTGGACGCGCGAAGGCTGATCGATTTTCTGAGGGTGGCGGAGCGCCTCAAGGACGTCCCGCGACACTGCTGGACCACCGGCGGACGGCGGGAGAGCGTCGCGGAGCACAGCTGGCGCGTGGCGCTGATGGCGATGCTGATGGCCGACGAGTTCCCGGAGCTGGACATCGACCGGGTGATACGAATGTGCCTGGTGCACGACCTCGGGGAGGCCGTCACCGGCGACATTCCCACGTTTGTCAAGACCGATGCGGACCGCGTCGTGGAGGGGCGGGAGGTGGACGCGCTGATCGGCGCGCTGCCCGAGCCCTGGCCTGAGTGGCTGGGTGCGCTGTTTGCCGAGATGGAGGCCCTTGAAACCCCTGAGGCAAGGCTGTACAAGGCCCTCGACCGCATGGAGGCCATACAGTCCCACAACGAATCCGCCGTGGAGACCTGGCTGCCCCTGGAGTACGACCTGAACCTGACCTACGGGGAGAAGGACGCCGCCTTCAGCCCCTATCTGACCGCCCTGCGCGCCGAGATGCGCAGGGACACCGAGGCGATGATCGAGGACGCGAAGGCGCGGGGAATCGCCAAGACGGAGGATTAGGCATGGACTATGACCTGCTTTGCGCCCAGCTCGAAAGCCTCGCAGAGGCGGAAAGGTGGTATGTGCCGCTGCTGTCCAACGCTGCGGCGCTGCTGTACGACGAGCTGGAGGCCGTGAACTGGGCGGGGTTTTACCTGTTGCGGGGCGACAGGCTGGTGCTCGGCCCCTTCCAGGGGAAGGTGGCATGCATCCACATTCCGATGGGCAGGGGCGTCTGCGGCACGGCGGCGCAGCGTGACGCGACCCTGCTGGTGCCGGACGTGCACGCTTTTGCCGGTCACATCGCCTGCGACAGCGCCTCCAATTCGGAGATTGTCGTGCCCATTCACAGAGACGGAAAGGTCGCAGCCGTGCTGGACATCGACAGCCCGGTAAAAAACCGCTTTACCGAAGCGGATCGGGTGGGGCTGGAGGCGTTTGCGGGGGTGCTGGAAAGGGAAATGGAAATAAAGTAAATATTGTGGGATCAGGAAAACACCGCACAATCGCATGGTGCAGTAATGCGCCATGAGGATTGTGCGGTGTTTCTTCGTACAGCGTATGGTTTTCTGACACAATATTTTTGAAACACGCTCCAAATGCGTTGCTGAAACCCGATCGCCGCGTCCCGGGCGCGGAGGTTGCGCCGCCTTGCCCGGGAGGGCGCCGGCCCTATATGAATTCCACCCGCCATACCGCCGCGTCGTGGGGGGCGAGCCTGGCCGCCAGGCTCCGGCGGGCGGCCTTGCCGCGCCAAAGCTCGGTGGCGCGTTGCATATTGCCCTCCAGACAGCCTTCGTCTACGCACACCCGGCGCGTCCTGTCGGACAGGTTGAAGGCCGCCACATAGCAGCCCGCGCCGTCCCTTCGGGGGGCGATCCAGGCGCATTCGGCTTCGGCGGTATACAGCGGGTGGGCGCACCAGCTCTCCCTCTGTATCGCCAGCACCTCCCGGTTTGTGAGCAGGGCGAGGGTGAAATCGTCGTTCTTTGTGAGCTCCGCCCCCGCCATCAGCGGCGAGCGCAGCATGCACCACAGCGTCATCATCGTCCGCTGCTCGGCCTGGGTGAAGTTGGTCCACTTGCCCAGGGGATGGTCGGCGTAGCACTGGCGCAGCGCGCCCACGGGCAACATGTCCGCGTCCGGCCAGTGGCCGGGGCCCGCGTGGACGCACCACTTTTCCGCCCGCTCGAACATGCCCTTGAGCAGCGGCCACTCGTCCCAAAAGTCGTCGGTGATGCGCCACAGGTTGGCGTATCGCTTCAAGTGCTCGGCTTGCTCTACCGGCGCAGGACCTGGCGACAGGCTCAGCACGATGTCCCGCCCGCAGCCCCGGCAGGCCTGGGAAATCAGCTCGATTTCCCGGCGGCAGTGGGGATATTCCCGGGCGATGTCGTCGCACTTGACGTAGTCCACGCCCCATCCGGCGTACAGCCGGAAGATGCTGTCGTAGTAGTCCTTTGCGCCGGGGTGATCCTGTCGCAGGCCGTACATGTCCGGGTTCCATGCGCAGATGGAATTGGGGTCGGCCACCCGGTCGCAGCTGTAAACGCTCCCCTCGATGGGCATGCGCCGGTGCGCGGCGGCCCGGGGCATGCCCCGCATAATGTGGATGCCGAACTTCAAGCCCAGGGAATGAATGTAATCCGCAAGGGGCTTGAAGCCCGCGCCGCCCGCCGCGCTGGGGAAGCGGTTTTCGGCGGGCACAAAGCGCCCGAATGCGTCCAGGCATTCCTCGGGGAAGGGGTCGTATTCGTGGGAGCTGGCCGCGGGGTTGTACCACTGGATGTCCACCACCACGTATTCCCAGCCGAAGGGCTTCAAATGCGCCGCCATGTATTCGGCGTTCTGGCGCACCTGCGCCTCGTTGACCGCGCCGCCGTAGCAGTCCCAGCTGTTCCAGCCCATGGGAGGAGTTTGGGCGAGCATGCTATCACTCCTTTGGAGAATGGGGGATGAGGAATGGGGAATGGGGAATGGGGAATGGTGAATGGGGAATGGGGAATGGGGAATGGCGGTGGAAATCCTTCGGATTTCTGTTATATAACGCACTCTAATTCCTCATTCCTAATTTCCAAGGGCCTACCGGCCCCATCTCGCTGGAAACAGTCCACTGGACTGTTTCCCGGGCGCTCGATGTCCTCATTCCTAGAGTCTGTTTCTAAATTCGGAAAGATGCACTTTCGGCGTCTTTGCCTGCATTTCTGTGTTGATTTCCCTTGACTTAGCCCTGCTAAGCCTGCGGAACTCTAATTATTCAATCACTTCCCCGATCAATTCCAAACTGTGCTCGTCGTTCATCCGGTTGCACATCCTGATCAGCGTCGCCAGGGGCACGTCGTGCAGCTGCTGCTTCTGGCCGCGCACGGTGATGGCGACGGTGCCCTCGGCGGCCTCCCTGTCACCAACAACAACAATGTAGGGATCCTTCATGGTCTTGAAGTGCTTGATCTTGGTGTTCATGTTCACGTCGGCATAGTCGGCCTCCACGCGGATGCCCTCGTCCTCCAGCGCCTCGGCCACCTTGCGGGCGTAGTCGTTGTGCTCGGGGCGGATGGGCACCACGGCCACCTGATAGGGGCTGAGCCAGAAGGGGAACGCGCCCTTGAAGTTTTCGATGATGATGCCGATAAAGCGCTCCAGGGAGCCGTACAGCGCCCGGTGGATGACCACGGGCATCTCCTGGCCGCCCTCCCTGGTGGTGTAGGTCAGGCCGAAGTTGTGGGGCAGCTGGAAGTCCAGCTGGATGGTGCCGCACTGCCATTCGCGGCCCAGGGCGTCCTTGATCTGCAAATCGATCTTCGGGCCGTAGAACGCGCCGTCGCCCTCGTTGATCTCGTAATTCCCCTCGCCGTACTTCTTGTCGAGGATCTTCTTCAGGGCGGCCTCGGCCCGGTTCCAGACCTCGATATCGCCCATGAAGTCGTCGGGGCGGGTGGAGAACTCGGCCCGGTAGGTGACGCCAAAGGTGGCGTAGATCTCGTCGGCGATGGCGATGATGTCGGCGATCTCCGCCTCGATCTGGTCCTCGGCCACGAAGGTGTGGTCGTCGTCCTGGCGGAATTCCTGTAC
The DNA here is from genome assembly GCA_902778995.1 of uncultured Eubacteriales bacterium. GTDB lineage: Bacteria > Bacillota > Clostridia > Christensenellales > Aristaeellaceae > UBA2862. Next base: position 8,523 of record CACYZW010000115.1, read on the forward strand.
GCGGAACAGGCCGTTCATCTGGCCGGACTTTTCCTTGCGGTGCAGCACGTCGTATTCGCTGTAGCGGATGGGCAGCTCCTTGTAGGAGTGCAGCGTGCGCTTGTAGGTCATCATGGCGTTGGGGCAGTTCATCGGCTTGGCGCCCATGGTGTCGTCCAGATCGCGGTTGAACACCGGCGCGCCCTTTTCCAGCTTCACCGTGGCCGTCTCGTCCAGGCCGTCCGCCGGGTTGTCCAGCACGCCGGGAATTTCGGCGTCGGCCGCCATGAAGCCCTCCAGCCCGGGCACCATGAACATGTTGTTCTGATAGTGGGCCCAGTGCCCGGAGATCACCCACAGCTTCTTCTTGTTGATCAGCGGGGCGGAAATTTCGGTATAGCCGTGTTTGGCCTGGAGCTTGCGGGAGTAGGTCAGCAGCGTCTGGTAGAGCAGCCAGCCGCGGGGCAGCCAGTAGGGCATGCCGGGAGCCGTCTCGTCGAACATGAACAGGTCGAGCTCCTTGCCGATCTTCTTGTGGTCGCGCTCCTGGGCCTCCCTGATCATGGCCAGGTGCGCCTTCAGCTGCTGCTGGTCCGGGAAGGCGTAGACGTATACGCGCTGCAGGGAATCCCGCTTCTCGTCGCCCCGCCAGTAGGCGCTGGACACGGCGCGGATCTTGAAGGCGACGCTCAGAAGCTCGGCGGAGTTTTCGACGTGGGGGCCGCGGCACAGATCCACGAAGTCGTCGCCGGTGTAATACACGGTGATGGTCTCGCCCTCGGGCAGGTCGTTGATCAGCTCCTCCTTGTACTTCTGGCCCCTGAAGATCTGAAGCGCCTCTTCCTTGCCGACCTCCTTGCGGGTCCAGGCTTCCTTGCGCTTCATGATCTCCTTCATCTTCGCCTCGATGGCGGGGAATTCCTCGGTGGAAATGCCCCGGGGCAGCAGGAAATCGTAGTACATGCCGTCGGCAATCTGCGGGCCGATGGCGATCTGCACGTTCTCCCGGCCGAAGATCTCCATCACGGCCTTGGCCAGTATGTGGGCCAGGGAATGGCGGTAAACCTCCAGGAATTGTTCGCGTTCCATATCCAATACACTCCTTTAATATAGTAGACAATAAAAAAACACCCGCCCCTCTGCCGGGACGAATGCCTTGCATCCGCGGTTCCACCCTGCTTGTAAAACCACTCATCCGCGCAGTAACGCGCGCGAAACGCCGCTCATCAAGGGCCGGTATCCCCGGGCCGCCGCGCTGCGCGCTTCCAGCCTGTGACGCGCATTCTCTTGCCGTGCGCTTCCCCGGGACATGCTCCCTGTCGCCTGATCGGTTGCCCCGATTGTAGCATGTTTATGGAAAGATGTCAACGATGCTGCGCGATTCTTTACCTATGAAATAAATCTTTGAGTAAAAATTAAAGCGCATTGTAGACTTTGCTAAGCGTATGTGCTATAATAAAAGTCATGGTAAATAAGAATGGGGTTCGGTTTGGCCGTCGCGCCGTCGAAACGGAGCGGATGCCGGACGCCATTTGCGCTCAGAAAGGTTGTTTTCAATGCTCAAGTATACTGTCAAGCGCGTGTTGCTGGCCGTGGTCACCGTGTTCATCATTTCGGCGATCACGTTCTTTGCGATGAACGCCATACCGGGCGGTCCGTTCTCAAAGGAGAAGGCCCCCGACCCGGCGGTTCAGGCCGCGCTGGAAGCCCGCTTCAATCTGGACAAACCGGTTTCCCAGCAGTTCCTCATCTACATAAACAACCTGTTGCACGGAGATTTCGGCATTTCACTGAAAACCGGGCGTGAAATATCGCAGATTATAGGGGAAAAGTTCACCGTCTCCGCCAAGGTTGGCGGCATCGCCGCGGGTTGCGCCATCGTACTGGGGCTGATTCTCGGCTCCGTCGCGGCGCTGTGCCGCAACCGTTGGCCGGACAGGCTGATCATCTTCCTGACCACGCTGTTCGTGTCGGTGCCCAGCTTCATACTGGCAACGATACTGCTCCTGGTGTTCGCGCTGACGCTGAAATGGGTGGGCGTCTTCGACGCCAACAACCCCAACTACGTGCTGCCGGTGATCTCGCTGATGCTGTACCCGATGAGCTACATCACCCGTCTCACCAAGTCCTCCATGCTGGACGTGCTGGGCCAGGATTACATTCGCACCGCCCGGGCCAAGGGCGTGCGGGACAGCCTGGTCATCTTCAAGCACGCCCTGAGGAACGCGCTGATCCCGGTGATCACCTATGTGGGTCCGATGGTGGCCTACATACTGACCGGCTCCATGGTGGTGGAGACGGTGTTCACCATCGGCGGCCTGGGCACCGAATTCGTGCGCTCCATCAACAACCAGGATTATCCGCTGATCATGGCGACCACGATCTTCCTGGCGGTGCTGATGGTCATCGCCACGCTGCTCAGCGACCTGGTGTATAAGATCGTCGATCCGAGAATTACGTTTGATTGAGGAGGGAAGAAGCCATGACGAATAACGCGGACAAGCTGCCCAAGAAAAGCCTCCTCAGCCTGCAAATCGATTTGAAAAAGTTTGAAAAGGCGTCTGACGAGGAAAAGGCCCAGCATGAGACCATGCGGGAATCCACCACGTTTTTCCGCGACGGCATGCGTAAGCTGCGCAAGAACCCACTGGCGATGATCAGCCTGTTTGTGCTGATCGCGCTGGTGCTGACCATCGTGATCGTGCCTATGTTCTATCCCTACAGCTACGAGCAGATGATCACCATCAACGGCAAGCGGGACAAGACGGCCAAGAACCTGGCGCCCATGACCTATTCCAAGAACGAGCAGAAGGCCATCGAGGAGGGCCAGAAGATATTCCCCCACCTCTTCGGCACCGACGAGCTTTGCCGCGATTACTTCATTCGCGTGCTCTACGGGGCACGGGTGTCGCTGGCCGTGGGCCTGTTCGCCAGTCTGATCGTGCTGGTCATCGGCCTGCTGTACGGCTCGATTTCCGGTTACTTCGGCGGCAAGGTAGACATGGTGATGATGCGCATCGTGGACATCATCTATTCCCTGCCGGACACGCTGATGGTGGTGCTGCTCTCCGTGGTGATGAACCAGGTGCTGAGCAAGGCGCTGAAGGGCAGCATCGTCAGCAAGATCGGCCCGAACATGATTTCGCTGTTCGTGGTGTTCGGCGTGCTGTACTGGGTGGGCATGGCCCGACTGGTGCGCGGGCAGATCCTCTCCATTAAGACCAACGAATATGTGCTGGCCGCCCGTGCCCTGGGCGCGACGCCGGGCCGCATCATCCGCAAGCACATACTACCCAACTGCATGTCCGTCATCATCATTTCCGTGGCGCTGCAAATCCCCTCGGCCATATTTACCGAGAGCTTCCTTTCCTTCATCGGCCTGGGCGTGCAGGCCCCGATGCCCTCGCTGGGGTCGCTGGCCAACGCGGCCCGCGGCGGCATGCAGAGCTATCCCTACAAGATGGTGTTCCCCGCCGTCATCATCTGCCTGATCGTGTTGAGCTTCAACCTGTTGGGCGACGGCCTGCGCGACGCCTTTGACCCGAAGCTGAGGAGGTAACGAGGATGAACGAACCGCTCTTGCAGGTCAAGAACCTGTGCACATCCTTCGACGTCGATTCCGGCGAGGTACGCGCCGTCAACGGCATCTCCTTCAATCTGGAAAAGGGCAGGGTGCTGGGCATCGTGGGCGAAAGCGGCAGCGGCAAATCCGTCACCGCCTATTCCATCATGCGCATACTGGTGGAGCCGGGCCGTATCACCGGCGGCCAGATCCTGTTCAACGGCGAGGACATCGTTCAGTATTCCAAGCAGCAGATGCGGGAATTCAGGGGCAAGCGGGTCTCGATCATCTTCCAGGACCCCATGACATCCCTGAATCCGGTATACACCATCGGCAACCAGCTGCGCGAGGCGATACTGCTGCACACCGACCGCAACCACGAGCAGGCCAACGCCCGGGCGCTGGAGATGCTCCAGCTGGTGGGCGTGAACGAGCCCGAGAAGCGTTTGAAGCAATACCCCTATGAATTGTCGGGCGGCATGCGCCAGCGCGTGATGATCGCCATGGCCCTGGCCTGTGAGCCGGACATACTGATCGCCGACGAGCCCACCACCGCCCTGGACGTGACCATACAGGCCCAGATCCTGGAGCTGATGCAGTCGCTTCAAAAGAAGATGGGCATGGCCATCATCATGATCACCCACGACCTGGGCGTCATCGCCGACATGTGCGACGAGATCATCGTGATGTACGCCGGCCGCATCTGCGAGCGTGGCACCGCCGACGAGATCTTCTACAATCCCCGTCACGAGTATACCAAGGGACTGCTGCGCTCGATACCGAGGCTGGATACCGGCCACACCCGGTTGATCCCCATCGCCGGCTCGCCGGTGGACCTGACCAACATGCCCAAGGGCTGCGCCTTCGCGTCCCGTTGCGACAACTGCATGAAGATATGCCTCAGCGAACTGCCCGATGAGCTGGACATCAACGATTTCCACAAGGCCTCCTGCTGGATGAACGTCAAACAGGTCTACGACGAGGCCGCCGAGGACACAAAGGCCGTTTCACTGAAAAAGGAGGGCCAATAATCATGAGCGAATACCTCATTGATGTCAGGAACCTCAAGCAGTATTTTCCCATTCGCTCGGGCTGGTTCGGCGTCAAAGCCGTGGACGACGTGTCCTTCTGCATCAAACCCGGCGAGACCCTGGGCCTGGTGGGGGAGTCCGGCTGCGGCAAGACGACTGTGGGCCGCACGATACTGCACCTTTACAAGCCCACCGACGGCCATATACTCTATAAGGGCGAGCCTGTCACCAGCGAGACGGTCCACAAGTACCGCCAGGAAATGCAGATGGTGTTTCAGGATCCCTATTCTTCGCTGAATCCGCGCATGACGGTTTCCGACATCGTGGGCGAGCCGCTGGACATCCACAGCCTGTACAGCACCAAAAAGGAGCGAGCCGAGCGCATCACCGAGCTGCTGAGCCTGGTGGGCCTGAATTCCGACCATGCCCGCCGCTACGCCCATGAGTTTTCCGGCGGCCAGCGCCAGCGCATCGGCATCGCCCGCGCCCTGGCGGTGAACCCGGAATTCATCGTCTGCGACGAGCCGGTCAGCGCCCTGGACGTGTCCATACAGGCCCAGGTGATCAATACCTTTGAGGATCTGCAGCAGAAGCTGGGCATCGCCTACCTGTTCATCGCCCACGACCTGCTGGTGGTGAAGCACATCAGCCGGCGCATCGCGGTGATGTACCTGGGCCGCATCGTGGAAATCGCCGACGCCGACGAGGTCATCACCCATCCGGCGCACCCCTACACCCAGTCGCTGATCTCCGCCATACCGATCCCCGACCCCAAGACGGCGCGCACCCGCAAGCGCATCCCGCTGGAGGGCGACGTGCCCAGCCCGCTGAACATGCCCTCCGGCTGCGCGTTCCGCACCCGCTGCCGCTACGCCACCGAGCGCTGCGCCCAGGAGCGCCCCCCGCTCGCCGAAATCGAGACCCATTATGAAGAACCTGCTTGCAGCGCTGCTGGCCATGATGATGCTCGTTTCCTGCGTCGCCGTCGCCATGGCAGACGAGGGCTCTGAGCCCGATTGGACCGAGTATAATGCGTTGATCGCGGACATCAAGGCCGAGACCGACTTCGAGGCTCGCGAAGCCAAGATGCACCAGGCCGAGGACATCCTGATGTCCACCTACGCAGTCATCCCGATCTACTACTACAATGACGACTTTATGCAGCGCTCCACAGTAGACGGCATCTATTCCAACCTGTTCGGCTTCAAGTACTTCCAGTACGCCACCGTTGAGGGCTCTGACACCCTGAACCTGAACGTGGCATCCGAGCCCGATAAGTTGGATCCTGCACTGAACAGCTCCGTGGACGGCGCGTGCCTGGCCATCGCCTCCTTCGGCGGCCTGTACACCTACAACGCCGAGGGTGCGCTGGTGCCCGATTTTGCCACCGGCTATGAGGTCAGTGAGGACGGCCTGACCTACACCTTCACCATGCGCGACGGCCTGAAGTGGTCCGACGGCACCGAGCTGACCGCCAAGGACTTCGAGTACAGCTGGAAGCGTGCAGCCGACCCCAAGACCGGCGCTGACTACAGCTACATGTTCAACGGCATCAAGGGCTATCCGGACAACCTGGCCGTGACCGCCTCCGAGGACGGCAAGACCCTGACCGTCGAGATGGCCGCGCCCTGCGCCTACATGCTGGACCTGATGGCCTTCCCC
>CACYZW010000116.1 GCA_902778995.1 uncultured Eubacteriales bacterium
CAGGTTCACGTTGGTGCTCATCATGCCGGACAGCTCGATCTTGGCCTTCTCGGCGGCCTCCTTCAGGCGCTGCAGGGCCATGCGGTCCTGGCGCAGGTCAATGCCGTTCTCGCGCTTGAACTCCTCGGCGATGTAGTCGATCAGCCGCTGGTCGAAGTCGTCGCCGCCCAGGCGGTTGTTGCCGGCGGTGGCCAGAACCTCGAAGATGCCGTCGCCGACCTCCATCAGACTCACGTCGAAGGTGCCGCCGCCCAGGTCGTAAACCAGAATCTTGTGGGCGTCGCCCTTGTCCAGGCCGTAGGCCAGCGCCGCGGCGGTGGGCTCGTTGATGATGCGCTTCACGTCCAGGCCCGCGATGCGGCCCGCGTCCTTGGTGGCCTGGCGCTGTGCGTCGGAGAAGTAGGCCGGCACGGTGATGACGGCGTCGGTCACGCTCTCGCCCAGGTAGCTCTCGGCGTCCGCCTTCAGCTTCTGAAGGATCATGGCGCTGATCTCCGGGGGGGTGTAGTTGTGGCCGTCGATGCTGATCTTGCGGTCGGTACCCATGTCGCGCTTGATGGAAATGACCGTGCGGTCGGGGTTCGTGACCGCCTGGCGCTTGGCCACCTGGCCAACCAGGCGCTCGCCGTTCTTGGTGAACGCAACGACGGACGGGGTGGTGCGAGCGCCCTCGGCGTTCGCGATGACGACGGGCTCGCCGCCCTCCATGACGGCGACGCAGCTATTGGTGGTGCCCAAATCAATACCGATAATCTTGCTCATAATTTTATCCTCCTGTCAAATACGATGAAAAATGGTTCGTCGAATTTTTGTATGTCAAACGCTTTATCACCCACCCGTCCTCGGACGGTCGAATGAAACGGGCGTAAACCGTCACTATGTTCGATAGACCCGTACCTCGGCATGGCGCAGGACCTTTCCGTTCATCATAAAGCCCCGCTTGTAAACCTCCGCGATGGTGCCGGGTTTGCCGCCGGGCGTCTGCGCCTTGGCGTCGTGGAGCATGGGGTCGAAGGCTGCGCCCAGCGCCGCGATCTCCTCCACGCCCATCTGCCGCAGGCTGGCGAGCATGCCGTCCAGCGTCATCTGGATCCCCTTGGCGTAGGCCTCTCCACCCACCTGCCTGCGGGTGGCGGCAATGGCCATGTCCAGGTTGTCGACGGTGGGCAGCATGGCGAGCACAAAGGATTGCAGCGTGGACAGTGGGGTTGGTGGGGGCGGTGGGGGCGGCGGGGGCGGCGACTCCTCCGCCTTGATCGGCAGCTCCCTTGAGGTCACCTCCAACAGGCCGTCCGCCAGAATCTCGAAGGTGACTTCGATCTGCGGAACGCCCTTCGGCCCGGGCTTGGCAACGGGTATTTCCTTCATGGACACGATGCGGTTCTCGGGCACTTTTTCGGAATCGCCCTCCAGCACCTTCACTGACACACTGGTCTGGCCATCCGTAGCGGTGGAGAACACCTGGATCTGCTTGACGGGGATGGTGGTGTTGCGCTCGATCAGGCGGCTAAACACATCTCCCACGGTCTCAATGCCCAGGCTGTGAGGAATCACGGGCAGCAGCACACCGTTTCCCAGATCCCCCGCCATCATGCCGCCCTGTATGGCGGCGCCCATCGCGGCCAACCCGTCGACTTCAGCGACCTGCATCGGCTTGCCCCTTGTCACTTCGCCGAGCGCTTTCTTCAGACCGGGGAACATGGCGCTGCCCGCAGTCAGCAGCACGCCGTCCAGCGCGTCCGGGCTATTCTTGCCCAGGCCTTCCCGCAACACCCGCTCCGCCAGGGCTCTGACCTGATTAAGTGCGCCCACGCTGGCGAGCGCGATGCTCGTCTTCTGCGTGATGGTGACATTCAGGTGCGCGGGTGCGCCGTTCGCAAGGACAATGTATGGCACAAATACCTGCGCCTCCGCTTGCCTGGCCAGCCGAAACCGCGCCTCGCGCGCCGCCTGACGGAGCCGTTCCGTCGCCAGCACATCCGCGAGCAGGTCCACGCCCATTTCAGCCCTGTACTGCTCGGCGACATGCTTCGCGAGTGCACTGTCGAGTGTGCATCCACCCGTCAGCAAATCTCCCGCTATGCAGAGGCATTCAAATATTTGATCCCCGATCTCGTACAGCCCGATGTTGAAGGCGCTGTCGCCCATGTCGCAGATCATGACCTTCCGCGAATCGCCCGGGACGTTGTAGTATCTTCCGAGCATAACGGCGTCCGTGGCGTTCATCGGTCGAACAAGCTCCAGTCCCGCCTGCTGTGCCGCCTTGATGATGGCCCTGCGTTGGTACTGATAGTAGTCGTTCGGCACTGTCAGCACGGCCTGGCGAACCTTTTCGCCCAGATATGCCTCCGCGCAAGCCAGCACATGCCTGAGCAACTCGGTGACGAACACATCAGCTTGATACTCCCGACCCTCGAATTTCAGCCTTTCCCCCGTGTCCATCGCCCGGCGGATGGAGAAAACTGTCTCGGTGGGATCGGTCTTGTGCATCTGGTCGGCGGGATCGCCGAACAGTAGCCGCCCATCCTGGGCCCTGCCAATCACCCCGGCCATTCGTTCCGCGCCGTCGAGGGGAATCATCACAGGCTTGCCGCCCTCGATGACCGCAGCACGTATGGAAGCGTTGCCCAGGTCGATGCCGATGATCTTACTCATGCCGTTTTATCCCGCCTTTGCGGATTATTCGCTCTCCGTGGAAACCTTGACCATCGCGTACCGAATGATCTTGTCCTTGACCCTGTATCCCTTCTGGAATACCTCCAGCACCTTGCCGGGCTCGTCCCCGACCTCGCGCATCACGGCGTTGTGCTTTTCGGGGTCGAATACCTCGCCCAGGGCCGGCACCTCCTCGAAGCCGAAGCGCTTCAGGCTCTCCATCAGCGTGTTCAGCGTCATCCTGACGCCCTCGGCCAGTGCCTTCGCGCTCTCGTCGTCGGTCTTTTCCGCGGCGTCGATGGCGCGCTCCAGGTTGTCGATGGCCGGCAGCATCGCCGCGATGGCCTCCCGCACACCGTCGTTATAGCCGTCCGAGCGGGCGGTCTGGTTGCGGCGCTTGAAGTTCTGGAAGTCGGCCTGAGCGCGCAGCAGGGAATCCTTCAATTCATCCCTCTGCTTCACCGCCAGCTCCAGCGCGGCCTGCCATTCCTCGGCGCTGGCCTCGTGGACCTCCTCGCCCTCGGCGACCGCCGTTTCCGGTGCCTCTGCTTCGGCCTCCGTCACCGGCAGCTCCTGCTCGTTCACCGGCTCGGCAGCCTGGTTGGTCTTGTCCTTCTTCTTCATGATCTGCAAGTCCTCACTTCTATTTATACTCCGACAATACGTCGCTCAGCGCCCGACCCATGAAATCCAGCACCGAAATCACCCGATTGTAATTCATGCGCGTGGGCCCGATGATGCCCAGTGTCCCGGTGGAATGGTCGCCCACCCGATAGCTGGCCGTGACGATGGAGCAGTCGTTCAGCTCCGGCATCTGGTTTTCCGGCCCGATGCGTATGCTGATCTCCATGCTGCCTTCCCGTCCCAACAGCCTGCGCAGGGTGTCCTTCGATTCCAGCACCGACAGGAAGTTCCTGGCCTTGTTCACGTCGCTGTACTCCGGGTATTCCAGCAGGTTTGCGCTGCCGCCCACGATCACGTCCGAGGCGTCCCCCCCGGCTTCCAGCCGCTTTTCGAGCACCTGCAGTGCCTCGCCCAGCAGCTTTCTGTTCTGCTCGGCGTCGCGCAGCATCTCGGAAAACGCCTGCCGCACGCCCTCCAGCGGCTGATCCGCCAGCCTTTGGGTCAGTATCCGGGAAATCGAGTACAGGTCGTCGGCGTCCAGTCCCTCAGGCACCCGTATCACAGCGTCCTTTACGATGCCGGCGCTGGTGACGATGATCATCAGGGCCGTTCGCTCCGCCACCGGTACCAGCTGCACATGGCGTATGCGCAGCGTGCCCAGCTTCGGGGCCACGATCACCGATGTATACTTCGTCGCGTCGCTCAGCACGCTCGCCGCGCTTCGGATGACGTTCTCCACCTGCTTCGACCGCGAAACCAGATGCTCGTGCATCTGCTCCCGCTCGTCGTTGGTGAGCTTCACCGTCTTCATCAGGTGATCCACATACAGCCTGTAGGCCTTGTATGAGGGCACCCGCCCCGCCGACGTGTGGGGCTGCGCCAGGTAGCCCAGCTCCTCCAGGTCGCTCATCTCGTTGCGGATGGTCGCCGGGGAGAATCCGACGCCGGACTTGCGGGAGATCGTTCGGGAGCCCACAGGCATCGCCGTCATGATATAATCGTCGATGATGGCCTGCAATATCAGATACTTGCGCTCGTCCAACTGCATGGCCGCATCTCCCTCCTTTCCTCACCGCTTGTCTGTTAGCACTCAACACCATCGAGTGCTAACGACTGAAGATAATATACAACCTCCCCGCCGTTTTGTCAATGGTTTTCAATTCGAAAGTTTGTTAATGTTTGATTAACCATCCTTTGCCACCACAATTCATATCCCCGCGCGCACATTCCACTTGCGTCCCAACCTATTCTGATTTATAATAGTACAGACAATCACTGACGGAGGCCAACATGCCCGACACGAAATTCAGCTGGCGCGGCCTGCGCGAGCATCTCAGGAAATACCTGTTCATCTACCTCGTCGGCATCGCCCTGGGCCTTGTGGGGGCGGAGCTGCTGTGGACCATGACCCGGCCCCGCATTCCCAACGAAGCCAGCGTGAACATCTACCTTGCGTCGGACTATTCCGACGCCGAGCCCCTGAACGCCCTTGCCCCGGATCTGCTCAGCCGCGTTCAGGCCGACGACGACGCGATACAGCAGGTCTACTTTGAAAGCCTGATGTACAACGACCAGGTCTACACCAGCAACATGCTGCTGCTGACCCGGCTGAGCGTGGGCGAGTGCGACGCCTTCCTCGCCGCCCCGCTGGCCATGGACGCGCTGGTGGACTCCGGCGCGCTGATCCCCCTGGACGACGCCCTCGCGCAGGGCTGGATGAGCGCCTGTGATCTGGAGCCCTACGTGGTCACCACCGAGGACGAGGATACCGGCCTCAGCACCACTTGGACGGCGGGCTTGCGCCTGGACAGCGTGGACGCGCTGGCACAGATGGGCGCCTTCGACAACAGAGGCGCGTTCCTGTGCGTCGTCGCCAACGGCGGCAACGTGGAGGCGTCCATGAAGGCCCTGGAATACCTGATGAGCGATCTCACGGAGGCAAACCATGCTGCAACAAAAGCTGCGTAACCGCCAGCCCACCGCCCTGCAGGGGGTGGGACTGGTGCTGCTCATCGCCCTGGCCGCGATGGCCGGGTCTGCATTCTTCTCACTGCTTGAACGCCGCATCGGTGTGCTGGCCTCGGTGCTCTTCATCGCCTACGGGTGCGCCATCGCCTGGTTCCTGCTGGACTGGTACGCGCTGAGCTACGTCTACACGGCCACCGACGACTGCCTGCGCATATGCCGCGCCTACGGCAAGCGGGAGCGCTTCGCCGCCGATGTCTGGCTGAACCGGGTGGTGGCCTGGGGCTCGCCCGATGAAATGAAGCAGCGCTATCCCCAGGCCAAAACCCTGCACGCCACCCGCGCCCAGTGTCCCTACGAACCCCTGGCGCTGGTCTACCAAAACAGCGGCGGCCTCGCCACCGCCGTGATCCAGCCCGACGACGCCATGCGCAAGCACCTGCTGGACGCCATTCGACAGACGACAAAAAAATAAAAAAGGAAGTGGAAACCCTATGGCCCTCTATACAATGAAAGAAATCCTGAAGGACGCTCAGGCGAAGCACTACGGTGTGGGCTATTTCAACGCTGTGAACATGGAGATGACGCGGGCGTACATCGCCGCCGCAGAAGCGTGCCAATCCCCCATCATCATCGGCACGGCGGAAGCCCTGCTGCCCTACGGCGCCTTTGAGTGGCTGATTCCGATGATGCTTGAACAGGCCCGGCGCGCAAAGGTCCCCGTCGCCGTCCACCTGGATCACACCTATCGCTTCGAGGTGCTGATGCAGGCGCTGCGCGCAGGCTTCGGCAGCGTCATGTACGACGGCTCCCGCCTGCCGGATCACCGGGATAACGTGCGCGCCTCCGCTGAGATCGTAAAAATCGCCCATGCCATGGGCGTGGGCGTGGAGTGCGAGCTTGGCAGCGTCGGCGGCCTCTCCGACGAAAGCGGCAAGGCCGACGCGGTGATCTACACCGAACCGAAGGACGCCCTGGCGTTCGTCGAACAGACCGGCGCCGACTTCCTGGCCGTGTCCATCGGCACCCAGCACGGCGTTTATAGGGCCACGCCGAAGCTGGACATTCCCCGCCTGAGGGCAATACGCGGCGCTGTGGACGTGCCCCTGGTGCTTCACGGCGGCTCCGGCCTGTCCGACGACGACTTCCACAACACCATCGCCGGCGGCATCAGCAAGATCAACGTCTACACCGACGTGATCCTCGCCGCCAAACGCGCCGTCCTGAATCACCCCGAGGCCGATTATGTGGATCTGAACCGGTTCGCCGAGGACGCCATGCGCAAGGCCACCCTGAAAAAGCTCAGGCTGTTCGGCAGCGCGGGCATGGCCTGACCCGCTGTGTCGAAGGGAGGCGAGACACATGGCCGACAAAAAATACGACGTCGTGGTCGTGGGCCTGCAATGCATCGACATCGTCTGCACGCCGGTGGCCCATAACGTCATGGACGGCGAGACGACGGTGGTGGACAGCGCCCGGTTGATGCTGGGGGGCGACGCCCAGAACCAGGCCATAACGCTGGCCAGCCTGGGGGCGCGGGTCGCGCTGATGGGCGTGGCGGGCAATGACCGCCTGGGCGACGTATTGCTGAACCAGCTTTCGGCCTTTCCCATCGACATCCTGACCCGCCGGGAGGACGTGAACACCTCCATCAGCCTCGTGCTGGTGGAGGACAAAGGCGACAGGCATTTCGTCTACCAGCCCCAGAGCAATCAGGCGCTCAGCTATCGCCACATCGACGAGGACGCCGTGCGCAACGCGGCCTTCCTCTCGGTGGGCGGCTGCCTGACACTGCCCGGACTGGATGGCGAGGGCATGCTCCGGCTGCTTGACCTGGCCCGCAAAGCCGGTACGCGCACGGCGCTGGACTTCAATGTCACCGATTACATGCTCGACCGAGCGACGCTCAAAGCCCTGCTGTCCCGGACGGACTACGCGCTCCCCAGCGAGGTGGAGGCCCGCGCCCTGACCGGCGAGGGAAAAGACCCGGCGGAAATGGTTCGAAGGCTCCGGGCGCTGGGCGCGACGAACTGCATCATAAAGCTGGGCGGCAAGGGCTGCTATGTGGCGGCGGACGGCTACGAGGGCATCGTACCCCCCTGTCCCTGCCGCTGCCTGGACACCACCGGCGCGGGGGACACCTTCGTTGCGGCGTTCCTCTACGCCAGGACCCGGGGCTGGGACATATTGCGCTGCGCCCGCTTCGCCAACGCCGCCGGATCCATCGCCGTGGAGCATGCCGGCGCCAACGGCGGCATCCGCTCTGCGGCGCAGGTGGAGGCGAGAATGGCATAAGACAAGGGGACGGTCAATGTAAGGGGCTGTCTCAAAATGACATGAAGAGGTCAATTTGAGGCAGCCCCTTCATTATACGAGTAATGCATACGAAGAGACGAAAAAAGGCAGTGAAAGA
>CACYZW010000117.1 GCA_902778995.1 uncultured Eubacteriales bacterium
CGTTCCCGCCGTACATGCCGCCGGGAACGATTGAACATTGGAGGGGCTGCTCCCCTCCAATACCTCCCTGCATAGTTTGCTTATATGGTGAATGGTAACCGCATTCCTGCGTGCGCCGTGAATGACACGCAAATTTAGCTTGACATCGGCGCATCGCTTGTGTATAATAGCTGTGTCATGCGGTCGTGGCGGAATAGGCATACGCGCACGTTTGAGGGGCGTGTGGGAGACCGTACGGGTTCAAGTCCCGTCGACCGCACCAATCAAAAGAGCCCGGAAACACAGTGTTTTCGGGCTCTTATTATGTCTTGGTAGGGTTGCTTTACCCGCTTTGGGAACACGCACTAACGCTTGGTGCAATCTGCCTGGCGCTGCTCGATCCGCCAGAGCGCCGCACCCTCGGTGACGCTGGTCCAGTCCCGGTTAAAGGCGGCCACGCCCTTGTGGGCGTGAAAGCGGGTGCGATTGTCCAGATCGACGAGCCGCTGCAGCCGCCAATCCCGGGCGAGCCACCGACGGGCGCGTTGGCCCGTCTGCCGGACCTGTCGCTCATCCGCACCCATGAGCGCTGCAGCCTCCCGGTAGCTGCGCGCCTCCAGATGACAAAGCCTTACGACCTGTCGCTGTCCTTCGTCCTCCAGTCGGTCGACCGCCTCCCGGACCTCCCGCCGCAGCTCCACCAGCAACAGCCCTGCGTCCAGCGGGGGCAGGCTGTCGTCCGCCAGCAGGTCGAGCGGCGTCGCGCTTTCGCTGTCGGCTTCGTCCAATGGTCGATCCAGCGTGTCGGCGCCGCTGTGGGCGTGGATAAAGCGTCCCTCCCGCAGGCCCAGCGTCCGGTCAAACTCCCGCCGTATGTGCCACATCGCCCAGCCGGCCCAGCACTTCCCGCCCGCCGGGTCGTAGGTTTGCGCCGCCCGGACCAGCGCGAGAAAGCCCGCCTGGATCAAATCCTCCTCGGACACCGCCCGATCCATCGCGCAGGCGCCCGCATATCGCCGCGCCATCGAAATCAAAAGCCCCTTGTTTTGCGCGTATAATTCCTCGTACATGACTATACTCCTCCGGTTCAGAATCGAATATATGTTCGATATAGAGTATAGTCAATTTCGGGGTGTAATACAATGCTTTGGGGCAAAGTGGACGAAAATGACGAAGGGGTACCATACGGTGTCAACACTTGTCAAGATAAACGAAAAGCCCGAAAACGCTGTGTTTTCTGGCTTTTCTTCAAGTCTGGGTGAGAGGATTCGAACCTCCGGCCTCTTGAACCCCATTGGCCGGGGCTTCGCCCCGCCCTGTTTTTCAGCCGTCCCCAGCCCTGAAAATGGTCAAAAACCTCGACAAGTCGTAATTTGGAACCGCGTCAGCCGGATTTTGTTGACCACAAAACCCGAAACAGTTGACCGCGTTTTCCTTGCTCATAGTATAGCAAAAGTGGAGGAAGGTGTCAATCATAATGTTCGGGTTTACTCCGCCGTTCGCTTTGTGGTTGCTTTTCTGTCCCTCGGCCGCTCGTTCGCAAAGCGGAGCAGGCATAGAAAACCCGCCGACCTGTATGGGAACGGCGGGTTGTTATACTATCGTGTATGATTGTTTTGACAAATGAATTACTTCCACTTGATGCTCACTGCATCACCGCAATACTTGCTCGCCGCGCCGGTTGAAATGACCGCAATATAGTAAACGCCTCTAGATAAAAGACGATCGATGCTGTATTCACCCGAACCTGCGGACATGCCGCCTGCGCTTCTCATATCTTCGTCGTACAACATGAAGTTGTATCCATTGAAGCTATTGAAATAGAATGTTATATTTTTTCGTTTTGAAACTGAAAACTTATACCAACAGGCTTTCGTTTGCATTGGAAGCAGTGCAGCGTAAGCAGTCTTATTAGCTGCAAGTTTTGTAGCCTTTGCAGGTGATATGTTTTTGGGAGTTGTTAGTTTCATACAATTAAAAGAGACTATTGATTTTGCATTATCGTCGTACATTTTGATGTAATATTTTCCTTTGGGAATAGTCAGTTGACCGGAGCCTTTTTCCTTATCTCTAATCCAAGGGTGTGCAACTCCGATTGTACACTCTTTGTTTTTATATATTTCTATACCTGCTGAAAATTCGGTATTATTCATCCATTTTAGAATGACTATAGAATCGGAAGTCAAGTTCAGTTTATAGATGTCTGTACTTTCTGTCGATGGTTTGAGCTTATAATCCTTTTTCATCTTCAAAGGCACATATGTAGTTGTCTCTGCTAAAGCAGTCCCAATAGGTAATGCGACAACTAAAAAAATTAATAAGACAGCTATAAATTTCCTCATCATAATTCCCCTTTCTTATTCGTCCTATCAGCCAATCGTCTGCCGTGTTGCGTGCTTCAACGCTTGCGGAGCGTCCTTGCCGCTGCGAATGTAGCGTGCAACGGTTGACGCGCTTCGATTCATCTGCCGCGCAATTCCCATACTTGTCATACAGCCGGAAAAAAGCTTTGGCTTAATCCGGAGCGATATGGGTTTGGAATTATATCCATTCCCTCCTTTCTTTACTCGTTTATCTCCAAGATTTTTCTCAAATTCACATATATTATACATATTGTGCCAATGCTTGTCAATAGAAGGAGAATCGTTGAAAACACCGTGTTTTCAACGATTCTCTTCGAGTCTGGGTGAGAGGATTCGAACCTCCGGCCTCTTGAACCCCATTCAAGCACGCTACCAAACTGCGCTACACCCAGATATTCAATTATATCGTCTCGGTATTCCAGTCCGCGCTCGAATCACCTTGACAACGTATTGCATTATACATCGTCCACGGGGATTTGTCAAGTTGAAATTTGGGGATTGGGGGAAAAGGGCTGTAAAGATTTAAGGAAACGCCGCATAATCGAGTCGTGCAGTAACGAGATGAATTTTAGTCGATTGCAAACTGCAGATTTCGAAGGCTTGCTGGCGGCAAGTCAAGAAATCAGCATTCCTTGAGTCAACGGCGGAATGCCTGTCTGCGTCCATTCATGCCTCCCCCGGGAGGCTTCCCCCAGTCCGGCCCGTACAGCGGATCGGAGGGCGTACAGGGCTGAACCGCCGCGTCCATCCTGCCGCGCAACGCGTTTTACCCCGTTTGTCCCTTGATTCTCCGGTACAAATGCCCTATAATGATATCATATTGATTCAAAGGCGGGCGCATTACTTGAAGATCACACGGGCGGAACTTACGCATTTTCGCAGCTACGAGACCTGCGTGCTGGAGCCCTGCGAGGGCGTAAACGTGCTGCTGGGCGACAACGGCCAGGGCAAGACCAACGTGCTGGAGGCGCTGTACCTGTGCTGCACCGGGCGCTCCCACCGCACACGGCAGGATCGGGAGCTGATCCGCTGGGGCGCGGATTTCGCGGCGGTGCGGGTGGATGCGCTGCGCCGGGACGGAAGCCATCAGGTGGAAATCGCCCTGCCCGCCCTGGGTCGGCGCAGGATCAGGGTGGCCGGGCAGGAGATCGCCCGATCCGGCGAGCTGATGGGCCACGTCACCGGCGTGCTGTTCTCCCCCGAGGATCTGCGCACCGTGAAGGACGGCCCCGCCGAGCGCCGGCGCTTCGTAGACATGGCGCTGTCCCAGATTCGCCCCGCCTATTACTACGCGCTCCAGCGCTATGCCCGGGCGCTGAAGCAGCGCAACGAGGCGTTGAAGGCCATCGCCGCCAGGCCGTCGCTGGCGGCCACGCTGGACGCCTGGGACGAGCAGCTGGCCGACGCGGGGATCGAGCTGTCCAGCCATCGGCGGACCTATATTGAAAAACTCAGCGCGGTTGCCGCCGGGATTCACCGGGACATCGCCGACGGGCGGGAGCGGCTGGAGATACGCTATCTGCCCAGCGTTTCTGCGGGAGACGACGCCCGCGCCTACCTGGAGGCGCTGTTCTCTGCCCGGGAGACGGACGCGCGGCGCATGACGACCACGGTGGGCGCCCATCGTGACGACGTGCAGATATTGGTGGAGGGCCGGGACGTGCGCGCCTTCGGCTCCCAGGGCCAGCAGCGCACGGCGGCGCTGGCCATGCGGCTTTCAGAGCTGGAGGTAATGCGGGATCGGCTGGGAGAGTGGCCCATGCTGATGCTGGACGACGTGATGAGCGAGCTGGACCCCGGACGCCGCCGCCAGCTGGTCGGACGGTTGAAGGGCGTGCAGACCTTCATCACCTGCACCGACGCCGCCGACCTCGCCGGCGCAGAGGCCGGTAAGATGTGGCGGGTGGAACAGGGGGCGCTCAAAGAGGACTGACCTGTGGTCAGTCCTCTCAGGATGTTGACAAAGACAACAGACTGCCAGGCCGCTGAAAAAGGCTGCAAGGCAAGGCGGCGAGCCTGCAAAAAAGGGCGTTTAACCCGTCGTAAATGACCGCATTTTGCAGGCGACGCCAACACAGCAAGCAGAAAATCCTTCCGTTCTTCTTTCGGAAGGATTTTCTGCGTTAGCGGCCTTTGTCAGCGGTCTGAGGACTGACCTGTGGTCAGTCCTCTTTGAGCGGTTGGTTACTCCGCCTCCAAGACGACGGCGCCGCAGGGGGGCAGGGGGATCTGCAGCATGCCCCCCGAGACGACGCCCACGCATACGGCGTTCGCCTCAAAGCCTTCCGCCGTGGTGCGGAGCCGGGCGCGCATGCGCGCGCCGTCGGGGAGGCCCGCGTCGCGCAGGGGAAGGTCGAGCGCCATGGGCGCGTCGGTGTTGTTGCAGGCGACGACCACGCAGGCCTGGGCGTCAAAGCGGGCGTAGGCGATGTATCCGTAGCCGGCGCAAAGGGGCTTTACGCTGCCGCATCGCAGCACCGGCAGGGCTTCCCGCAACCGCGCCAGGGCCTGGTGCAATTTGATCAGGCCGCGATCCTCCCGCCCCCAGGGGTAGGTTCGGCGGTTGTCCGGATCCGTCCAGCCGGTCAGGCCCGCCTCGTCGCCGTAGTAGATTGTAGGCGCGCCGGGCCAGGTCATCTGGATCACCGCAGCCTCCCGGAACACTCCGGGCCGGATGCCCTCGTCGGCGGCGGCGCTGCCGACGGTGTGTATCCGGCCGGTCCTGCCGTTGGTGCGGGTCATGAAGCGGCTGTGGTCGTGGTTGCTCAACTGATCCATGGCGCAGTAGAGGGAGGGCGTGGGCAGCTGGGACATGGCCGCGAGGATGCCCTCGAAGAAGGCGGGGCCGTTTTGATACAGGTCGTCCCGGCGGTAATCCGAGTGCTTCTCCATGCCCGTGAGGAAAAAGGAGATGGGATCCATGAAGGCGTCGTAGTTCATCACGGTGTCCCATTCGTCGCCGTTCAGCCAGGGCGCGGGGTTGCCGTAGTGCTCTGCGACGATCAGCAGATCGGGGTTGATCGCCTTCACCCGGCGGCGGAATTCCTTCCAGAACAGGTGGTTGAAGGCGTCGGTCAGGCCCAGGTCGGCGGCCACGTCCAGCCGCCAGCCGTCGATGGACCAGGGCGGCGAGGCCCACTTTTCCGCGACTTTGTAGATTTCCTCGCACAGCGCCTGGGATTGCTCGTAGTACAGCTTGGGCACGCTCTCCACGTCCCACCAGCAGTCGTACTTTTCATTGTCCCGGAAGGAAAAGTAGCTGCGGTAGGGGCTCTGGGGGTGGCCGTAAGCGCCCTCATCGCCGGGATAGAGGCCCTCCCGGTTCATCCAGCGGTGGAAGGAGCCGCAGTGGTTGAACACGCCGTCCAGTATGATCCGCATGCCCCGGCGGTGCAGCTCGCGGCAGAAAAAGGCGAACCAGGCGTCGCTGCTGTTCAGGTTGACCGGGTCGGTGGTGCGGCGAATGTACATCGAGGCGCGGGCGTTGTCCTTTTCGCCCTCGGCCAGGACGTCTCCCCCGTCCCGGTAGATGACCGTCAGGTGGGGGTCGACGTGCTCGTAATCCTGGGTATCGTATCGGTGGCTGGAGGGGGAGACGAATATGGGGTTGAAGTAGATCGTCTCCACGCCCAGGGATTGCATGTAGTTCAGCTTGTCCATCACGCCCTGCAGGTCGCCGCCGTACATACAGCGATAATCGTCCACCTCGGGCAGCTCGTCCCAGGCGGGAGCGTGGCGAATGTAATCGTGCCCATACCAGTATTCCCGGCTCATCGTGTCGTTTTCGGGCTTGCCGTCCCGGAAGCGGTCCGGAAAGATCTGGTATTGCAGTGCCCCCCTGGCCCACTTCGGCACATGGAAGCCCGGGATGACCCGGAAGGCGGCGGTGGGGTCGGAGGAGGGTATGGAATCCGTCAGGTGCGCGCCCGTGCGGTTGTAATGGATGCGACAGCCGTTCCTTTCGATCAGGAAGCTGTAGAATATCGGGCTCGTCCGGCAGTACAGCTTGGCCTCGTACCAGTCGAACAGGTCGTCCGTGCTGTATTTGGACATGCGCACCTGCTCGGCGGGAAAGCCCCGAAGCAGCGATACCTCGGCATCCGCGTCCCGCTGGATGCGCAGGCGCACGGACACGGCGTCCCAGGGCTCGGGCTCCGCAGGGTCCCGGAACAGCGGCGTGCCGTCGCTGAATATGGATGCGATAAACGCGTCCTGGGCGTTTGTCGGTTGACACATGGAAAGCGGCCTCCTCAGTGGAAAAGCGTTGGTCAGTTGAGCTATTATACCGGAGAAGGGATGCGCCGGTCAAGGGAGTGAGTCGCTGAAAGTGAGGCATAGGGGTTGAGAGCTGAGCGTCAGGCGTTGAGATGGTGATTCCCTGCGTTCAACTCCTCACTCATAAGTGTTCTCACGCCGCGTTTTCGGCATCTGTGTTTTCCGTCGTCTCCGCCATTTGCCAGGGAATTGCGGCCAGGTTAAGATCCTCCAGCCAGGTGTTGCCGTTCATGCGCCGCGTCTCCTCCAGGGTGTTGACGATCACGCCGCGCACCCGCAGGCGGCCCTCGCCCTGGGGATCCCTGATGCTGCTGACGGAGCTGAGGACGTAGTGGCGGCCCAGTGCCTTGCCGAGATAGAGCATCTCATGCCCCTTGAAGAACAGTATCGCGCAGGGGGGCAGCCCGTCCAGCAGCGCCGCTTTCTGTTCGGCGTCCATATCGGACAGGTCGTATTTCAGGGCGGGCATGGCCGACTGCCAGACGGTGTTGCGGGGCAGCTCCAGCCCGAAGCAGCTGTAGATGTTGCGTATGTACAGCGAGCAGTCCGGCACGCCCAGCATGCCGCCCCATCCATAGGCGTCTCCCAGCATGGAAAAGGCCGTGTTCAGCACGTTCCGGGTGGTCAGCGGCAGATAGCCCTCGTGGACATCCCCGCGCCGGGGAATCAGGGCGATGGTCTCGGCGTAGCCGCCGTCGTCGCCCTGCGCGGGCAGATACACCGCGTAATTCTGATAGGCGGCGCGGTTGGTGACGGCGGGGTCGTATGCGTCCCCGGGCACCCGGCGCAACACCGTGCCCATGGTCAGCATGCGCTGCGAGGCGGCGGCGTTGACATTCGCCGCGTCCAGGTACAGCTTGCCCACGGTGACGACCAGCGCGTCCTCCGCCGGGAAGCGCTGGGCCGTCCACCACTCCCTGCGATCGGCGCAGACCGCGATGCGCTTTGCGGGAACCCAGCCGGACACGCAGATGCTGTCGCAGTAGAACCAGGCCCCGTCTGCGGTCTGGGCCCGTATGACCACGGGCTCGTTGACCCGCAGGGCGGACATTTGCAGCACGTCGTAGTCGTTGTCCCCGGCTTCGTCAGTGATGATCATGTCGGTGGGAACGGCGCGAACGTCCGCCATCTCCACGCAGATGCCGTAGCGCACGCGCTGCTTTTCGGAGGTACCGGCTCTGTCGATGGCCTCGAACACCTTTGCCATGTCCCCGTAGGGCACAGGTCGGGCCTCCCCGTTGAAATAGCCCTCGTCCAGGTACGACGACAGGTCTTTCATCGCGCCCTTCAGCAGCTGGCGCTGGAAGGCCCCGCCGTCGTAGGTCGGATAGAACTTTTTCAGATTCACCATGCAGCATTCGGGGCAGTTCAGGCAGGCGGCGTTCATCGCCTCGATCTGCGCGGCATCGGCCAGAACGGCGTCCGGCTCCGTCGCCCGGTCGGCCCAGAATTCCGCCCGCGTCATCGACGTCGTCACACAGGGCAGCAGGTCGCCGTCCGCCAGCGCCGTGGGAACGGCGCAAAGCAGCGCCGCCGAGATCAACGCGGCCAGGGCGCGCAGGAGAGCAAGTGATCTGTGGTACACAGGCGCACATCCTTTCATGTTGAGAAAGTCTTTTCGCGGTGTTGCCGTTCGGGGCATGGCGGACATGGGATGGGTATGGAGAACCCCTCCACCGCTGACGCGGTCCCCCTCCCCTTTCAGGTGCGGCAGGGCATCACCGCCTCTGCTGAAAAAGCGCCTCCATGCAGGAAGCGCTTTTTCAGCGGAGGCGGTGGGATTCGAACCCACGGACGGTTGCCCGTCACCTGATTTCGAGTCAGGGCCGTTATGACCACTTCGATACACCTCCACGGCAGGGTTCATTATAACCCATAATCGCCGCGAATGTCAAGGCGGGTTTGGGGCAGGGAGGGATTTTGCGGAGGATTTAACGTTGCCGCTCAGCCTGCGGTTTCATGGTCTTTGGCAGGGACCTGCTTCCCCCGCAAAGTTTGCTTGAAGGGCGAACGGCAATGATTTCACGTTGTATGATCTGCCCGTCTCATAGCGCTGCCTGTAAAAAATAACAGCATCGCCGCCGACAGCCCGGCGTTGTTCGTATATAATAAGTCCATACGATCCGCGCGAGGTGAAGGCATATGAGCAATGGCAACGGGCGTCCCCTGGTGAACTACCACGCCCATACCTGGCGGTGCCTGCACGCCAGTGGCACGGAGGAGGAATACGTGCGCCGCGCCGTCGAACAGGGCTTTTCGGTGCTGGGCTTTGCGGATCACACCCCCTGGCCCTATGAGAGCGGTTACGTGGCGGACATGCGCATGCGCCTGGATCAGCTCCAGGGCTACCTGGACACCGTGCTGGCGCTGCGGCGCAGGTACGCGGACCAGATCAAAATCCCGGTGGGGCTGGAGTGCGAGGCCTTTCCCGCCTGGTTCGGCTGGTTGAAGGAGCTGAAGGCCCGGTCCCTGGACTATGTGCTGCTGGGCAACCACTACGATTCCACGGACGACGGCGACCACACCGCGCTGTCCGACGGCGGCGGCTTCTACTTCGGGCGCTGCACCCGCCCTGAGCACGTGCGTCGCTACGCCGAGCGCACCATCGCGGGCATGGCGACGGGCATATTCGACTATGTGGCCCACCCGGACCTGTTCTGCCACACCTACGAACGCTTTGATGCCGACTGCGCCGCCGTCAGCCGGGACATCTGCCAGGCCGCCGCGCAGATGAATATCCCCCTGGAATACAACCTGCTGGGCGTACAGTACCATACCCGCGTCGTGGAACAGGACAAGCTGGGCTATCCCTGCAGCCGGTTCTGGGAGATCGCGGCCCAGTACCCGATACGCGCGATCATCGGCTTCGACGCCCACGCGCCGGAGCATCTGGAGCGCCGGGATCTGTACGATGCGGGATTAAACTATTTGCATTCGCTGGGTATTGAAGTGCTGCCCTGGCTGGACAAACCGGGACTTATGTGACAGGAGTGAAAATGACATGCTGAAAACCATCGATCTGAACGGCAAGCGCGCGCTGATCACCGGCGCGGGCAGCGGCATCGGCCGGGCCATCGCGCTGCGGCTGGCCGAGGAAGGCATGAAGCTGGCCCTGGTGGGGCGCAACGCTGAAAAACTGATGCGCACGGCGGCGCTGACCGGCAGACCCCTGGACATGCTGGTGCTGCCCACGGACATCACCCAGTCCTCGGGCATCGAGGACATCATGCACATCCTGGAGGGCCACTTCAAGGGCCTGGACGTGCTGGTGAACAACGCGGGCATGGCCCTGAACTGCCCCTTCGAGCAGACCGGGGAGGCCGAGTTTGACCGCATCATGGCGCTGAACGTGAAGGCCCCCTTCATACTGTGCCAGCGGACGCTGAAGCTGCTGCGACAGTCGGAATGCCCCACGATCATCAACATCGGCTCGGTGGTCTCCCACCTGGGCTACGTGCAGCAGGCGGCCTACGCCGCGTCAAAGCACGCGCTGCTGGGAATGACGAAGGCGCTGGCCAAGGAGGTCTACCACGAGGGCATACGGGTGCACATGATCTCGCCGGGCGGCGTATACACCGACATGATCGCCATCGCCCGGCCCGACCTGTCCCCCGAGGGCATGATCGCGCCCGAGGAGGTGGCGGAGCTCGCCGCCTGGCTGGTCGCCCATCGGGGCAACGCCGTGGTGGACGAGATTCGCCTGCACCGGGTGAACAAGGAACCGTTCCAGTAAGCGGTTTTAAGGAAATACCGCATAATCGAGTCGTGCAGTAACGAGATGAATTTTAGTCGATTGCAAACTGCAGATTTCGCAGGCTTGCTGGCGGCAAGTCAAGAAAGGAAACACCGCACAATGCGGTAGCGCAATACTGCACTGCACGATTATGCGGTGTTTTCTTAATTATGCGGTGTTTCCCTAATTTTGCGGTGTTTTCCCGAAATACTCCGCCACGTTCTCCTGCACACGCTCCACCATGGTGCGGTCCAGGGGCTTCATGTCCCATACGATGTTCGCGTCGCCCCGGCGTCGCTGGGTCTTGAGCAGCGGGTTTTTCGCCAGGGGCGCCTCCAGCCAGTTGCCGCGCCCGCACACAAAGGGCATGCGGGCTTCGCTGCCGTCGTGCCGGAGAATCACGTATTCGCTGCCGATTTCGGCCTTTTTGCCGAAGCCGAATATGCCGCCCATGCCCTCGGATTTGATGTGTACCGCTTCAACGCGCCAATTCAGCGCGTCATAGCTTTCCAATATAAAGTCGTCCTCCGTGCCGAAGCCGGGAGAGATGATCAGCCAGTATTTGCCGTTGAAGCGGCACAGGGCGGTGAAGCCTCCGTTGTCGTTCTGGGCAAACAGCATCTTTTCCGGTGCAAAGCCCTGTTGGGCCAGTCGCTGTGCGAAGGCCACCCGCTTGTCCTCAAGATTTTTGAGATTGGCCTTGCGAACCTGTTCCTCCGCGCTGTCAAACAATCCCATGCGTATTCCCTCCCGTCGACGCCTTCGCGCCAATTCGTTCAAGCTGTCTACAATATAACATATAGCGCCACTCCTGTCAAACGGGACGGCCATTTATTTCAATAGTATTGCAAACATATTACAGACATAATTCAGACCTATTTTTTTTGAATTTCAAATTAGCAGGATATGGGCAGGAGCCGTCGAATGTATATTGCACGGGCGACAGCTATGCCCATGAAAATACAGATTATTTCATGGCGCGCCGAAAAGGGCGGCGCGCCGGATCGCGAGGAGAGAACGATGAACGGATTCAAAAGAAAATTGATAAGAACGGTCGCCGCGGCGCTGGTCGCGCTGCTGTTGATGACGAGCAGCGCCGTGCCCGCGTTAGCGGAAGCATTTTCAGCCGTCGTGACCTCCAAAACGATGAACGTATACGCCGACGTATCCATGACCGATCTGCTGGGCACGCTGGAAAAAAACGCGGTCGTGCGGGTGATCGGCTATTCCAACACCATCGCGAAGATCTCCTATCTGAACCGCGTCGGCTATGCCCGGGTATCGGATATGAAGCGGGTGGAGGACATCGCGGTCAAGGCCATGACCGTGAGCGAGGCCACGATCTATCAGGCGCCTGATGTGAACAGCGACAACGTGGACGTGCCCGCGAACACGATGCTGAACGTGCTGGGGACCTCCGGGGAGTGGGCCTGCGTTGAAAAGGACGGCATCGCGGGCTACGTCCAGATCATCTATCTGACGGACGCCGTGGAGACGCCGCAGGCCGCCCCCGCCGCCACCGGCGGCCCCTTGCCCTCGCCCACGGCGGAAACCGGCATCACCGTGCGCACCTACAGCGCGGTGACGGTGGCGGATACCGCGGTCTACCGCGCCGCCAGCGAAAAGGCGAGGCAGAAGGGCGTGCTGAAGCCGGGCATACAGGTGACCGTCCTGGCCACCAGCAGCAGCGGCTGGGCCTGCATACAGCTCAACGGCAACCGCGGCTATTGCAAGCTCGAATGCCTGAAGGAGGGCGTGGCCGAGGACTATGTATTCCCTGAGCCGACGCAATCGTCGGGGGGACAGACGGCCATCCCGGGCGTGGTGAACGTGCCCCAGCTGCCCGTATACCAGAAGCCCAACGCCGGCAGCCCCTCGCTGGGAACGCTGACGCAGGGACAGCGGGTGAACGTCTACAAGTGGAACGGCGAATGGGCCTATATCGAACTGAACGGGCAATACGGCTACTGCAACATCGCCGGCCTGTCCAGGGCCGACCAGAGCCAGCCCACCGCCGCGCCCACGCCGGAAAACGCCAAGCGGGGCACGGTCAACGCCAAGAGCCTGCCCGTGTACCAGACCGCCAGCACCAAGGGTGTCCTGCTGGGCGCGCTGAAAAAGGGCCAGGTCGTCAACGTCATCAGCACCAAGGGCGGCTGGGCCTACATCGAACTGAACGGCCACTACGGCTTTTGCAGCGCGGGCGGCCTGACCATCGACAAAAAGGAGGAGGGCGTGCCCGCAGGCTTCAAGCAGGCCAACTTCACGGCCACCGTCGTGATGTCCGACGCCCGGGCCTATGCCTCCACCAACACCGACGCCGAGAACATGCCCCTATCGCTGGGCGCGGAGGTACAGGTGGTGGGCTACAACAGCACCTGGGCCTGCATCGTTCAGGACGGCACCTATGCCTTCGTGGCGATCAAGGCCCTCAGCAGGACGCACTTCGATCCCATCAGCGCGGACTGCCCCGAGCTGGAGACCCTCTCGAAGGCGCTGCTGACCGGCGGCTATTACGATTCCATTCCCAGCGCCAGCTATAACGCCGCCGCCATCGCCGCGATCAAGCGCTTCCAGAGCGCATGCGGCATGACACAGACCGGCATTGCCGACCAGAATATGCTGCGCGTCGTCTACAGCGGCTACGCACCGGTGAGCGATCTGCTCTACAAGACCCTGGCCAAGGGCGACAAGAGCGACCACGTCAGCCGGGTGCAGGCGCGGCTGTACGCCCTGGGCTACCTGAGCAAGACGGGCAGCCTGAGCGGCGAGTACACCACGACCACGGCCTCCGCCGTGAAGCTGTTCCAGAATACCAACGGCATCACGGGCACCGGCACGGCGGACCCGGCCACGCTGAAGGCCCTGTACAGCCTGGACGCGAAGAAGCTCCCCGCCGGGGCGAAGGCCGCCGACGCGGGCAGCTCGGGCGACGGCGGCTCCGGCAGCACCTACCTGGACCATGTGCCCGACGGTCTGGCCTCCACCACCACGACCTATTCCCGCAGCATGTCCAACCCCGAAAAGCTGGAATACGCCATCTATCTGGCCCAGAACGCGCTGGGCTGCCCCTACGTGTACGGGGCAACCGGCCCGTCGAAGTTCGACTGCTCCGGCCTGACCTGCTACATATTCAAGGCGCTGGACGTGAAGCTGGAGCGCACGGCCTACAACCAGGGCTACGATGAAACCTATGAAAAGATCGATAGCTGGGAGAAACTGAAGCGCGGCGACCTGGTGTACTTCAACACCATCTCCGACAGCGACCTCAGCGACCACGCCGGGGTCTACCTGGGCGATGGATATTTCATCCACGCCTCCTCCGGCGCGCACAAGGTGGTCGTCAGCAACCTGACCACCGGCTATTACGGGCGCGTGTTCAGCTGGGGCAGGCGGATTTTGAAGTGATCGGTTGATGCGCTGCTTAGAGTCTGTTTCTAAATTCGGAAAGATGCACTTTCGGCGTCAACGGTGCCGCGCCTCAAATCTACGATTTGAGCCGTGGCAGTCCGCGCAGCGGA
>CACYZW010000118.1 GCA_902778995.1 uncultured Eubacteriales bacterium
AATCATAGATTTGTGATGCGGCACCGCGAAAATCGCCTTGAACTGCAGGCAAATCCACTCGAAATTGCACATGCCTCATTTTAGAAACACACTCTAGTCCTGTTCGGTCTCGATCTTCCGCACCAGCTGCCGTATCCGTTCCCGCGCCTGGCTCTGCTGCATGAACTGATCCTCCCGCGACTGGGGCTGATCGCCCATGATGGCCACGAACTGGCTGACCTTCAGGCCGAGGGCGTCCTGCATGTCCCGGTCGCTGCCCCGGGGGGAGACCAGGTAGTAGCAAAGCAGGGAATCCTGCTGGCCGATGCGATGGGCCCGGTCCTCGGCCTGGCTGTGTACGGCGGGGGACCAGTCCAGCTCGCCGAACACCACGCAGCTGGCCCGCTGCAAATTCAATCCGCTGGCCGAGCGCAGGGAGATGCACAGCAGGTCGGTCTTGCCCGCCATGAACGCGGCGGCGGCCTCGTTCTTCTGCCTGTCGGTCTCCCGCCCGGTGATGAATTTCGGATGCAGCGCCTTCAATTCCCTCTTATAGATGTCCATCACCGCGTGGTGGTGGGCCATCAGCAGCACCTTTTCGCCGCCCTCCACTAGCGCCCTGACAAAGGCGCACACGAAGGGGGCCTTGGCGATGCCGGTGGCCTGGCGCTGGGTCTGGGAGATGGCGTCCTCGATGATGGCGCGCCGGGAGGGATCGTCGGTGTCCCGGAGCATCTGAAGCTGCCTTGCGACGGGGGCCATCAGCTCGCGGTAGACCGCGTCGTCCCAGTCGATCTCCTGCACCAGCCGGCGCTTGGGGGCCAGCTGGGTGAGCACGTCGCTCTTGAGCCTGCGCAGCATCAGCCCCTCGCCCCGCAGGTATTCGCCCAGGAGCTCGGGCTTGGCGACCACGGCGGTGTTGTAGCCGTAGCACCACTCCCGGGAAAAGCTCTCCCAGTCGCCGAGGAAGTGGAAGTCGATGATGTTGACCACGTTCCAGATCTCGCCGCCGTTGTTGTAGATGGGTGTGCCGGACAGGCCGATGCAGTTCTCGCAGGCCTCTGACAGCAGGCTCGCCGCGCTGTACTTGCCCGTGCCGTTGCGCCGAAGCTCTTGCATCTCGTCGAAGATCACGGTGCGCAGGCCGAGACCGGGCAGGACTTCCTTCCACCCCCGCAGCAGCAGATAGTGGATGATGTAGATGTCCGCCTGGGGCAGGGCGTAGGGGGTCAGCCCCCGGATGACGTGCACCCGCAGATGGCTGTCGGGATTCAGGAAGCGCTCCACCTCCCGCTGCCAGTTGCGGATCAGGTGGGGCGGCACCACGATAATCGCGGGGTAGGCCGCCGTGGTCGCCAGGAAGGCCAGCGCCTGCACCGTCTTTCCAAGGCCCATCTCGTCCGCCAGCAGGCAGCGCCGGGTGGAAAGCATGAAGCCCAGCCCCTGCTTCTGGAAGGGGAGCAGCTCGCCGGAGAAGGTTCCGGCGGGGGGCGTGGCGGTTTCGGGCATGGACAGGGCCTGCTCCCGGCGCATGGCGTACTCACGGGCCTCCTCCAGCGCGCTCTCCCAGCGGGCCCGGTCGCCCTCCTTCACCTGCAGCGGATAGCGCAGCATCAGCCAATTCAGATCGCCGATGATGCGCCGGTGGGCGGTGAAGCGGGCCACGCCCCGGCCCCGCCCGTCGCACCCGGGGAACAGCCGCTTCGCCAGCTCCGTCACGCAGGGCTCGCCCCGGATGATCCAGCACCTGGACCTGCGGTTGTAGGACAGCACGCCGTAGGTGTGGCGGGCGGGCGGCGCGTCCCTCAGGTAGGCGGGGCAGGCCGCCCCGTCAGAGGCGCAATCGCCGAAGCCGTCCATGTCGTCCATGGTGATGGCCCCGTCGCCGGTGTAGTCGTCGTAGTAGTCCATGTATTCCTCCGTCACGGCAGCGCCACGCCCCACAGCCGGTTCAGGGACACCAGCATCACCGGCTTGCCGCATATTTCCTCCGGGACCGTCGTCACCCGCTGGGTGACGACGATCAGCCCGTCCAGCGCATCGGCGGCCAGGTAGCGCCGCAGCTGCCTGGTCAGGTCGGACGTGGCGGGCCGGCCCTTCTTGACCTCGATGCCCACGCGGCCCACCAGGAAGTCGATGCGGTTCCGGGGCCCCAGCCTGTATTCGTGGACATACGCCAGCCCTGCCGCCGCCAGGGCGTCGGCCACGGCGGCGTGTATGTCGTATTCCTCCGGCTGGGCCGGCATGCGCACCGAGGCCAGGGCGTCGGCCACGCCGCGCAGCTCCCGCCCGATCATGGCAGCGCCATCTCGCTCAGGGCGGGGACAAACCCGTATTTCTCATACAGCGGGCGGCCCGCCTCGGTGGCCTCCAGGGCGATGCGGCCCGCGCCCCTCTCTCTGGCGTCCGTCACCAGCAGATCCAATATGGCCGTGGCGATGCCGCGCCGACGGTAATCCGGGCGGACGTACATGTTCATGATGTAGGCGCAGCGCCCGGAGGGGTTGTGAAAGGTGGGCATCACCCGGTAGTAGCTGACGCCGCCCGCGCCTGCGAAGCGGTCGCCGTCGAATGCCAGTATGCCGGTGTGACTGCCGTCCGACAGGGCCTCCCGGTAGTAGGCGCGGGATTGGGCCGCCACCCTGGACATGTCCGCGCTGTCGTCCAGGCGGTTTGCGGCGCGGAGCACCTCGATGCGGGTCGAGACCAGCAGGTCAAGCATATCGGGGGTCGCGATTGTGTATTTAATGCTCATGGCTCGTTCAGCAGCGCCGCAAGCGCGTCCGGCAGCGGCGAATGTCGTTCGATGATCTCCCCCGTAACGGGGTGGGAGAGGCGGATGAAGGCGGCGTGCAGCGCAAATCGCCCGGGGAGGCGGGGGTCTTCGGCGCCGTAGAGGAAATCCCCGACGATCGGATGGCCGATGGCATGAAGGTGCACCCGAATCTGGTGGGTTCGCCCGGTTTCCAGCCGAAGCCGCACGAGGGAACGGCGCTCGCCGGTCTGCTCCGCGCGGTAATGGGTGACGGCGGGCTTGCCGCGCTCGAAATCGACGACCCGGCGCACGGTGGCGGCGTCCGCCTTGGCGATGGGGGCGTCGATGACGCCCTCGCCCGACAGCGCCCCCTCGACCACGGCCAGGTATTCCCGGACGAACTGATCCGTGTGCAGCTGCCTTTGCAGCCTCTGGGCCGCGTGGGCGTTCATGGCCGCGGCCATCAGGCCGCTGGTGCCCTTGTCCAGCCGGTTCAGCGGGCGAAAGGTGAAGTCATCCCGATCCCGATAGCGCCAGGCCAGCCGGTTTTCGAGGGTGCCGCCGGGCTGCTTCGGCGAGCACTGGGTCGCCAGCGGCGCGGGCTTGTCGATGATGAGGATGTCCTCGTCCTCGTAGACCGCGTTCACGGGCCCTTCCTCCGGGGCCACGCGCCTGTCGCCCGGCGCGTCCCGGAGCAGCACCGACACGGCGTCGCCGGGGGACAGTATGTAATCGGCATGGACGGGAACGCCGTTCACCAGCAGCCCGTTTTGAACCTTGAGCGCGTTGAACTGGCCGTAGGATACGCCCATATCCCCCCGGACGAAGTATTTCACCTTGCGCCCGGAATCCTTTTCGGCGGCGACGGCGGCAAGTTTTCTGATCATGTTATTTATTTACAGGGAACCATTCGGTTCTGTCCCGGCAGACATGCGGGGAATCCGGCGCCCCGTCCGAAGCGTCTGTTGATGCACAAAAAGACCGGCCATCCCCGACAGCCCGAATAAGCAGGGGCATCGGAACAACCGGTTTCTTGATGAAGCGAAACTTCATAACGGGTCGGCCGCCATATTACAGGGCGCGCTCAACCTTTTTGCTGCGCAGGCAGCGGGTGCACACGGACATACGCTTCGGCACACCATTGACCAGCACGCGAACCTTCTGCGTGTTCGGAGCCCAGGTGCGGCGCGTTTTGCGGTTGGAGTGGCTGACGTTGTTGCCATACACGACGCCCTTGCCGCAGATTTCACAAAACTTTCCCATACTCTATCACACCTCCTTCAAGGATATATCCACATCAAAACAGTGAAATTATAGCATCTCGGCCTCCAAAACGCAAGGGCTGGGCGTGTAAAAGTTCTGAAATACCGTCAAATGCCCGCGGGATTGTAAATTTATGGGCGTTTCCACGGCCATATCCGGGGGATTTGCTTGCATATTTGGGAAAAAACAGGTATACTGTAATTGGAGAGCTTTATCTGCGCCTGACTTCCGATACCGGAGGAGGGCGGCAGGCCCCGACGAAAAGGGAGGTAGCATTTTATGGATTGCAAATTCAATACCGATCTCGGCCTTGTCACGGTAAACGACGATGTGATTGTGCGCGTCGCGGGCTACGCGGCGCTGGATTGCTATGGCATTGTGGGCATGGCCTCCAAGCGCGGTACGGACGGACTGGTACAGATGATGGGCCGCGAAAACCTGGGCCGGGGCGTGAAAATTCGCACCTCGGGCGACAAGGTGGACATCGACCTGTTCATCATCGTTGAATACGGCATTTCGATCAGCGCCGTCGCTGCGGCGATCATTGAAACCGTGAAATACAAGGTGGAGCACCTCACCGGCGTGCCTGTGGGCAGGGTGAACGTCAGCGTCGAGGATATTCGCGTCTGATGCGCTCCACATCGCTTGTGGGAGGTTAACATGGCAAGCAGTAAGAGAATAGACGGCATGCTGCTCAAGGAGATGTTCATCTCCGGCGCGGCGCTGCTGAGCAATAACCGGGACAGCGTGGACGCGCTGAACGTGTTCCCCGTGCCCGACGGGGACACGGGCACCAACATGTCCCAGACGATCAACTCTGCGGTGAAGGAGATCAACGCCAAGCCCTACACCAGCGTAGCCGACGTGGCCAACGCGGCGGCCCGGGGCGCGCTGAAGGGCGCGCGGGGCAATTCCGGCGTCATACTCAGCCAGATCCTGCGAGGCCTCGCCCGGGCGCTGGACGGCCACGAGGACATCGACGGCCCGCTACTGGCGGCGGCGCTGCGCTCCGGCTCGAATACGGCGTACAAGGCGGTCATGAAGCCCAAGGAGGGCACCATACTCACCGTGGCCCGCGTCATCGCCGAGGAGGCCGAGGAGGCCAGGGACAAGCAGGACGACGTGATGGAGCTGTTCAGGCTGGTGCTGACCGTGGGCGACGCCATACTCAAGCGCACGCCTGAAATGCTGCCGGTGCTCAAGCAGGCCGGCGTGGTGGACAGCGGCGGCATGGGCCTGATGGTCATCTACCGGGGCATGTTCGCGGCGCTGACCGGCGAGCCCGTGGACGGCGTGGCCGAGGTCAAGACCGAGAGCGTGCCCATGCCCGGGGAATATGTGGACGATCACGACGCCATCGGCGAGATCAAATTTGGCTACTGCACGGAATTCATCGTCACCCATCCCCGCGAGGACATGCGCGAGAGCGACGTGGTGCGCCTGCGCCGCCGCCTGGAGCGCATGGGCGATTGCGTGCTGGTCATATCCGACATGAACGTGGTGAAGGTGCACGTACACACCAACGAGCCCGGCAAGGCCCTGCAATATGCGCTGGAGCTGGGCGAGCTGGACGCCATCAAGATAGACAACATGATGGAGGAGCGCCGGGAGCGCGAGGCGAAGCAGGCCGCCGAGGCCGCCGCGAAGGCTGCGGAGCAGAAGGAATACGGCATCGTGGCCGTGGCCCTGGGCGACGGTCTGACGGAGATCTTCCACAACCTGAACGTGGATCAGATCGTGGACGGCGGCCAGACCATGAACCCCAGCATACAGGATCTGGCGAAGGCTGCCGACGCCACCAATGCCCGGAACGTCATCATGCTGCCCAACAACACCAACATCATACTCGCGGCCCAGCAGGCCCGCGATCTGACCGACCGCAACGTGATCGTGCTGCCGACCAAGTCGGTGCCCATGGGCATCTCCGCAGCCCTGGCCTTCGACCCGGAGCTCTCCCCAGAGGAGAACGAGGCCGCCATGACCGAGGCCGCTGAAACCGTGCACACCGCCTCCGTGACCTATGCCGTGCGCGACACCAACTACGACGGCCAGGAGATCCACGAGGGCGACATCATGGCGATGATCGACAACAAGCTCAGCGTGCTGGGCAACAACATCCCCAAGGTTTGCATGGACGTGTCCGAGAAGATGGTGAACGGGGATTCCTCGCTGATCACGATCTATTATGGCCAGGACATCGCCGAGGAGGACGCCCAGGCCCTGCAACAGGCGCTGGCGGAGAAATATCCCGACTGCGACGTGGACCTGCAGAATGGCGGACAGCCGCTGTATTACTACCTGATCGCGGTGGAGTGAGACAATGCCATAGGGAAAAACACACAGGGGCGGCCGTTGGCCGCCCCTGTGTCAAAACGGGAGGAGCACCTCTTCCGCCCTTGCCGGGGAACCTTTTTCGTCTTTGCCGAAACAATGCAGGTATTTTTCGGCAAATCCACCTTCCCCTGAAGGGAACCTTTCAAATTCAAATCCCCCATAGAAAGCGAAGCATGATGGACATATCTCTATCTGAAATCAAGGGCGTCGGTCCGGCGCGGCTGAAGGCCTTTGAGGCGGCGGGCATCCACACGGTGCGGGAGCTTGTGATGTTCCTGCCCAGGGAGTACCGCGACCTGACGGCCACTGTTCCGCTGGCCGGTCTCAGGCCGGGGGATACCGCCGCCGTGCGGGTGCGGGTGGCCGGGGAGGCCGTGGAGCGCCGCGCCAGGCGGCTTTTGATCACGAAGGTCTACGTCACCGACGATACCGACACGATACAGGCCGTCTGGTACAACCAGCCCTGGCTGAAAAAACAGCTGATCCCGGGGCGGGAAATGCTGCTGTACGGCAAAATCGAGCACAAACAGGGCTATATCGCGCTGGTCAGCCCCACCGTGGAGCAGGGGGAGGGGCTTGTTCCCGTATACCGGAGCATCCCCGGCATTCCCCCGAAGGCGCTGCGACAGAGCGTGGCGGCGGCGCTGGCGCTGTGCGAGGGCCAGTGGCCCGACGAGATGCCGGAGGACCTGCGCTGCCGGTACGGGCTGTGCGAGCGCAATTTCGCCATGCGCAACGCCCACTTCCCGGACAGCACCGAGGCGTTGGAGGCCGCCCGGCGGCGCATCGCCTTTGAGGAGCTGCTGCTGTACCAGGTGGCGCTTCGGCTGTTTCGCAATTCAGACCGGACGGGGGTGCGGATCGACTTTGAGGACGGCGCGGAGGAAGCCTTCTGGCAGCGCCTGCCCTTTGCGCCCACAGGCGCCCAGCGCCGGGTGTTGTCCGAGGTGGCCGCCGACCTGCGCGCGCCCAGGGCAATGGCGCGCATGGTGCAGGGGGACGTGGGCAGCGGCAAGACCGCCATCGCCTTCGCCGCCATCGCCCTGGCCCATGCCGGGGGCTGGCAGTCGGCGCTGATGGCCCCCACCGAGGTGCTGGCCCGCCAGCACTACGAGGCGGCCCTGAAGCTGCTTGCGCCCATGGGCATTCGGGTGGGCCTGCTGGTGGGAAGCCTTACGCAAGTGGGATCTGGCCATCGGTACCCACGCACTGATTACCGAGGGCGTGACCTATAAAAACCTGGGCCTGGTGGTCACCGACGAGCAACACCGCTTCGGCGTGCGTCAGCGGACGCTGCTGTCGGAAAAGGGCGACGCGCCCAACGTGCTGGTGATGTCGGCCACGCCCATTCCCCGAACGCTGTCGCTGATACTCTACGGCGATTTGGACATCTCCATCGTGGACGAGCTGCCGCCGGGCCGCACGCCGGTGGCGACCCGCATTGTGCCCGAAGCCAAGCGCGATGATATGTATGGCTTCCTGCGCGGCGAGGTCAAAAAGGGCAGGCAGGTCTATTTCGTCTGCCCGCTGGTGGAGGAATCCGAGGCCGTGGAGGCGCTGCCCGCCGAGGCGGTGTACGAGGATCTGAGGACGAACCGCCTGCCTGACCTGCGCATCGAGCTGGTGCACGGGCGGATGAAGCCCGCCGACAAGGACGCCGCGCTGGAGCGCTTTCGCACCGGCGAGGCCGACGTGCTGGTCTCCACCACCGTGATTGAGGTGGGCGTGAACGTCCCCAACGCCACGGTGATGGTCATCGAGAACGCCGAGCGCTTCGGCCTGGCCCAGCTGCACCAGCTGCGGGGCCGGGTGGGCCGGGGCACGGAGGCCTCCTGGTGCTTCCTGATGGCCGAGCCCAATGCCCGGCTCAAATTCCTGGCCTCCACCACCGACGGCTTCAGGATCGCTCAAAAGGACATGGAGCTGCGGGGGCCGGGCGAGCTGTTCGGCACCCGGCAGTCCGGCGCGCTGTCCGCCGGTCTGGGGAGCCTCGCCGGGGACGCGGAGCTGTTGAAGCTGACCCATGACGAGGCCCGGGATCTGATGGCCGACCCCGATTCGCCGGAGGCCCGGACCGTGATCATGCTGGCCCGGGAGCGCTTCATGGACCGGCTGAGGGATGTGGCGGTGAATTGAGGGACGCAGGTCGAAAAAGGGAAAAAGCAACGAAGGAGACACGACCATGAAGAGAGCGATTGTTGCCGTCAGCTTTGGCACGACCCACCCGGACGCAGAGGCGCGCTGCATCCGTCCCGTGGAGCAGGCCCTTCGGGCGGCTTTTCCCGATTGGGAAATATGCCGGGCATGGACCTCGCGGATCATCGCCCGCAGGCTGGCGGCGCGGGGGGAGGCCGTAGAGAATGAAACCGAGGCCCTGGAACGCCTGCGCAGCGATGGGTATGGGCGCATCGCCTTCGTGCCCACCCACATGATCCGGGGACAGGAATATGAACGGGTCACAGCCGTTGCGGCGGGGCTGCCCGTGTCCGCACCGCTTCTGGACACCGGGGAGGACTTGAAATGGATGGCCGCGCTGCTGGACGACCTCGCGGCGGACGAGGGGCGCACCCTGCTGGCGATGGGCCACGGCACCGACCACGCCGCCGACGCGACCTATGCCCGCCTGCGGGGGGAATTGACCGGGCGGGTGAAGCTGGCCTGCGTGGAGGGTCGGCATGCCCTGGAGGGCATCATGGATGCGCTGGAGGCCGTGCCCGGAAAGGCCCTGACGCTGATGCCGCTGATGCTGGTGGCCGGGGATCACGCGAAGAACGACCTGGCCGGGGATGAACCCGATTCCTGGAAGCGCCAGCTGGAGGCCCGGGGCTTTGACGTCCGCGTCCGGCTGGAGGGCCTGGGCGCGCTGAGGGACGTACAGCAGAGGTTTGTGGAGAAGGCAAGGGAAATCATGAAATAGAAATATCGCCCGCGCATCTGCGCGGGCGATCAGACCGCTGACAAAGGCCGCAAACGCAGAAAATCCTTCCGATCAAAGATGAGCGGAAGGATTTTCTGCTTGCCGTGTTGGCGTCGCCTGCAAAATGCGGTCATTTACGACGGGGTAAACTCCCTTTTTTGCAGGCTCGCCGCCTTGCCTTGCAGCCTTTTTCAGCGGTCTGCAGTCTGTTGACTTTGTCAACATCCTGATCGCCCGCGCATCTGCGCGGGCGATGACCGTAAAGCCTGTCGTTCAGAAGCTCTCCAGCAGCTTGACGGCGTCGCTGGCGTAGGCTTCCAGCAGGGCCTTCGTCTTTTCGGGGTCGTCGGAGACGGCGTTGACGTACAGCTTGATCTTCGGCTCGGTGCCGGAGGGCCGCACGCACACCCAGGCCTTGTTCTCCAGCTCGAAGTACAGCACGTTGCTCTTGGGCAGGGTCAGGATCTCGGTGTCGCCGTCGGCGGTGATGCGATGGCTGGACTGGTAGTCGCGCATGGCGA
>CACYZW010000119.1 GCA_902778995.1 uncultured Eubacteriales bacterium
CTCAGCTCGGCGGTGTCGATGGCGTCGAACAGGGCCTCCTTGTCCTCCTGCATGTCCTTGTTGTAGGCCAGGGGCAGGGCCTTCATGGCCGTCAGCAGCGTCATCAGATCGCCGTACACCCGCCCGGTCTTGCCCCGCACCAGCTCTGTGATGTCGGGGTTTTTCTTTTGGGGCATGATGGAGGAGCCGGTGGAGAACTGATCCGCCAGCGTGACGAAGCGGAACTCCCAGCTGCACCACAGGCAGATTTCCTCGGAAAAGCGGGACAGGTGCATCATCAGTATGGACAGGCAGGCGAGCAGCTCCAGCGCGAAATCCCGGTCGGACACGCCGTCCAGGCTGTTCCGGCTGATGCCGCCGAAGCCAAGCTGTTCGGCGACATACGCCCGATCCAGGGGGTAGGTGGTGCCCGCCAGCGCACCGGAGCCCAGGGGCAGCACCAGCGTGCGCTTCTTGCAGTCGGCGAGCCGGTCGATGTCCCGCAGCAGCATCTGGGCATAGGCCATCAGCCAGTGGGCCAGCGTGATGGGCTGGGCCCGCTGCAAATGGGTATAGCCGGGCATGACCGTCTCCAGGTGCTTCTCCGCCACGTCGCAGAAGGCGGCGATCAGCGCCCGTGTCAGCCCGGTCAGCCTGTCGATGGTATCCGCCAGCAGCATGCGAATGTCCAGCGCCACCTGGTCGTTGCGGCTGCGGGCGGTGTGCAGCTTCTTGCCCGCCGTGCCGATGCGCTCGGTGAGCGTGGCTTCCACAAAGGTGTGGATGTCCTCGCAGCCCATGTCGATCTCCAGCGCGCCGCTGTCGATGTCCGCGAGGATGCCCTTGAGCCCCTCCACGATCTGCGCCGCGTCCTCTTCCGAAATGATGCCCTGGTCGCCGCCGGTGCGGCCCGCCCATAATTTCATATCTATACATGCTCCTTGTTCTTTATTTTACCTTTGCGGACTTCGCGCCCGACCAGGCGGAATAATAGGTCTTTCCGTCGACCTTTTTCCAGGCGCGGATGCGCAGGTACCAGGTCTTGCCGGCCTTCAGTCCCTTCAGCGTCCGCCTGACGGTGGCGTTCTTTGAAATCTTTACCTTCTTTGCCCCGGCAAAGCTCTTTTTCAGGCCGTATTGCAGCTCGTAGCCGACGCCGCCGATGCCCTTCTTCCAGCGCACGGCCAGCTGGCCTTTTCCCGCCTTTAGTGCAAGTCCCGAGACGGCCTGCGGGTTGATGACGAAGCTGCCCTTCGCCTTGCCCTCGTAGTCGCCCTTGCCGGTGACGGTGATCCCGGCCTTGCCGATGTCGACGTTGTTGGAGTATTTAACGGTGTAGTCCACGCCCTTTTTCAGCGTCCTGCCGTTCAGCTTTACGGTCACGGCGGGCTTTTTGGCCTTGCTGCTGTACACCTGGTCCTTGGCCGTGACCTTCGCCTTTTCCAGGCTCTCCGGCTGCTTGCCGTAGACGACCTCTCCGTCGATGATGATGGCGGTGGAAGGGTCGACGGCGATGTGGTAACCGTCGCCGGAATCCGCTTCGGCCACTCCAAAGCATGCGGTCCCGTCGCTCAGAATTACGGGCGCTTCCCTTGCAAACGGGTGCAGCCCCTCGCATCGGGTAATATCGAGGCTTGAGATATAGTTGTGTTCGCAATGCAGACTGTTCAGGGCGGGACAGCCGCCGACATCCAGCGCGGTGAGGTCGTTGCCCTCGCAGCAGAGCGCCGTTAGTTCGGTACAATCGCCGAGCTTCAGGGCGGGGATGCTGTTGTAGCTGCAATCCAGCCGCTGCAGATGGGTGTTCCCGCGCACATCCAGCGGGGCGCTGATGCCGTTGCTGTAGCAAAACAGCCGGTTCAGGTTGGGAAACCACTCGATGCCCGCGAGGTCTTCGATGCCCTGCATGCTCGCGTCGATTTCAAAGACCAGGTTCCGCTCGTTCTCGGTCAGCATACCGTCGAAGTCGCCGTCAAACCGGGAACTGACGAAGGAACGGAAGTTGTCGTCCGGGAAGTGGGCGGCGTCGACGGGAACGTCGCCTGCGTTGGGCTCTAAAAGCCCGACGTTGGGCGTGGGCCCTGCGGATTCCAGCTCGAGCCCGGCCTGGTTCAGGTCGAGACCGACTTCAGGCATGCCTTCCAACAACGGCGCGTCTACCCGGCCCTCCGGGCCGAGGGCGTCCGTCGGCAGGTCGAGGTCGCCCTCCGCCGTGGCGGACGTGAGCAGCGCGACGCACAGCAGGCAAACGAGCAGCATCGACAGGCGCATTTTCATGATCGTACCCTCCGTCATTATCCTTTGGATGTCCAGTGATACGCGATCCTCGGCGAGCCGTCCTCCACGTAGATGGTGCCGCAGCGCACGAAGCCGTTTTTCTCGATCTGCCGCTGCATCGGCAGGTTTTTGCGGTGGGTGTCGATGCGGACGTCATTCGAAAGCCCCTTGCAATAATCTGCCACAGCGCTGACGATGCCGTGCGCCGTGCCGTCGCTGGCCACGCGGTGCACCGTCAGGTAGGGCGCGTCGTTCAGCCACGTTCCATCCTCTATATATTGATAGGTCGGCTCGTCGCCGGACATCAGCGCAAAGACGCCGTGAATCGCCTCGCCGTCGCAGACGACGTGGCAGATGCCCCGGTCGATGTCCTGACGAACCAGTTCTTCGCTGGGGTAAATATGCGCCCACTGGTCGGGATTGCCCGAGCGGATCATGAATTCCTGGGCGGCGTGGTAGATGTCCATGATCCTGGACAGATCGCTGGGCACAGCCTTGCGTATGGTCATAATGCGGTCTCCTTGTATCCTCAGCAGTTCAGCGCCTTGACCATGAACCGGTCGTTCAGCACTTCATAGCCGAATTTCCGGTACAGGTCGTGGGCGTCGCGGGTGATCAGCATGCCGCGAAGCCCCGCGTATTCCGGCAGCGATTCGATGTGCGACACCAGTGCCGTTCCCAGACCCCGGCCCCGGTATGCGGCGTCGATGACCACGTCGCACAGATAATAGGTCGTGGCATGGTCGGTGATGACCCGGGCGAAGCCGACCAGGTGCGCTTCTCCCTCGATGCAGATGCCGTAGCAGGAAGAATGGCGCATGCATTTTTCGATCTGTGCCTGGGGGCGCTTGTCCGCCCAATAGGTCTGCTTCATCAGCCGGACGACGTCCTCCGGCCTTATGTTGTCCGCGCCTTCGACGATTCTGTATTGCATGGGTCGCCGCCTCCCTTCCGCCATATTCGGGAATAGCCTGACGTTACACCTTCATTATAACACGGCGACGGGACCGCCTGCAAGGAAAACCTCGCCAAATACAGGGTTAATTCACCAGATCGCAAAGTGGCGGGATAAACCATCGCAGGGGCGCCGCATCGGCGCCCCTCAAACCGCTGACAAAGGCCGCAATCGCAGAAAATCCTTCCGATCAAAGATGAGCGGAAGGATTTTCTGCTTGCTGTGTTGGCGTCGCCTGTAAAATGCGGTCATTTACGACGGGGTAAACGCCCTTTTTTGCAGGCTCGCCGCCTTGCCTTGCAGCCTTTTTCAGCGGCCTGCAGTCTGTTGACTTTGTCAACATTCTGAGGGGCGCCGCATCGGCGCCCCTGCAAAACCACATCCAATATCAGCGGAGCCGTGTATCGCTCCTTTATTACAGATTGTTCTTCGCCTTCATCTTCGCGAATACCGCCGTGGGCAGGCCGTAGAGGGTGATGAAGCCGTCGGCCCAGGTCTGGTCGTAGACGTTGTCCTCGTCGAAGGTGGCGATCTCCGGGTCGTACAGGCTGTAGGGGCTGGTCATGCCCGCGCCGATGATGTTGCCCTTGTACAGCTTGAGCCGCACCGTGCCGGTGACGGTCTGCTGGGTCTTTTCGCAGAAGGCGGTCATTGCCTCGCGCAGGGGGGAGAACCACTGGCCGTTGTACACCAGGTCGGCATATTCCAGGGCCATGCGCTGCTTGTAGTGCTGGGTGGCCTTGTCCAGGCACAGCTGCTCCAGCTTTTCGTGGGCGGCGTAGAGGATCGTTCCGCCGGGGGTCTCGTAGACGCCGCGGCACTTGATGCCCACCAGCCGGTTCTCCACGATGTCGATGATGCCGATGCCGTGCTTGCCGCCCAGCTCGTCAAAGTCGATGGTCACGTATTCGCCCTCGTCCGGGGCCTCCTCCGGGGTCACGCCCATCTCCATGTTGCCGGCGTACTTCGGCTCGTTGGCGGGGTCCTCCAGCTCCAGACCCTCGTGGGACAGGTGCCACATGTTCTTGTCCTTGGAATAGTTGGTCTCACGGCTGATCTTCAGGGGGATGTTGTGGGCCTCGGCGTAGTCGATCTCCTCGTCCCGGCCCTTGATGTCCCAGATGCGCCAGGGGGCGATCACGGGCATGTCCGGCGCGAAGGCCTTGATGGCCAGCTCGAAGCGCACCTGGTCGTTGCCCTTGCCGGTGCAGCCGTGGCAGATGGCGTCCGCGCCCTCGGCTTTGGCGATCTCCACCAGCCGCCGGGCGATGATGGGCCGGGCGAAGGAGGTGCCCAGCAGATAGGTGTTTTCATACTTTGCGCCCATCTGCATGGAGGGGATCACGACCTCCTCGATGAATGCTTTGTTCAGATCC
The DNA here is from genome assembly GCA_902778995.1 of uncultured Eubacteriales bacterium. Lineage (GTDB taxonomy): Bacteria > Bacillota > Clostridia > Christensenellales > Aristaeellaceae > UBA2862. Next base: position 4,588 of record CACYZW010000119.1, read on the forward strand.
TCCACGTACAGCTTGGAAGCGCCGGTTTTGAGGGCCTTTTCCTCCAGGCCGTCCAGCTCGCCCACCTGGCCCACGTTGCCGGACACGGCGATGACCTCGCAGCCGGGATAGTTTTCCTTCAGCCAGGGAATGATGATGGAGGTGTCCAGCCCGCCGGAGTAGGCCAGCACGATCTTCTTGAACGCTTTATTGGTCTTCTTTTTCATGGTATTCGCTCCTTGTCGCCCTTCGGGGCGTGTTTTTCGTCAGGATGTGTATATTATAGGCCGATTTTATGCAAAGTCAAGCCCTGAAAAGGCCTGATTCAGTTAAAATTATGCATAAATAATGTATAATGATGCATAATTATCCCAACTGACGCAGCATGTCCGGTATGGCCAGCACGTTGTCGGTGTCCATGGCCTTGTAATCCACCGACCCGCTGGTGACTTCGTTTTCCCGCCGGGAAAGCGCGTCCAGCCCCTCCCAGGGGATCAGGCAGGCGTGGGTCATGCCCTCGGCATTCTTGCCGATGCGCCTGATCTCGCCCCGCCGGTACTGCTCGCAGCGCCGACGGTATTCCGCCTCGCTCATCGGCAAATAGCCCATGGCCAGGTGAAACGCGCACCAGCGCAGGTGCTCCGTGCGGGACAGGTTTTCCAGCTGGGCGGCGCTCGGCGGCCAGTGCCCCGCCAGGACTTCCTCGCGGCTGATGCCTGCGGCGTGCAGGAAGGCGGGCAGGAAATCTGCGGAGGCCCGGCAGCTGGCCCGGTTGAAGGCGTCGCAGCGCTTCCAGTCCGCCTCGGGCGAGGAACCGCCGCAATAGACGTGGTTCAGGATCATGGCGGCCCGATCCATGCCGCGCACGTCCACGTTTTCCAGCCGGTATTCCACATCGTCGATCAGCGCGGCGTCCACCCCGCACTGCACGACACAGGGCTGGTTCGCGCGGCTTCGATACAACCGCCGCAGCGTTTCGGCCAGCTCCGCGTTTTGCTTGCGGCTCCCGGCGCACAGCGCGATCATGTCCGGTCGGCTGGCGGCCAGCCGTTCGTAGAACAGCGCGGAATCCGCGTCGGCGGCATGCAGGGCGATGTCATAGCCTGCCATCAGCGCCGGATAACAGGCTTCGAAGGCGCCCTGCAGATCGCTCATGCGCCGGTCGAACACCTCCGCGTGAAAGGCGCTGCCCTCCATTTGGCCGTTGATCAGCAATTGGCGGAGCATCGCCTGCCCCATCTGCCCGAAGCCCACGATAAATACCCGCAGATCGTTGAGGGCCCTGGCGTCTTTGTCGCAGCGCAGAAAGCTCCAGGGCGGGCGCTTGTCGACGACCAGCCGGGCGATCAGCGCGTATTGGTCGCAGGCGAACAGCGTGCCGTAACCGTAGCGGCCCTCCTGGGACAGCAGCCGCGCGGCCCGCTCCTCGGAGATGCCCAGCAGGAACAGACTGGTGGCCTCGGGGCTGACCGAGCGCGCCTGCAGGGCCTGCAGCAGGGTTTCGGCATAGCGCAGGTTGCCCTCGGGGTCGTTGCCGACGCAGTACACGTCCACCGCCCTGCTGTCCCGGACGCCCAGGGTTTTGAGAAATTTCTCGTCCGAGCACAGGTTCCGGCCGCCCTGAAGCTCGACGGCTCCCAGCTCCTCCGCCAGGGCGCTGAAGGATTCATCGGAACGCTCGCAGACGACCGCCATGGAGCCGCCCTTCCACCTTGGCCCGACCAGGCGGATGGAATCGGGGGTGGCGTTGTAGACCAGGCACAGCTCGCCCCGGCGCAGCAGGAGCGTGCGCAGGTATTTCATCATCCGCTTGCCGAGCACGGCGATTGCGGCGCTCGCGGTGAGGTAAAAAGCCGTAAAGTGGGCCGCCCAGAACAGGCTCACCATCGCCTCGCCGGTGAACAGCGGCGTGTCCCTGACCGCGCCGAAGTCGTTGACGCCCCCGAACATGCGGCACACCGCCAGCAGCGTCTTCAACACGACGGAAATCGAGAAACTGGCGCCGTGAAGGGCGCTGTATTCGCGGCTGTAGCCGTAGCCGTAGCTCAGCGTGCCCACGCCGATGGCGATTACGGCGCAAACGCCCATGATCCTGCTGTTGAGGGATTTGTTCGCGGCAAGGCTCAGTATGGCCGCCAGGAAGGCGGCAAGGGCGAGCAATATGACCGGTAACGATTCGTTCATAGCGTCTCTTCCTTGGCGAAGGCGTTCAGCAGCAGCCAGGCGTTGTCATCCTTGCGGCGATCTGCCTCGCTGAGCGCGTCGTAGGGTACCATCAGGGGGTGCTCCCGGGCGTCGTTGTCCCGCTCGGGGGCGTAGCGCCAGTTGTACAGCGCGTGAAACAGCATCCAGCGGTCGTGCTCGATCCTGCGGCAAAGCTCCCGCTGGTCCTCGGTCATGGCTTCGAAGCGCGAGGCGGCTTCCCGGCATACCTCTGGGGTCAGCGCCTTCACATCCGCCTCCGGCAGCAGCAGCCGCGCCTTGGTCAACAGGTGGTCCGCCGCAGCATAGTTGGAGCGCTTCTGGAAGTCGGACAGCGCCTCGAAGGGGGGAACGGGATAGTCCGCCTGGGCGCGATACAACGCGTGCATCTGCCGCCCCAGTCGGTCCAGCGTTTGCTTCATCACCATTTCAGGGGTGAAGAGCGCCTCTGCGTGGCCGAAGTAAAAGGCCTCCTGGAGCCCCCTTGCGCCGCGCACGTCGATCTGCGCCCGGGTGGGGCAGTACCGCCGGATCTGGTAGAGGGCCTCCACATTGGCCCGGTGGTCGTCGCCGCACAATATGATGCGATCCGCATTGCGCAGGATGTCCCGATGGGCCCGCCAGCCCTGCCCGTGGAAGTGCAGCGCCGGGCCGATGCCCTCCGCGTCCAACAGGGATCGATGCAATTCCTGCCAATCGCTCCAGTCGTCGAACAGGTCTATGGCGCAGTTCGGAGGCGCGGTCAGCAGCCCCTGGGCGAGCAGTGCGCAGGCGTATCGGCCATTTCCCGCCAGGGCGATGCGTTCGCCGCCGCTGCGCCACGGCCGGGTTTGCCAGTACAGGCGGCCGCAGCATTCGTATTCGTTGAACAGCTTGACGTTATCGGGCAGGTTTTCCCCCGGACTGTCGCAGCGGCAGTAGATGCGCACGGGCCGGTTCATCAGGGACAGCGCATCCCGCTCGTTGGCAAGGGCGTCCTTGTCCATGGCGAAGAGCACGCGCTCCCCCCCATGGGCGGCGGAATGCCCCAGCAGCGCTTCCGGGGGCTGGCGCACAGCCAGCGCGCCCTGAGGCCGGCGGCGCCCCTTGCTCCGGCAGAGCACGACGAGACCGTCGTCCAGCCGGGACGCCAGCGCCCGGGAGGCGCTGTTGTCCGCCGAGAACACGTACCAGCGCCGGTTGCGGTTGAGCCACAGCCTGAATCCGGGCAGCAGGCGGTCGGTGAGGGAGGCGGCGGCCAGGCCGATCAGCAGGGCCAGCAGCCCGGTGCTGAGCAGCAGGAACAGCGTTCCGATGACCTTGCCCGCCGTGGTTACGGGGTACAGGTCGCCGTAGCCCACCGTGGTGAGCGTCACCAGAGAATACCACAGCGCCGTGGGCAGCGTGGTGATGGTGGCGTTCGCCTCGCCGCGCTCCACCCATGTCAACAGCCCCAGCAGCAACAGATAGCTGCCGAGGCCGATGGCGAAGCACAGTGCGATCTTATGCCCTTTTTTCATGACCTGGACTCAAACAGCCTGTCGCAGCCGTCGTACATGTCGGTGGTGTCGCCGTGGCCGAAGGTCGAGGGGTCGCGGCCGATGGTCTCCAGTATGCCGCAGTACCGGAACATGCCTTCCATCGTTTCCACGGCGGACACATCCCAGTCGGACACCAGCAGTTCCACGGCGGCGTAGCAGTTCTCAAACATCTGTCTCATGTTCGTCACGTGGCTGGTGTCCCACTTCGACAGGTCCAGCCGGTACAGCATGTTGCAACCGGCGAACATGAGCTCCATGTCACTGACGTTGCCGGTGTTCCAGCCGGACAGATCCAGGTTGTCGATGTTCGTGCAGCACCAGAACATGCCCCGCATGCTTTCCACGCGCGAGGTGTCAAAGCCGGTCAGGTTCAGGGTATCCAGGTTGGCACAGTCGCAGAACATGCCCCACATGTCCCGCACCCGCGAGGTGTTGAAGCCGGAGACATCCAGCGCCTTGACTTCGTGGCAGTTGTTGAACATGTCGCGCATGTTTTCGACCCGGCCGGTGTCGAAGCCGGAGACGTCCAGCGCCTTCAGGTTTTTGCAGTTGCTGAAAAGGCATTCCATATTGCTGACGCGACCGGTGTCAAAGCGGCTCACATCCAGCGCTTCCAGAGATTCGCATTCGGCGAACATATGCGCCATGTCAGTGACCCTGCCCGTGTCGAAGCCGGAGACGTCCAATATTTTAAGGCTTCGGCAGTCCTGAAACATGCCGTTCATGCGCGTGACACGGGACGTGTCAAATCTGGCGACATCCAGCGCCGTCAGGCTTTGGCATCCGTTGAACATGTTCGTCATATTGACGGCGTTTTCGGTGTTGAAGCCGGAGACATCCAGCGCCTGAAGGCTGTTGCAGCCGTTGAACATGGCCTCCATGTCCTGAACCTTCGAGGTGTCGATGCCGGACACGTCCAGCGTTTCCAGCGATGAACAGCCCTCGAACATGCCCGCAAGGGCGGTGGCGTTTTCCGTGCAGACGCCGGTCAGGTCGATCTCCTTGAGATTGGAGCAGCCGAAGAACATGCGGAAGAAGCAGGTGCGCTCCGATGTGTCCACGCAGCCGTTGAAGCGTATCGCTTCGGCGTTGCAATAGCCCGTGAACATACACCCATTGTCCTCGGGTTCCGCGATTTTCATGCCGCCGTTGCCGGCAATGGTCAGATCGAACAGCTCGCCGTCGGGCGTCGCCCAGGCTAATACCTGGCCGTCGCCCGCTTCGGACACGTCCCAGGCATCCTCCGGCGCGCCCTCCAGGGAAGGCAGGAAGTTGATCGAGGCGATGTCCTTGCGGGTGAGGGTGGGGTGGTTCAGCACGGGCGAATTGTGCCGGATCGCATCCCCGTCCACGCCCTCGGCGTCGGCGTCCCCGCTCAGCACGTCAAAGGATTTGGACAGCACGGGGAAATCCGTGCCCCTGACGATGACCGGCGCCGTCGGATTCCCGTCATCCTCGGGTCGCGCCGCCGCGTCGGCGTCCTGCGGAGCCTCCGCCGGGGCGCTGTCACTGTTGGCAAGCCTGTCGCAGCCGACGAACATGTCGGTGGTGTCGCCGTGGCCGAAGGTCGCCGGATCGCGCCCGATGTTCTCCAGCGCGACGCAGTTCTGGAACATGTGGTCCATACGCTTTACCGAGGACACGTCCCAGTTCGTCACCAGGATTTCGGTGGCGTAGTCGCAGCCGAAGAACATGTTGGTCATCTGCTCGACCCGGCTGGTGTTCCAATTGGAAAGATCCAGGCTGTACATGGTTTTGCAATTTGAAAACATGTCCGTCATATCGGTCACCCGCCCGGTGTCCCAGCCGGAGATGTCAAAATCCTCCAGGCTGTGGCATTCGTCGAACATGTAGATCATGCTTTCGACCCTGGCGGTATCGAAATGCTTCAATTCCAGGGCTTCCAGGTTGGCGCAGCCCTGGAACATGCCGGACATGTCGGTGACGCGGGCGGTGTCGAAGCCGGAGATGTTCAGCCCGGTCAGCTTCTTATCCCAGGCAAACATGTTGGCCATGTTGGTAACACGGCCGGTGTCGAAGCCGGACAGATCCAGTTCCTCAAGGCTTTCGCAGCCGTTGAACATACCGGCCATCGTGGTGACTTTGCGGGTGTTGAAGCCGCTGACGTCCAGACGCGCAAGGGAAGCGCAATTTGAAAATGTATCTTCCATCCGGGTGACGGAAGCGGTGTCCAGTCCGGACAGATCCAGCGATTCGAGGGCGTGGCAGTTCATGAACGTGGCGCTCAGGTCGGTGACGTTGGCTGCGTTCCAGCCGGAGGTATCCAGCGTCTTGAGGGAATGGCAGCCTGCGAACATGCAGCCCATATCCCGGATGTTGTCAAAGCAGACCCCCGAGAAGTTCACCGTCTCCAGAGCCTCGCAGCCCCAGAACGCCTCCCGCATGGAGCCCCTTTCGGAGAGATCCACGCAGCCGTTGAAGTCTATGACGGTGGCGTTGGTGAAGTCCTCAAACAGCTTGGAGGGTAAATCCTGGGTATCGACGATCTTTACGCCGCCGTCGCCGGCGATGGTCAGGTCGTACAGATCGCCGTTGGGGGTCGTCCAGGCCAGCACCCGGCCGTCGCCCGCCTGGGAAACGTCCCAGGCGTCCCTGGGCGCGCCCTCCAGAGAGGGGAGGAAGGTGACGGAAGCGATGTCCCTGCGCCGGAGGGTGGCGTGGTTCAGCAGCAGGGAATTTTCCCGAATGGCTTTTTCGCCGTCTTCGCCGGGATTCTGGTTTCCGTCGATTTTGTCGATGACGCTTGAGAGAACGGGGTAGTCGGTATGCTTCACCACCTGGCCGGCGTTTGCCCCAGCGACTTCTGCCGCGGGTTCGGCGGTGGGCTCGGCCGTCAGTTCCGGCAACGGCTTTGCCGTTGATTCCGCGTCGGGCGGCGCGGTGAGCTCGGCGGCGGGCTGTGCGGTGACCTCCACGACAGCCGTGGGGGCCGGCTCGCGCTCAGGCTGTTTGCTGCCCCGCAGGGCCATGAAGGCCGCGAAGCCCAGCGCCAGGATTGCCACCGCCGCGACAATGGGCACGATCGGGGATTTCTTCTTCCTGCTGCTGTCCGAAGCGGGCATGGAGTTCAGGTAGCGCTGGCACAGGCGGTTGATGCTCTCCTCGAAATACTCGGTGGTGCAGGTCAGCCCGTTCTGATAGCGCACGTCGTCGA
>CACYZW010000120.1 GCA_902778995.1 uncultured Eubacteriales bacterium
GTATTTCGCCGGTCATCAAAGCCTGTTCGTCATGATGCTGTTTATCGTGGCGTTGCCGCCTCTTTATTATGTGGCTATTGGCCTTTGGAGACAGAACACACCTCTGACGGTCGCCGGAGCGGTTTTTCTGGCCGTACACTTCATCCATGTATGGGGAAATCTGAGGTGATTTGATTTGTGGTTCTGGTTTGCGCTGGGTTCGGCAGTGTTTGCCGCATTGACATCCATTGGTCCCCCCGAGGAGAAGGAGATAATCTGCTCGGCAATTCAACAGTACGTTGAAGTGACATGGTCGTAGGTAAAGAGATTCGGAGTACCTGGATCGCCTGATCCCTATCGATTCAGAGCGATTCAAAGCGTCGCACTTCCCTTATGCTGTGCTGGAAACGCCTGGACACACAGCCGATCACATCGCCCTCCCGTCGGGAGATGTGTTGTTCTGTGAAGACGTTGCGATGAACGGATTCCCGAGCCGCAGACGAATCATCATCTGGATCGAGGATTTGGAGCGGTACAGGCAATCGTGGATAAGGATAATAAGTGCGAAGCCTAGAATACTATATCCCGGCCACGGGAAGCCATTTCAAACGACGGATTTGAAGTTGCTCAATTTGGAAGGGATACGCCTGTATCCGTTGAAGCATAGTTCGGATTGAAGAAGGGGCCGATGATAATGAGCCGCATCAAGGTTTGCAGAAGAAAGTATACCACGTTCTGGAGAAGAATATAGAAAACGCGGACAAACGAGCGAAAGCCGTCGTACATCTTAACGGCGTAGCTCCCGCCGCTGCCATACTTGCAAAGAAGCGCGGGGAGAACGCGGAGCTTGCAACTATGGCGGGGATGCTCCACGATTTGTGGGCTTACAATCCGGCAGCTACGGCGACCATGCCCATCTCGGCGCAGAGTATGCCAGAAAGGTGCTGGGGGAGTTGGTTACCCATGAGGAAATGGAGATAATCTGCTCGGCCATCGATCACCACGACAGTAAGGGGGAAGTTGGCGCGCCTATGGACGAAATCCTGAAGGATGTGGATGTGATCGATCACAGTCTGACTGACCCAACGAAGAAAATCAAGGCGCACGAGCAGGAACGGTTCGAAAAGCTGTGCGAGAAGCTCGGGCTGTCAAAATGATGCGATGGAGATACTTCCATGATCAGCACAGAGGAATATTAAGCGATTATATCAGACCTGATGGACGAGCTCCCGGAGGCGTTCTTTAAGGAAACACCGCACAAGGCTCATGGCGCAATAACGGCTGAATTTCAGCCGCCTGCTGCCTGCTGATTTCGTGACTTGCCGCCAGCAAGCCTTCAAAATCTGTAGTTTGCAATCGACAAAAACTCATCTCGTTACTGCACGACTCGATTATGCGGTGTTTCCTTAGAGAACTCACCGGCGGTGCGATTATGTCGGAGGCACTGGTGATTCCGGACTACGCACGGAACAACGACCTCTATACGCTGGAGCAATATCAGGTCTGTTGCGGCTTGCGGCAGATCGTGATGTTCAAGGGCTCCTTTGATCGGCTTTACCCGCAGGCAGATGTGACTCAGGCTCGCGAGACTCTGAGGCGCGTCTTGCGCCATGAATTCCGGCATCATATTGAATTTCTCGGTGGGCTCCACAATTCCTCGTCTCTTGAAGCGGAGGACGAGAGGAAGAAGCAGGAATACCTCTATCGCCATGAATGATGACTGCCTCACACCGCCCTGTAATCCTCCGTTTCGCAAACCACCCAGGACACCTTCCCTCTGAAGACGAAGATGAGATCACGACCCTCCACGGCCACTGCCTTCACCACTACAGTCGACTCAACTGAGACGCCAAACAGCTTACCCAAAGCCAGCAGGTTATCCACCGAAGGACCGGAGGGGTCGTCCCCACAGCGGTCCGAAGGTCAGCGGTTTTCTATGGGCGCAAAACCCGTCCGCTCCGCGAGGGTCGCGCCCTGCGCAGAGCGGATCCAATCGATCAGTGCCGCGACGTTCGGATTGTCGTTGTCCGCCAGCGTGACGGCGTACAGCGTATCGGCATAGGGATACGCGCCGGATGCGATGTTCTCATCGGTCGGGGCGACGCCGTCCAGGGACAGCAGCCGGATCTTGCCGTCGTCTACCGGCTTCATGCATTCGCTGCGCAGCGCGTAGCCGATGGCGTTCGGCAGGTTGCGGTAGTCCGCTGGGCCTGTGACAACCTCCGGCGCGAAGCCCTCGTAGCCGATCACGCCCTCGGCGGGCGGCATCATGTTCTCAAACGCGCACAGCTTCCGAAACGCCGCTCGCGCTGGGTTGTTGTACTCGTCCTCGCGGCTCTGGTAGGCGACGATCTTCCCCAGGCCGTTTGCGTCCAGCGTCGACCAGTCGTCGATCAGGCCGCTGTAGATCTGCCTGAGGCGCGTCGCGCTCACGTCACCGACGGGATTGGCCGCGTTCACCGGGAACACCACTGCGTCCATGCACAGCGGCGTGAACACCGCCACCTGTCCCCTTGCCGCGAGCGTCGCCCAGGCGGGATCGTCCCCCGCCGGTGCGGGCACGAATATCACGTCGGCGTCGCCGTCGGACAGGCGCTGCCACGCGGTTTCCACGCCGGTACAAGTCAAAATCGGATTCCCGTCGTCCCGGTAGCTGCTCCAGGCCTCATACACCGTGTCCTTCGGATAGATCGCGCAGACATACGCGGCGTACAGCGGGTACAACCGCCGGTCGCCGTCCAAGTGGGGCAGGCGCTCGTCGCTGACGCGCTTTCCGAGCGTGGGCGCTTCGGTAAGCGCCGCCAGCTCGTGGCCGTCCTCGTTGGGCAGCAGCCCGTCCATCCAGTCGTTCCAGCCGGTGAACAGCCCTTCGATCCGCTTCCCGCCGTTCGCCGTCAGCTGATAGAATTCCATCCTGCCCTCGCCGATGCCCACGGCCACGCCGTCCGCGCCGACAGCCACGCATTCCGTGTACCTCGGCTCGATCACCCAGCGGCCCTCGCGGTCGATCAGGCCGTGATAGGCATCGTCCTCCTTCGACGCAGCGTCGGCATAGCCGTTGACAAAGCCGTTCGCCCAGGAAAACTGAAACGGTATCGCGACATTTCCGGCCTCGTCGAGGTAGCCGTACAGTCCGTCGGCGTCCTGCGCCGGGCAGAGGCCCTCGGAGTAGCCGCCGACCCACTGGTATTCCGTCTCCACGACGATGTTTCCCTCGCGGTCGACCTCTCCCCACTTGCCGTTCACCTGAACGGACGCGGTCGGGCTCTCGCCCCAGAAGGGGTCCGTGTCCTCATACGGCCCGCCCGGGATGTCGACGCCGTCCAGCCCGCAGTAGCCGTGGGTCTCGTCGTCGCTGTTATCCCAGGCGAAGGGAGGCGTGGCGTCGGGGTAGCAATATATCCAGCCGTTTTCGCCCAGCTTCTTTTCAAACAGTATGTTGCCCGACCTGTCAAAGAGCATGCCGATCGCGCCCTTGCGGGCAAAGCCGTAGTCCGCGCCGTCCTCGATCCAGATCATGCTGTACTCCGCAGGCAATATCTCCGTTCCGTCCTCGCCCAGCAGGCAGTATTTGCCGCCGCGCTCGGCAGTCGTGACCCCGCCCTCAAAGCGGGATAAGGGGCTGTCGTATACGATGGGCACGACTTCGTTTCCCTTTTCGTCAATCGCACCCCATTTTTCGTCCAGCGACACCGGCGTCAATTTGTCCCCCGGCTCGAAGCCGAATATGTCGTCGTACTTCGCCTCCACGACGATTTCTCCCGCCCGATTGATCAGGCCGTACTTCTGGCCGATGCGGATGACCGCGGTGTCCACGCCGTCTGTAAAGCCCTCGAACGGCCGGGGCTGGATCGGCCAGTCGTCGTCCTTCGGCCACCAGTAGAGGCCCTTGACGATCGTGTTGCCGTCCCCGTCCAGCAGCCACCACTCGGCGCTCGTGTTTCGCGTGGCGCCGTCGTACCGGCCCTGGGCGGTCCTCTCGGTACAGGCGAGGTACCAGTCGCCGACCTGCATCGCATCGCAGTAGTCGGAAAGGAACGAAAGGTCGCGCGCGGGGGCGGGGGCGTCGTCCGCCGCCACCTCGCCCGTCACCCGGCCGGGGTGGATGAGCCGCGGGAGCGCGCCCGCCTTCAGATTTGCGGCCTCGGCGTCGGTCAACACGCAGACGTACACCGCGTCGCCGCAGTCCATATAGCCGGTCAGACCCTCCGCGGCCAGACGGTCGTCCAGCGTCACACTCGCGCCCAGCCATTCCGCGTCGCCGGGGGATTCTCGGATCACGAGGATGTTGGTCTCCATCTCGTGAAACAGCGTGACCGACAGCCCCTCAAAGTCGCCGGAAAACTCGGGCTTGCCGTCGATCCCACCGAGCTTCAGCTTCAGCGTTTCCTCCCAATGATTGCCCCATGAGACCTCCGTCAGCGTGCCGTCCGCCCAGCGGATCGGCCCGCCGTTCAGGCAGGCCCTGACTTCGATCCTGCCTTCCGCCTTCATCCGCTTGCGCCCGGCCTCGTCGGGGCGGAACGTCAGGTACCACGCCCCGCCGATGTGCCGCGCGTGCATGGCGAGCAGGCCGTCGTCTTCGTACAGCTCCGGGCAGAGCACCTCCGCGTCGGCGACGCCGTTTTGCATGATCGCGTTCAGGAACGCCACGTAGGCTTCGCCGTGGAGAATCCGCGCCAGCTCCTTCGGCGCGGCCGCGCCCTTGAAGACCTCGTCCCTGGCCGTCCCGAACACATGGAAGGGCTCGCGGGTGCGGATCCAGGCGTCGGAGACGCGCAGCACCGCCGTGCCGCCGCGTTCCACCGCGCAGGGCTCGCCGTAGTCGGCATCGTCCTGAACGCACACCGGGCAGGGCGTGCAGTCCCACATCCTGGCCGCGCTCTCCGATATCGCCCGAAAGCGCGTGTCCCGGAGCTTGTCCGCGGCCTCGGCCGTCTCCACATCGCCCTCGCTGTCCCGGGAGAGGCGGGCGTACGCCCCCGCGTCCTCCCGCCGCGTCTCAGCGCACAGCGGTGTCGAGTGGTAGCAGTCCCCCAGCATGTACACATCGCCCTCCGCCATCGCCGCGCAGAGGAGCGACAAAAGCAGCACGAGCGCGAAAAGCCTGGTCTTCACAGTCAATCACCTTCCGTCTATTGTACATATATTATACATGGGAAGGGCAGTTGTGTAAAGGTTATGGCGCATGATTTGATATCATAGCGGCACTGGGGGCCGGGATCGGTACGGGCTTGGCCGGTCTTTCCGCAGCCACGGTCATGGTGCCGATCATGATCGTCCTCTGCACATCCTTCGCCGGAGAGAACGGCGCGTATCAGGGCACTGCTATCGCGCTTGCATCCGATATCCTGGGGTCAGCGGTGACAACCTACACCTATGCCAAGCAACGAAATATCGACCTCAAGCGGGGCTGGGTCATGCTTGTGTGCATCCTCACCATGTGTGTTGTGGGGAGCTATGTGGCTTTTATTGTCGGTTATGTGATGTCGGGCAGCTTTACGCTCTTTCTGATCTTCTTCATCGGCATTTGACATCCTACTGGAAAACTGGGATGTGATGCTGTTGTGCATCGCCGTGGCAACGATGGCGAGCCTATGCCCGGCCAGGTTTGCCAACCAAGTGAATAACAGGACCGTGACCCTGTTGACCGGCGTGGTGCTGATCGTTCTGAACGGGAGCATGCTGCTACGACACTTCTGACCGCAGATTGCCGCCGTGCCGTTGGCGGTGCAGGCATTGACCTGTCTCGGCGGGTTGATTGTCGGCTCCATATACCGCCCCCACCTGCTCCGTGTCCGGCAGTTCAGCCGACATTTCAAGCCCCTGTTCTGTGACGGTCGGGGAAAGGGATTTTCGGGCATCTTGCAAGCAGTGGTTTTTCGTTTCTTGACAGAACGGCAAAGCCGAGTATAAAATTGTATCAGAGCTTACACGATAGAACCGCTCAAAGAGGTGCCGCCCATGAGAAACGCGCTGCTCCTTGCCTGTCCCGCCCTGGTCTGGGTTATCACGCCCCTGCAGATCCTTGTTCATGCTGGTGGCTCTCCGGGGCTGGCGGCGCACCGGACAGCCCCTGTATCTGCTGACTGCCCTGGAGGACAATTTTATGAAGACTCTGATCACATATTTCAGCGCGCAGGGTACGACCGCGAAGGTGGCAAATGCGCTTGCCACCATGATCGACGCAGACCTCTTTGAGATCAGACCGGAGAAGCCCTATACCGGGGCGGAACTGAAGTGGACCAATCCGCTGGCCCGCTGCAATCGGGAGATGCTGGGCAGGAAGGACGTGCCTGTTGAGGGCAGGATCGCGGCCTTCGACCAGTATGACATCGTTCTGATAGGATTTCCCATCTGGTACGGCGCCGCGCCGAACGTCGTGAACACCTTCTGCAAGAGCTATCAGTGGAACGGCAAGAGGGTCTTCGCCTTCGCGACGTCAGGCGGCAGCGGCATCGGCAGGACGGCGGAGAAGCTCGCGCCCCATGTGAAGGGAGCGGCTTCGGTGGACGCGAAGCTGGTCCACAGCGCAGAGGAAGTGAAGGAATGGGTCGGGTTATGATCTACATCATCCGCCACGGCCTGACGGAATTGAACAAACGTCACGTTCTTCAGGGCAGGAGCGACCATCCGTTGAACGGGCAGGGCATCGCCCAGGCGAAAGAAGCGGCATCAAGACTCCGGGAGAGGGGCATCATCTTTGACCGCGTCTTTTCCAGTCCGCTGATCCGGGCGGTTCAAACGGCCCGAATCGTCGCCCCGGGTGTTTCGGTGGAGACAGACGACCGCCTGATCGAGATGGACTATGGGCCCTACGAGGGCATGGACCTCAACGCGCCGACACCGGAGGTCATCGCCTTCTTCGGTGATTTCATCCACAATCCCGCACCAAGGGGCATGGAGCCGCTGGCGGATGTGGTAGCCAGGACAGGCGCGTTCATGGAGGCGCTGAGGACATGCAGGGGGAATGTACTTGTTTCAACTCACGCCATCGCAATGAAGGGCATCCTGGAATACCTTACGCCGGATTCCAACGGCGGCTACTGGTCGAAGTATATCGGCAACTGTGCCGTTTACACTGTGGCGTGCGGTGAAGACGGGTACGCAGCACCGATTGAACTGTTGAAAAGCGGAGATCGAATATGAACATAACGGTATATCTCGGTGCCAATCCGGGCAGCGACCCAGCGTTGAAGGCAGCGGTGAGGGAACTGGGGCACTGGATCGGCAAGTGCAGCCATGCACTCGTCTACGGGGGCTCGAAATCGGGCCTGATGGGGGAGCTTGCACAGAGCGTGTTGCGCTCCGGCGGCGAGGTGACGGGCGTTGAACCGCG
>CACYZW010000121.1 GCA_902778995.1 uncultured Eubacteriales bacterium
TTGGCGGTATTTCTTGCCTTTCTCTGCCGGAAAATCTCCACCCTCCACCTTGACAGCTTCCTTCCCGAAAATCTGTTACCGATGCTTGACGCCAATAGAATTATCTGCACGATACTACCGGTATGCGCCTTTTCCGGGCATATGCCAAATACCAAATTCCGGATTACGGTCAGACAGAATTGGATAAGGAAACTGCGGCTACTCGGGAAAAAGAACACAAAGAAGCAGAAAAACTGGCGGATTTGATGGTGGAAGACGAGGATGAGGATGATACCCCGCAGGCACCGGTTCGCTTTGAGATCAGCAACAAGGAGGATCTGGAGAAGTTGCGGGTGTTCATGAAACAGCATCGCCGGTGCAAATATATCCATCATGATGTGGCCTGCGCCTGTTTTACGTATTCGGTCACACCGACAATGCTTGGTCCGCTTTATTCTTTGGAATGCAGCTGCGGTGAGAAAATCATTTTGGATGGAGATATGTCGTGACCAAATCATGCAGTATATTTACCTGCTGGCAAATTGTCAGCAGTTTGTGGATATGAATGTAAAAGTCGCCCTCACAGTTGTGAGCGTACCGCAAATCCCAGATCGATATATGGAGCGCGACTATGAAGCTGGAAATCGGGAAGCGCTATTGGTTCTATCCCACCAATTACAAGAAGACAATCAGAAGCGGATTGTTCACAGGTGAATACGCAAAGAACGGATCTGCGATTATTCTTGAGAAGAATGGTTCTAGGTGGAGCATTCCTGAAGGAGAATTGTTTTCCAACCCTATGAGCGCGCAATTGGCCAGGAAAAGGTGACCCGATCTGCTTGTTCATCAGGATAATTGTCATCTTTTCTCAGTTGACGACATTTTGTAGGCAACTGGGATCTTTAGGATATCTGTTTCCGTTTTCTTACCAAACGGCGACCATCCGAGAAGATATGGTGACCATTCTTCAAAACTCCTTGACGGCATCCAAACCGTATGGCGTACTTACGACTGACCATGATCAGTGGGAGGTTGAAGTATGATCAGAAGAACGACGCGGGAGACGGAAATGCTCCTGCAGGCGCGATGGAGGTTGGGGCTGTCACAGCATCAGGTTGCCAGCCTTGCCGGGCTTGCCGACCGTCAGTATCAACGGTACGAATACGGCGAGGTAGAGATACACCGCATCAATTTACGCGCCGGCCTTGCGCTGTGCGCGGTGCTGGAGATAGACCCGGTGAGCCTGGTATTCGATGGGAATTCAAATGCCCTGAAAGAACTGCGAAAGCAGCGCCCCAGGAAGGGGAATATGAAGAAGCGGCGGCAAGTGGAGCCGCTGACGGGTCAGGATGGGCAGTGAGGCCTACTGGATGGTTTTCCATCGTAGCGGCAGTTGTCAGAGCGGAGAGGCCAGCCGTAGGGAATCATCCTCTTAAGCGAGCACGGTCGCTCATGTTCATCCGATTCCCACCTCTCCCATGCAGCAAGTGAACGACTGGATTACAGAATTGTCATCTGTTCGTCCGTGATCGCGCTGTTCCGGTCGTTTTCGACCTTTTCGTAGACCATGTTGGTCAGCGCAGCATCCAGCAGTTCTTCCGGTTTTACATCCGGCTTGATCCAGTCGTTCACGTAGTCGCCCGGCATGATCAGTGGCATTCGGTCATGGATAAAGCGGATTTCATCGCTCGGTTCCCTGGTCAGAACCACAAATACAGGGAGCCCGTTTTCAATCCGGTACAGTCCGCATAACCAGGTCATGTCGCTGCCCTTTGGCTGAATCAGGTATTTCGCGCCTGTTTGTTTTCTTCCGTCGTTGCCGGTGAGATGCTCCCACTCATAATACAGCAAGTGCATTGAACAGGTCGGATCAGACCGGCTCCAGGCTCCCAGTGCGACCCACTTCTTTGGCACCGACGAATTTGGGCGGGACATGTTCGCCCGCATCGTCCACGGCTCCCGCTTTTCGCTGCTCATCGGCTTGGCCACCAGCCTGATGGCGCTGGTCATCGGCGCGATCCTCGGCGCCTGCGCGGGCTACTTCGGCGGCATGGTGGACAACGCAATCAGCCGGGTGATCGACGTGTTCATGTGCGTGCCGCCGATCCTGCTTTCTCTGGCCGTGGTGGCGGCGCTGGGCACGAACCTCAGGAACCTCATCATCGCCATCACCATCTCCTGCGTGCCGGGCAACGTGCGCCTGATCCGCTCGGTGGTGCTGACCACGGCGGAGCAGGATTACGTGGAGGCGGCCAAGTCGTACGGCACCTCCAACGCCCGCATCATCTTCCGCTACGTGCTGCCCAACGCCATGGGACCCATCATCGTGAACACCACCATGTCCATCTCGGACATGATGCTCTCCGCGGCGGGGCTCAGCTTCATCGGCATGGGCATTCAGCCGCCCGCGCCCGAGTGGGGCTCGATGCTCTCCAATGCGCAGACCTATCTGTTTGCCGCGCCCTATATGCTGCTGATCCCGGGCATGTTTATACTGATGACCTCTCTCGCCTTCAACCTGGTGGGCGACGGCCTGACCGATTCCTTGGATCCCAAGCTGAAGGACTGACGAGGGGGTGAGCGCATGAGTGAACAGATTCTTTCCATACAGGACCTGTCGGTTATCTACAAAACCGACCTGGAGACCGTCTATGCGGTGAACCATATCAGCCTCGACCTGAACGCCGGAGAGACACTGGGCCTGGTGGGTGAAACCGGCGCGGGCAAGACCACAACGGCGCTTGGCGTGATGGGCCTGCTGCCCGAGCGCACCGCGCGGGTGACCTCTGGGCGCATCCTGCTGCAGGGCGACGATCTGCTGAAGAAAAAGGAGCTGGAGATGCAGCGGGTCAGGGGCGAGAAGATCTCCATGATCTTTCAGGACCCCATGACCGCCTTGAACCCGGTGCTCACCGTGGAGGATCAGATCGGCGAGGCGCTCTACCTGCACAACGCCGAGGAGCTCACCGCCGCGCAGATCAGTAAGCGGGTGGAGGCCATCCTTGAGCAGGTCGGCATTCCCAAAGAGCGAAAGAAGGAATACCCCTACCAGTTTTCCGGCGGCATGCGTCAGCGCGTAGTCATTGCCATCGCGCTGGTGTGCAATCCGCTTCTGCTGATCGCCGATGAGCCCACCACGGCGCTGGACGTGACCATCCAGGCACAGATCCTCTCAATGATCTGTGACCTGCAGCGGCATTTTGGCACCTCCGTCATCATGATCACCCACGACCTGGGCATCGTGGCGGAGACCTGCGACAAGGTGGGCATCATGTACGCGGGACAGATTGTGGAATATGGCACGCTGGAGGACATCTTTACCGGCGACAGGCACCATCCCTACACCGTCGGCCTGTTCAACTCCATCCCCAGCCTGACCGACCATGCCCGGCGGCTCAAGCCCATCGAGGGGCTCATGCCCGATCCCACCAGCCTGCCGGAGGGCTGCGCCTTCGCACCGCGCTGCCAAAGCTGCATGGAGATCTGCAAGCGCCAGGCGCCGCCGGTCATCGACAGGGACGGCCACAGGATATGCTGCCATCTGTTCGGCACAGAAGGGGAGGGGAAAGCATGAGCGATTTGCTGGTCGTCAAGGACCTGAAAAAGTATTTTTCAACCCCTGCCGGGCAGCTCCGGGCGGTGGATGGCGTCAGCTTCACCATTCCCAGGGGACGCACGATGGGCGTGGTGGGTGAATCCGGCTGCGGAAAGTCCACCCTTGGGCGGGCGATCCTCCAGTTGCACAAGCCCACCGGCGGCGAGGTCCTGTTTGACGGGCAGGACGTGGCCGCCATGTCAAAGGCGCAGTTCAATAAGATCCGGCCAAGGATGCAGATGATCTTCCAGGATCCCTATTCCAGCCTGAACGGCCGCATGACCGTGCAGCAGCTGATTGCGGAGCCGCTGATCGTAAACAAGGTGTGCAAAAACCGCTGGGAGATCGACGAAAAGGTGGAGAAGATGATGGACACCGTGGGTCTGGCCAAGCGGCTGACACTGGCCTATCCCCACGAGCTGGATGGCGGCCGCCGCCAGCGCATCGGCGTGGCGCGGGCGCTGATCCTCGATCCGGCGTTCATCGTGTGCGACGAGCCGGTGTCCGCGCTGGACGTGTCCATCCAGGCGCAGATTCTGAATCCGCTGATGGATCTGCAGGAGGAGCTGGGGCTGACCTACCTGTTCATCACCCACGATCTGTCGGTGGTGAAGCACATCTCCCAGGAGATCATGGTGATGTACATGGGCAAGTGCGTGGAGAAGGCACCGGCGGAGGAGATCTTCCTTCATCCGACCCATCCCTATACCCGGGCGCTGATGGACGCCATCCCCATCCCCAGCATTGAATCAAAGCACAAGGTGCGCCAGATCATCCAGGGCGAGGTTACCAGCCCCATCAACCCCAAGCCGGGCTGCCGGTTCGCCGCGCGCTGTCCCCACGCCATGGAGCGCTGTACCCGCGGGGATGTTGAGATGCGCGAGGTTTCCCCGGGACACCTGGTCGCCTGCACGCTGGAGGAGGGACAGAGGAATGACTGACATGCAAGAAAACAGGTATGCCTGGCCCTATGCCAACGAGTCGGGGCAGCGGGAGACGCTTTCCTGCGACGTATTGGTGCTGGGCGGCGGTCTGGCGGGCTGCTTTGCCGCCATCGCCGCGGCCCGTGCCGGGCAATCGGTGATCCTGGTGGAAAAGGGCGCGGTGGAGAAGAGCGGCTCGGCGGGCACGGGCTTCGATCACTGGGAGTCCGCCTGCACCAACCCCTGCTCGAAGGTCACGCCGGAGGAGATCGCCTGGGCCTATGTGCGGGAGCAGGACGGCTATTCCAATGGCATACTGCACTATATCGAGTGCCGGGAGGGCTACGACCGGCTGCTGGACATGGAGTCCTTTGGCGGCAAGATCCGGGACACCGAGGGCGAATTCAAGGGCGCCGCGTTCCGGGACGACGAGACGGGTCTGATGTTCGCCTACGACTACACCAATGCTACTACTGCGGCGCCTGTGTGATGGTCTGTCCGCGGCCCGGGGCCATCACCCTCACGCATCCTTTGATGAACCAGGCGAAGTTTGTTCCCGTGGTGAAATGATGGGACGTAAGAAGGAGGCAGGCCATGGATTACCAGGCTGAATACCGCGCCAAGCTGCGCACTCCGGAGGAAGCTGTGCGTGTGGTCAAGAGCGGCGACTGGATCGACTACGGCACGGCGCTGAGCATGCCGGTTCTGCTGGATCGGGCGCTGGCCGGACGCCGGGATGAATTGACGGATGTAAAGATCCGCGGCAATTTGTTGTTCGGCCCGGTGGAGGTGGCGGAGTGCGATCCGTCCAAGGAGCATTTCGTCTACAACAGCTGGCACTGTTCCGCCTATGAGCGCACGCTCTGCGACCGGGGCCTCTGCTATTTCATCCCGACGATATTCCGCAACCTGGTGGCCTACTATCGCCACTTCCTGGATGTGAACGTGGCCATGATGTGCGTTGCGCCCATGGACAGGCACGGCTATTTCAACGTGTCTACTTCCATCGGCGTGGCCAAAGGCATCATGGACAAGGCCGACATCGTGATCGTGGAGGTCAATGAGAGGCTGCCCCGGGTGCGCGGCGGCATGGACGAGTGCGTTCACATCTCCGAGGTTGACATGGTCGTAGAGGGCGAGCACGGCCCTTTGCCGACCTTGCCCCCCATACGCGAGAGCGATACAGACCGGCGCATCGCGGAGTGTATACTGCCGCATATCGTGGACGGCGCGACCTTGCAGATCGGCATCGGCAGCATGCCTGCCGCGCTGGGGCACATCATGGCCCAATCCGACCTGAAGGATCTCGGCATGCACACGGAGCTGCTGTCGGACGCCTATCTGGAGCTGGCCAGGGCGGGCAAGCTGACAAACCGCAGGAAGCGCCACTTCAGGGGCAAGGGCGTATTCGCCACAGGCTTTGGTTCGCAGGAGCTGTATGACTGGGTGGATGACAATCCCGGCCTGATCGCGTTTCCGCTGGAATACGTGAATTCCGCCGAGGTGATCGGCCAGCATGACAACATGGTATCCATCTGCAGCTGCATCGCCACAGATCTGTATGGACAGGTGGATGCGGAGAGCAGCGGCACCCGACAGATCAGCGGCACAGGCGGACAGCTGGACTTTCTGACCGGCGCGGCCATGAGCCGGGGCGGCAAGGCATTCCTGTGCATGCCCTCCACCTATACAGATCGCGATGGAATTGTACACAGCCGGATCGTTCCGACCTTTTCCGGTGATATCGTCACCTCTCCTCGCAGCCAGTCCTACTTCCTCGTTACGGAATATGGCGCTCAAAACCTTGTCGGGCGCACAACGTGGGAGCGGGCAGAGCGCATCATATCCCTGGCGCACCCTGACTTCAGGGATGACCTGATAAAAGCGGCCGAGAAGCAGAAAATTTGGAGAAGCTCAAACAGGCGATAGAGGCCAATATGCTGGATGGGCAGAATGGAGTGTGGGTTCGCCCCACCGATATGTGAACGAGACTGTGGAGCAGGGCGGTAAGGCCAATAGGCGCTTCTACCACTTGGACCGCATCGAGCGGTAAAAAGACGAGCAGCTGTCTGATGAAGCCGCTGCATCGTGTGACCCTGAAAAGCTCCGCCTTATGGACGCCTGCTACACCTCCCGCGGAATGGCGGGAGGATTACGAGGCAGACGAAAGAGGCGAGATCCCACCGGACCTTACACGCGGCGTGCTGTCACAGGATGCGCTGTTTGATCTGTTGGTGGGTGCGGAGACGATCGCGTCAGTAAAAGAACAGACCTAAGTCGGAATGGCATTTTTAAGGGTTCCAACCAACACTTTGACACACAACCCCAGAAGCCCTGTGGCACAAGGGTTTTCGCAACTTTCGTGTTAAAATGATGGTGGAGACTACCCCTGCACCAGACCAATGCTTTACTACAAAGTGGCCAACGTTTTGATACAATCTCCCGATTTTCGGCTTAACATTCCAATAATGGTAGTAAAGTGTTGGCGGAGACACACCCATTCCGACGGGTTTTAAACCATCGCTTGTTGGATGAATCACCTTCGTGGACGACCTGGCGGCCATTGTGAATGCGCTGAAGAAGAGCGATGGCGCGTTGAAATAATATCAGGAAAGGATGCACGGGTTCTTCATCAAGGAGGTGGCGCAATGTCGCGCGAACAGGATTGCTTTGAAACCGGGAGGGCTGCCTTCGTCATGCCACACTGGATGGCGGACGATGATATGGCACTGCGCCACTTTGACGAGGCAGTGGCGTCGGTCATGGCGCAGACGGATATGAATTGGACGCTGGTCATCGTGGAC
>CACYZW010000122.1 GCA_902778995.1 uncultured Eubacteriales bacterium
TAATGCTGGTAAGTCATGGTATCTTTTCCTCCTGTGTGTGATTATACCATGTTCACCATTATGTTGTCGTTCGTGGTCCTATCCCATGGGACCATTATAAAGCATCCAGGAGGCGGAGTTTTTCCGGGTCATGGGAGGTTGCGGCTTCGTCAAACAGCCGCTCATACTTCTCAACACGTTCGATTCGATCCAGATGGTAGAAGCGATGATATGTCTTTCCGTCTCTGGTTATTTGCTCGTTCCACATATCTGCCGGACGTACCCATAGACCGCCCTCTCCGTAGAGGGCGCGATAGACCACCATTGGCTCTTCCGTCTCACTATGCCTTGCAATCCCGACCACCTCATACGTATTGCCCTTGAAGTGGCGGTAACGTCCGGGCTGTATGGTCTGCACAGCCTCTTCAAATGTCATCACTTTTTCTCCTTTGCTTTCCTTGGATCGGCATGCTTCTCCGCGTCCTTTGAGATCCCTTTCCTGCAGGTTCGTGGAGAATATCTTTCTTTGGGTAGGATGCTCCACGCCGCGATCCCTGCCGTTCATCTTATAGGTGAAAGCATACTCCGTCAGGCAGGAAGAGCACCCGATGGGGCCATGGGTGATAACCGCGCCATCCTGAATGAGGATCGTCATACAGGCTGCCTTGGTAATGGAGCAGCCCAGGCACTGTGAAAAGCTGCGGTTTCTGTCTTTCAATCCACAGGCGGACGCGGCCACCAGTTCCTCGGCGGTCCCTGAAAAACCGGTTATGGAATTGATGCGGATTTCCCGAATCTGTACGCTCGGCAGCGCAAGGTTAACTTTGGACAATTGGGTTGCCTCCTTCCATGATCGCAAGCGCAATCAAAAAGAGGTTTTGCGTTCCTGAGAGGGATGACTTCACCCTCACTGATGCAAAACCTCCGGTATTTCCGGTCAGTTTACAACTGCGGCTGCCCGCTATTCTGATTTCAGGCGTATCTTTTCGGATCGATCGATTTGAATGAGCTTCCCGTCCTGTATGACCAGCGTAACGGTTCCATATCGTATCTCCCTTACCGCATCCTGGATCTTTTTCAGCTGCGCCTCTGTCAGCATTGTGTTCTGCCTGCCCGGTTGATCAGCCATGGCTTAACCTCCTCATTGAAAAAAACACATCGAATGACCGCCATCCGATGTGCCGTGAATCGATGTTTCCGGCGCAGCGGGCAGCCTGAAAGCCTCTGCCGCGCCTGATTACATAAATCATCCTGTCGGCGCGCAGGGGGCAAAAGCATTACACACACGCATCATACACGCATTCATCCGTGCCATGCTTCCATCCTCCCTTCCGATTGCCGGCATTGGACGCCGGAATCCGTCATTCGTTTTATGTCAAATTATATAGGCCTGCCTGGATTTTGTCCAATACGCAATGGCTATGCGCTTATATTGACAAAAACTATACCGTCGCCGGATTATATAACCCCTTGCTGAAATACCTGTCGCCGCGATCCGGGAAAACGACCACAATGTTACCCCGCGCGCCGCCCTCGATCAGCTTCCTCGCTGCCGCCAGCGCGCCGCCGGACGAGGAACCGGCAAAGACACCTTCCCTACGAGCCAGGACACGCACGGCGCGGAAGGCCTCGTTGTCCGTGATTTTGACGACCTGATCCACCAGGGACATGTCCATCGTATCGGGAATGAAGTCGTTGCCGATGCCTTCGATATCGTAATCCCCATGTTCTCCGCCGCCCATCGTGGAGCCCACCGGGTCAGCAAGCACACCCTGGACGGCAGGATTCTGCTCCTTCAAAAACCTGACAATGCCGGTAAACGTGCCGCCGCTGCCCGCGCCTGCCACGAGGTAATCCACTTTGCCTTCCATGTCCCGCCAGATCTCCGGACCGGTGGTTTCATAGTG
Organism: uncultured Eubacteriales bacterium; assembly: GCA_902778995.1. Taxonomy (GTDB): domain Bacteria; phylum Bacillota; class Clostridia; order Christensenellales; family Aristaeellaceae; genus UBA2862. The sequence continues at coordinate 1,887 of CACYZW010000122.1, forward strand.
CGCCAGGGGATTTGCAGGGTTGTGGAACTGCCGGAGCGAAACCGCATCGGGAATCATTCGGAGGAGCTCCTCCGCCTTCCTTTCCGCACCGAGCATACCCTCTTCTCGTGGCGTGTTGACGATGTCCGCGCCGAGAGCAGCCATCAGCGTCTGCTTCTCCTGAGAGAACTTCGTCGGGACAACAAATATGACCCGGTACCCGTGGTTCAATGCCGCGAAGGCAATGCCCAGGCCCGTGTTGCCAGCGGTCGCCTCGACGATGGCGCCGCCCGATTTCAGGATACCCCTGTGCTTGGCGTCCTCCACCATGTACAGGCCGATCCTATCCTTCACGCTGCCGGAGGGATTGTACAGCTCCAGCTTCGCGTACAGGTTCGCTCCCTCGGGTAGGTCGAGGTGATTCAGTTTGACCAGCGGCGTATTGCCGATCAGGGCTCGCGTGGATTCAAAACGTGCCATATTACTTGACCTCACTTTCCTGGATGGCCTGATCGAGATCCGCGATCAGGTCGTCGATGTGCTCGATGCCCACAGACAGGCGGATCAGGTTGTCTGTGATACCCACCTTCAGGCGAATCTCCCGCGGGATGGAGGCGTGGGTCATCGTCGCCGGGTGGCAGGTGAGCGACTCCACACCGCCCAAGCTTTCCGCCAGCGAGATCAGTTTCAGCGACCTGAAGAACTGGCGATAGTCATAGCCTTCTTTCAACTCAAACGCGATCATCGCGCCGCCGTTCCTGGCCTGCTTACGGTTGATCTCATAGCCCTGCGCGTCGGGAAGGCCGGGATAGTAGACGACCTTCACTGCGTCATTGTCATGCAACCACTCCGCCACGCGCTGTGCGTTCGCCACGTGCCGGTCCATGCGCACCGCCAGCGTCTTGATGCCGCGAATCAACAGGAAGCTGTCCATCGGACCCAGCACCGCGCCGACGGCGTTTTGGATGAAGCCGATGCGCTCCGCCAGGTCGTCGTCCTTCACTACCACCAGACCGGCCACGAGATCGCTGTGCCCGCCGAGGTATTTTGTCGCGGAGTGGATCACGATGTCTGCGCCGAGCGCCAGCGGCCTTTGCAGGTAGGGCGTCATGAAGGTGTTGTCCACGATGGTCAACAGGCCGTGCGTATGGACGATATCGGAAACCAGCCACAGGTCGGTCACGGTCATCAGCGGGTTCGCGGGACTCTCTACCAATATGGCGACGACGTCATCGGTGATGGCGGCCTCTATAGCCTCGGCGTTCGACGTGTCCACAATGGCGTATTCCAGCCCGAAGGGCTTGAACACCTTGTCGAGTATGCGGAACGTGCCGCCATAGACGTTGGAAGAAATCAGTATGCGGTCGCCGGATTTGAACAGCTGCAACACCGTCGAAATCGCCGCCATGCCGGAGGCGAACGCGAAGCCTGCCGTGCCGCCCTCCAGCTCCGCGATCAGCGCCTCCAGCGCCGCGCGAGTTGGGTTGCCGGTGCGGGCGTACTCCCACTTCGGATTGGTGCCCAGTTCCGGCTGCTGGAACGTCGAAGTCTGGTAGATCGGCACGTTCACTGAACGGGTCAGCGGATCGCCGAAAAGGCCACCGCGGATCAGTGCTGATTCGATATTTTTGTAATTGGACATGTCAGTTTCTCCCTTCCGTTTGCGGTTGAATAGAATAAAACACCCGCTGCCGATTTCCGTGGAATGCCGGCAGCGGGTGAATGAACGGTTTGCTCCTTTGCATCATTGCATGAAAAGCAACCCTCTGCCGGGGCGCTTACAACAACACACAGAAGAAAACCGGGTGGAGGCAGCAACAAACCCATTGATCATGAGCATCATCAAAGCCTCCCTCCGTCGAATTGTCACGAATTATAAGCGCATCGCGGGAGATTGTCAAGCCATTTTGTCCTCTTGATGCAAAGTTTAACATTTCCCTACTGTGTATATTGGTATTTACTATTGACATCCGATTCCCTCATGGGTATAATCCTAACATAGCCACAGGGAGATAATCATCATGAATGCGCAGATTCGTTTTTTGAACAACCGGGACATCTGTTTTCAGGACAGGTGCTGTTGTTGCGCGCATTCTTACGAAATCTCCTGGGATTAGGCCATCGCACAGACGTGTTTCGGCTTTCCACATGTTTACAACAGGAGATTTCATGAGAGGTCTCCTGTTGTATTTTGCTGATTTTTCAATTTGAAAGGAGCGTTTCCTATGGCACGTATTCTCAAGACCACAGATCAGTTGATCGGTAACACCCCCATTCTGGAGCTCTCCCACATCGAGGCTTCCGATGGATTACAGGCGAAGCTGCTGGCAAAGCTGGAGTACTTCAACCCGGCAGGCAGCGTAAAGGACCGCATCGCGAAAGCGATGATCGACGACGCCGAGGCGCGCGGCGCACTCAAGCCCGGCGCGACGCTGATCGAGCCCACCTCCGGAAACACGGGCATTGGACTGTCCGCCGTCGCGGCGTCCCGCGGCTATAAGGTCATCATCGTGATGCCGGAAACCATGTCCGTCGAGCGCCGCCAGCTGATGAAGGCCTATGGCGCTGAGATCGTTCTGACAGAGGGCAGCAAGGGCATGAAAGGCGCGATTGAAAAGGCGAACGAGCTCGCCGGGCAAATCGAAAACAGCTTTATCCCCGCTCAGTTCGACAATCCCGCCAACCCGAAGATCCACTATGAGACGACAGGGCCGGAGATTTGGAGCGATACGGACGGAAAGGTGGACGTCTTCGTCGCGGGCGTCGGCACAGACGGCACGATCACCGGCGTGGGACAGTATCTGAAGGCCCAGAACCCGAACGTGAAGGTCGTGGCAGTGGAGCCCGCCACCTCCGCGGTGCTGTCCACCGGCGTGACCGGAGCCCACAAGATCCAGGGCATCGGCGCAGGCTTCGTGCCGAAGGTTCTGGACACAAACGTCTACGACGAGATCATCGCCGTTGCCAACGAGGACGCCTTCGCCACCGGTAAACGCATCGGTCGCGAGGAAGGCGTGTTGGTGGGCATCTCCTCCGGCGCGGCGGTCTGGGCGGCCATCCAACTGGCGAAGCGTCCGGAGAACGCGGGCAAGAACATCGTAGTATTGCTCCCGGATACCGGCGACCGCTACCTGTCCACGCCACTGTTTGCGGATTGAGTATAACAGGAAACAGCATAATCGGGGATGTCCCGCACGACATCCCCGGTTTTCAAACACCATACAGGAGGGAACACAGATGGCCGGGAAATATGAAACACGCATCCAAGCACTGGCAGATATAGTTCTCGCAGATTACGGCAACGAGCGAGTCATTGATCGTCTGGAGATGTTTACCCAGCCGGATCGCCAGATCATTGAGGAATTGATTGGGAAGTTGCTTCGGCTGGTGTTCCCCGGCTATTACCGGGATTATGTCTACCGAATCTACAATCCGAGAAACAACCTTTCAGCGCTGATCGAGGATGTAGCGTTTCACCTGAACCGGCAAATCGCCATCGCGCTGCGCGGCAGCGAACAGGTATCGGAAGACGACGCCGAAACGGCCGCCGAGGACATCACGGCGGCGTTTCTGGAAAAGCTGCCGGAAATACGAGATTATGTGGAAACGGATTTGCAGGCCGCCTACGACGGCGATCCTGCGGCTTCCAGCAAGGCGGAGGTCATCATCGCGTATCCCGGCCTGTACGCCATCACTGTCAACCGGCTGGCGCACGCACTGTATCAACTGAATGTTCCACTGATCCCCCGAATCATGACGGAATACGCTCACAACAAAACCGGCATCGATATTCACCCCGGCGCGCAGATCGGCAGGTATTTCTTCATCGACCACGGCACGGGCATTGTCGTGGGGGAGACCACGGAAATCGGAGACAATGTCAAGCTCTACCAGGGCGTGACCCTCGGCGCGCTCTCGACGCGCGGCGGGCAGAAACTCCGCGGAAAACGCCGGCACCCTAAGATCGAGGACAACGTGACGATCTATGCCGGGGCTTCGATTCTGGGCGGCGAGACTGTGATCGGACATGACTCAGTTATCGGTTCCAATGTATTCATCACCCATCCCATCGCCCCGGGTACGCGGGTGAGTATCAAGAGCCAGGAGCTGTTGTACAGGAACGGTCAGGGTTATGTAGTACAGCCCGATGTGCCCGGAGATGATACCGCGTGGTTTTATGTCATTTGAATTCAAAAGCAGCGTCCACCGTTCAACGTGGACGCTGCGCAGTCTTATCCCTGTACGAAGTGTATAAACGCCTCGGCCTCCTCGAAGGTTTTGAGCTTCGCCGTGTACATGTATCGGCCCATCTGCGGCCAGTTCATCGGGGGCATCTCCTCCTGCATCACCATGTCCGCGCCGTAACGGCGCATGATCTCCTCGTGGGTGTGCGCATAGGTGTGGCCATCCTTCTTGCTGGCGTAGACGCAATAGAAGTGCTCCGGTCCCTCCGTCTTCCGGCGTTCGTCGTGGGCCACCATGTCGGCATAGATCTGGTAGACGTCCGTCGAGTGGGCAAAGTTCATCATGTCCGGCGTGTAGCCGCCCGCGGGCCGCATGTTGACCTCCAGCGCGGCGAAGTCCCCCACCCTGCCCAGGCCCTTGCGGGCTTTCGTCAGGCGGAAGAACTCCAGGTGCACGAACCGCCGGTTCACGCCGAAGGCCTTGACGGTTCTGCGGCCCAGCGTGCGCAGCTGCTCCGGGACCTCGGGGCAGGTGTAGTACATGAGGTCGAGGTCCTTGTTCACGATGTCCATCACCGGCGGCCACACCGTCATGCTCTCGAACAGCGGCTCGCATTTGGAATTCGTGATCGCGTCGTAGGAGCAGATAATGCCCTCGATGAACTCCTCCATCACATAGGGGTGCTCCGGAAGGTGGTCGTAGAATGCCTCGAAATCCCCGTCGCTCTCCAGCTTCCAGGTGTTTGTCGCGCCGACGCCGATGTCCGGCTTCACGATCACGGGATAGCCGACCTTCTCGATGAACGCCCGCCCGGCCTCTCGGGTGGAGACCACGTGCTGGCGCGCGGTGGGAATCCCGGCGTCGAGATAGATGCCTTTCATCAGCGACTTCTCCTTGATGAAGCCGATGCGGTCGGAGCGTATACCGGTGGTGACGTTGAAGTCGTCTCGCAGCCGGGCGTCCTGCTCCAGCCAGTATTCGTTCATCGACTCGACCCAGTCGATCTTGCCGTACCGGAAAGCGAAGTACGCCACGGCGCGATAGACCTGGTCGTAGTCCTCCAGCGAATCCACCTTGTAATACTCCGTCAGCGCCGACTTCAGCGGGGCTTCGAGGCCGTCGTAGGGCGAATCACCAATGCCAAGCACGTTGATGCCGTTACGGCGCAGCCGATCGCAAAAGTTCCAGTAGGTATGCGGGAAGTTCGGAGAGATGAAGATGAAGTTCATG
>CACYZW010000123.1 GCA_902778995.1 uncultured Eubacteriales bacterium
CCCAGCTTGCTGCTCATGCCGTATTCGGTGACCATGCTGCGGGCGATCTCGGTGGCCGACTTGATGTCGCTGGAAGCGCCGGTGGTGATGTCGCCGAACACCAGCGCCTCGGCCACGCGGCCGCCCATGGCGCTGGCCATCTGGGCCTTCATGCGGGCGGTGGTCACATAATGGAATTCCTCCTGGGGCAGGTACATGGTGTAACCGCCGGCGGAGCCGCGGGGGATGGTGGTGATCTCGTGCACGTCGTCGCACTCGGGGATGTAGTGGGCCACGATGGCGTGGCCGCCCTCGTGATAGGCCACCAGCTTGCGGTCCATATCCGTGACCTTGCGGCTCTTCTTTTCGGGGCCCGCCATCACGCGGGTGATGGCCTCCTCAATGGCGTCCATGTGGATGGTGTCGCGGCCCTGGCGCGCCGTCAGCAGCGCCGCCTCGTTCATCACGTTCATCAGTAGGGCGTCCTGCGGGCCAGCACGCCCAGATCCACATCGTCGCCCAGAGGCTTGCCCCTGGCGTGGACCTTCAATATCTCCTCTCGGCCCTTCACATCGGGGTAATTGACCACGATGCGCCGGTCAAAGCGGCCGGGACGCAGCAGCGCGGGGTCGAGAATGTCGCTGCGGTTGGTGGCCGCCATGACGATCACGCCCTCGTTGTGGGTGAAGCCGTCCATCTCGACGAGCAGCTGGTTCAGCGTCTGCTCGCGCTCGTCGTGGCCGCCGCCCAGGCCCGCGCCGCGCTGGCGGCCAACGGCGTCGATCTCGTCGATGAACACGATGGCCGGGGCGTTTTTCTTGGCCTGGTCAAACAGGTCGCGCACGCGCGAAGCGCCCACGCCCACGAACATCTCCACGAAGTCGGAGCCGGAGATGGTGAAGAACGGCACGCCGGCCTCGCCGGCCACCGCCCTCGCCAGCAGCGTCTTGCCCGTGCCGGGGGGGCCCACCAGCAGCACGCCGGTGGGAATCCGCGCGCCCACCTTGGTGAAGCGCTGGGGGTTTTTCAGGAACTGCACAATCTCCTGCAGCTCTTCCTTTTCCTCGTCCGCGCCGGCCACGTCGTCAAAGGTCACCTTATTGGTGTTGGGGTCGGTCATGCGGGCGCGGGAACGTCCGAAGCTCATCATGCCCTTGCCGCCGCCGGTCTGCTGGCGCATCAGGAAGTACCAGAGCAGGCCGAACAGCACCACCGTCACCAGCAGCGGCACCCATTCCACCCACCATGCCGGCTGTGCGGGCAGCTTGGAGGAAATTTCGAAGTGGTATTCCGTGGGGCTGACTGCGCGGCCCAGCACCGCAGCGTAGATGGAATTCACATCCGCGTAGAACTGCGCCTCGCTGGGAATGACGCACTCCGCGTCGTAGCTTCCCGTCAACTCCGCCGAGGCCATGTTTTCCTCCGAAACGGCCATCAGCGTGCTGGACTGTATCACCACGCGGCCCAGCGTCCTGTATTTGGCGGAAGCGGGCAGGGTTTCACCCTGGCTCTGGCGCAGGTCGTTTTCCACCCATTCCAACAGGGTGGAATAGTCGATGGTCTCGATGGTCGGCTGCGCCCCGTCGCTGAGCATGTGCACCATCAGCAGTATGATGGCCAGGATCAACAGGTACATCAGCGGCCCCTGCAATACATTTCTCGTGGGTTTCTTGTTCAAATCAAATATCCTCTCTTTCAGGAAGGCAAGCGAACCCGGCTGAAATCAGTCGTTCATAAGTATCCTTATCCACCTATATTATAACCATTTATATTTCAATAATCGCAGCAAAAATCAGTTATTTTGGTAAACTTCGGGTTTTAACACGCCGATATAGGGCAGATTGCGGTAGGCCTCGTCGTAGTCCAGGCCGTAGCCCACCACGAAGGCGTCCGGGATGACGAAGCCGGAATAATCGGCCTTCAGCGTGATGCCGGGGGCCCGGCGGGCGGGCTTGTCCAGCAGCGTGCAGATTTTGATGGATTCCGCGCCGCGGGCAGAGAGCATGCGGCTGAGATAGGTCAGCGTGAAGCCGGAGTCGATGATGTCCTCCACGATGATGGCGTGGCGGTGCTCGATGGAACCGGACAGGTCCTTGCGAATCTCCACCTCGCCGGAGGACTTCGTGGTGCGCCCGTAGCTGGACACGGCCATGAAATCCATGGTCAGGCGTATGGGCATGGCCCGGAGCAGATCCGCGAAGAACATGGTGGAGCCCTTGAGTATGCAGATCATCACCGGGTTCTTGTCCCTGTATTCCTCGGCCAGCTGAGCACCCAGCGCCCTGACGCGCTCCTGAATCCGTTCCTCACTCAAGAGGATGCTTTCAATATCGTCGTACATGTCGCTTTCCTCCGTCGTATTAAATGGTCTGGGCTTACCGTTCAAATTTAAGACTGACCGCGCCGCAGCCCGGCGTGAGGGCGGCCTCCTGGGAGATGCCGTATCCGCAGACCCAGTGCACGCGGTTGCCCACGGCGATCAGCGGCGTCGCGTCCCGCAGGGGGCGATCTACCTTTCGGTCGATGAAGTAGTCTGAAAGCAGCTTGTCGCCGCAGCCCAGCGGCCGTATGCGGTCGCCGGGGCGTCGGGTGCGCAGCTGCGCGCCGGTCAATGCCGCCGGGTTCAGTACCTGGCGCATCGGGTCGTCGCGCACGGGCTCGGCTGCACAGGGCGCGGCGATCACGCGGCCGACGAGGGGCAGCGCCGTGACGCCGTTGAGCGACAGCACCGCAGATTCGGTTTGCGGCGGATGCTTCGGGGCAAAATAGAGGCGATGGCCCGCGCGCTCGGCGCAAAGATCCACGCCGAGGTCGATTTTTCCCCGATTCGACGCGCACAGCGCCTCCAGCACGTTGACCTGCTCCCAAGTCAGCGCGGCCGGACAGCGGCGCAGTATCGCGCGGCGCAGTATCGCGCGGTGGGGCGGCCGGGACAGGTCGATCCACCGGCAAAAGGGTTCAAGCGCGCCGCCTTCGGCGAGGTAAGCCTCTGTCAGCGCGTCGAGACAGTCGTCCTCCAGCTGCGCCGTGCTCGCGCAACGGGCGACGGCGGGAACGAACTGAGGATAGCATTGCTCCAGCGCGGGCAAGACATGCAGTCGAATCGCGTTGCGCGGGTTGTCGGCCACGCCGTTGGTATAATCCTCCCGCCAGGCAAAGCCCCGCGCCCGGAGGAAGGCCGTCAGGTCGGCCTTGCGAAAGCCCAGCAGCGGCCGCCACAGATCACCGGAAAGGGCCCGCATGCCGCAAAGCCCCCGGGTCCCGGCCCCGCGCCCCAGGTGCATCAGCACCGTTTCGGCCTGATCGTCCATGTGGTGGGCCAGCGCGATGAGCTCCGCGCCGACCTCCGCCTTGAAGCGCCGAAGCTGGGCGTAGCGCAGTCGCCGGGCCGTCGATTCCAGCCCTTCGCCCTGCGCCCGCGCCTCCCCGGGCACGTCCAGGCGGGCGCAGTAAAGGGGAATGCCCAGCTGTGCGCAAAGGTCGCGGCAGAACGCGGCGTCCTGGCCGCTCTCGGGCCTTATGCCGTGATCCACGTGGGCGGCGAACAGCCTCAGGGCGCAATCCCCCTGCGCCTCGGCCAGCAAGACCGCCAGCGCCACCGAATCCGCGCCGCCGGAAAGCGCGATCAGCACGCGCCTGCCGCGGGCGGCGGAAAAGTCCGGCGCAGGCATCCCTGCCGGCTTCGCATTTGATTTCAACATAACGCTTCTATTATAATCGCTCTGAAAAAATATAGCAACCGGTTTTGTCCGCAAAACGGCATAAATGCTGTAAAAAGAGTTTAAAATCATGGTATGCGGGAAAGTATTGGCAAATCGGGCGGCGCGCCGCCGTTGGCGGGCATCGGCGGCCCGGGCGACAGGAATTCCCTGAAAGCGGGGCATTTGCCAGCATACCGGCGCGCCGATCCGGTCAAATTACAGGTTGATTCGCGGCGCGCGGCAACGCCCGTAAATGGGTTTTGCTGCCAGGCGGACATGGGGGAAAGAGGGAGGAATGCGCAATGGGGGACAGATTCAGGCGGCTTGCGGCGACGCTGGCTGCGGCGACGGCGGCGCTCATGCTGTCGCCGCAGCTGGGGACGGTGACGCGGCTGCCGGACGAAATGGTGCTGGACGCGGGCGCGGTGACGGTCATTCCCGTGGCTTCGGCGGTTTGGACGGAGGCCAGCGGCGACGGGGCGATTGCGGGCCTGGAGACCCAGAAGGGGGCGGACGGGGAATGCCTGCGGCTGACGGCGGGAGACGCCGGCGAGGGGAAGCTGACCTTTCGGCTGCTGGGCGTCGTGCCGCTGCGCACGGTGAAGCTGTCGGTTCGGCCCGAACGGATCATGATGCCCGGCGGCCAGTCGGTGGGCGTGGCGATGACCACCGGGGGCGTGGTGGTCGTGGGCAATTCCGACCTTGGCAAGCGGCCGAGCCCGGCGCGCCTGGCCGGGATTAAGAGCGGCGACGTGATACAGTGCGTCAACGGGGTGCGCGTCGACGGCGCGAAGCAGCTGTCCCAATGCCTTGCGGATGGCGCACCCGCCCGCCTGGAGGTGCTCCGGGACGGAAAGAAGCTGGAATACGAGGTCACGCCCGCACGGGATGAGCGGGACGGGCAGTACCGCCTCGGCGCGTGGGTGCGCGACAGCACCGCCGGCGTTGGGACGCTCACCTTCTACGATCCGCAGACCGGCGGCTTCGGTACGTTGGGCCACGCCATCGCGGACATCGACACCGGGGTGCTGCTGCCCGTGGGCGACGGGGCGCTGTACGCCAACGGCGTGACGGACGTGACGCCCAGCCGGGCGGGCGCGCCGGGCGAGCTGACGGGGGACTTCATGCAGCGCAGGCAGGCGCTGGGGGTGGTCACGACCAACAGCGAATACGGCGTGTTCGGCCAGATCGAGGCGCTGCCGGACGGCGCACTGTACGCCAGAGGGCTGCCCGTCGCCGGCCGGAACCAGATTCACACCGGCGCGGCGTCGCTTCTGACCACGGTGGACGGCGGCGGTGTGCGGGAGTACGCCTGCGAGATCGTGCGCCTGTCCGATTCCGCCCAGCCCGCCGCCCGGGCCATGGTGATCCGCGTCACCGACCCGGCGCTGATCGCGCGCACCGGCGGCATCGTGCAGGGCATGTCCGGCAGTCCGCTGATCCAGGACGGACGGCTCATCGGCGCGGTGACCCACGTGATGGTCAACGACCCGACCATGGGCTACGGGATCTGTATCGAGACGATGCTGGACGCGGCGGGAAAAGGAATGGGGAATTGATCACGAAATACTGATTTAGGGAGGAGAGGAACCGGGAATTAGGAACCAGGAAAAGCCACGCACTATAGGAGCAAGGATAATGGTCATTGCGTTTACTGCGGTATAACCATATTAACAACTGAAAACCTGTATCAATACGCGGCAGCCACAATTTCTAGTTCCTAGTTCCTAGTTCCTGGTTCCTGGTTCCTGGTTCCTGGTTCCTGGTTCCCTATCCTCATCCCCGCAAATCAGCATTTGGCCATCTCAGATATCATTCCACAGCCCATATCCCGATCAAAGCCGTCAAAAACGGCCTCTGCGACAGTGATGGAAAAATTTTACACAATAATAAACGCAATATGTGCATCGATTGATTGTTAATTTTTGCAGAATGGAGTACAATATAACCATCCTGGAATACGGACAGTATAAGGAGAGAACCATATGAAGCACTGCGCGTGGAAGCTGTTGGCGCTGGTGATGGCGCTGGCGATGCTGCCGTCGTCGTTCGCGCTGACGAAGGACGGCTTGCCGGAGCTGACCATTGACGGGCCCATCGAGATCGAGGGCAAGATCGGGGGCGTGGACGGCGACGCCCAGAACCGGTCGGGCGAATTGGAGATCGTGCTGGAGGGGAGCGAAGGGCTGCCGGACTTGGGAGCGGATCCCGGGGTCGGGAACCTGGACCTGAACCTGGACCTGGAAGCCGGGAGCCTGGAGCTCGTCGGGGAAGCGCTGGCCCCGGCGACCAATGTTGATACGCCAAAAACCGTTTCCACCTGGGCTGGATTGCAAGCGGCCCTGAATGAAGCCCCCGAAGCGGGTGAATCTACAAAACCCACCCAATACCAACTGGATAACGATATCACAGCGACAGAGGGCAGCGGACCCATCACGGTGCCTGAAGGCCGGAATGTCCTGTTGCTTTTGAATAATCACACAATAGACCGAAAACTGTCGAAGGTGACAGAGGACGGCTGTGTGATCAAAGTTTTTGGCAGGCTGTGTGTCCAGTCGACGGATTCGGAGGGTGGGGAACCGCCCATGATCAAAGGCGGCTGTAACACAGGCAACGGCGGCGGCGTGTACGTTGCTAACGGCGGAGAATTCACCATGACCGGCGGCACGATCAGCGGGAACGGCGGCGGCGGCGTGTACGTTGCTAACGGCGGAGAATTCACCATGAAGGGCGGCACGATCAGCGGGAACGACGGGCGCGGCGTGTCTGTTGCTGGCGGTACCTTCACCATGGAAGAAGGTACGATCAGCGCTAATGCCGGCGGAGTGTACGTTTACAATAACGGCAGCTTCACCATGAAAAGCGGCACGATCAGCGAGAACACCTCGAGCAAGCCCTCCGGCTACGGCGCGGGTGTACACGTCGTATCTGGCACATTCACCATGAAGGGCGGAAAGATCAGCAATAACAGCGCGGGAGACTGCGGCGGCGGCGTTTACGTGTCCAGTTCCAAAGGCGACAAGAAAGGCGAGTTCACCATGACCGGCGGCAAGATCAGCGGGAACTCTGCGGGCGATGGCGGCGGCGTGTTCGTTACTGAAGGCGCTACCTTCACCATGGACGACGGTTGCGAGATCAGCGGGAACGAGGCGACCATAGGCGGCGGCGTGCAATTTATGCAGGGCACTTTCACCATGAAGGGCGGCGCGATCAGCGGGAACACCGCGACCAGCAACAACGGCGGCGTGGGCGTGTACGCCACGTTCACCATGAAGGGCGGCACGATCAGCGGGAACACCGCGCAAAAAGGCGGCGGCGTGGGTCTGGGTCAATACGGCACGATCAAGCTGTCCGGCGCAGTGGAAATCTCGGGCAATACAACCGGCGGGAAAGCCAAAAATATCGTGCTGGTCGAAAAACCAGAGAATAAAAAAATCGTCATCGAGGGGACGCTGTGCAATAAGACCCCCATCGGCGTGTCCTGTGGGTACGAAATGACCGGGCCTCAGGTGTTCACCTCGGGGCTTCCCGAATACGGCACGGTCGAGAATTTCACCAGCGATCAGGGCGTCGGCTATGACATCCTGCCGGTTCCGCAGACCATGTCCGGCGCGGGCGAGGTCGTGCTGTACAAGACCGCGAAGGTCACCTTCGACGCCAACGGGGGCAAGGGCGCGATGGAGGCTCAGACGGTGATACAGAAATGGGCCTGGCCGCTGAACGCCAATGCCTTCACCCGGCGCGGCCATAGTTATTCGGGCTGGAACACCGCCGCGAACGGCTCCGGCACAAGGTACGCCGACGAGGCCGATATCGAACCGACCGGGGACGTCACGCTTTACGCCCAGTGGACGCGGCATCCGATCACCGTGGCCGCCATCCCCGGGCAGACCTACAGTGGCGCGGCGATCAAGCCCGCCCCGGTGGTCAGGGATCAG
>CACYZW010000124.1 GCA_902778995.1 uncultured Eubacteriales bacterium
CAGCGCGTGCAGGCCGAAGTGGATCACGCCGACCAGCGTGGCCGGCAACAGCGCCAGCAGCACCACCCGCATGATGTAGGCGGTGGTCCACCGGTCCCTTACGTGGGGGCTGGAGGATAGATTCAGCATCGTATTCATTTTTTACCTCCCGCCTGCTGGGCGCGCTTCTGCGCCATGATTTCAGCCTTGGTCTGTTTGAAGATCTGCATCAGGGGCCGCTTGGCCGGGCAGATGTAGGTGCAGCTGCCGCACTGGATGCACTCAAGGCCGTACAGCTTTTCGTCGTAGCGCTGGTAATCGTGGTCGATGGCGGCGTCGGCCATCAGTTGGGGCAGCAGGCCCACCGGACAGACGGTGGTGCAGCGCCCGCAGTGCAGGCAGGCCGTCATCTGCGCCTCAGCGATCTCGTTGGGATCCTCGGTCAACAGCGTCAGGCCGTTGTTCTGTTTCTGGATCGGCACGTCCAGGTCGCTCAGCGCGATGCCCATCATCGGGCCGCCCACCAGCGCTTTCTTCAAAAGCACGCCGTCCTTGATCCCGCCGGAGGCCTGCAAAAGCTCCGCGAAGCTGGCGCCATCGTGCACGATCCAGTTGCCGGGCTTCGCCGCGGCGTCGCCGGTCAGCGTGAACACCTGCTTGTACAGCGGCTCGTTGAACACCACGGCCCGCTGGATGGCGTAGAGCGTACCCACGTTGTCCACCACGCAGCCCACGTCGGCGGGCAGCTTGGTGATGGGGAAGTCCACGCCGGCGATCACCTGGATCAGGCTGCGCTCGCCGCCCTGGGGGTACTTGGTCTTAAGCGGCAGCACCTGCATGCGATCCTTGCCGGAAACGGCCTTCTGCATGGCCGCGATGGCCTCGGGCTTGTTGCGCTCGATGCCGATGACGCCCCTGGCGTTGGGGAAGAGCCGAAGCACCAGCTCCAGGCCCTCGACGATGGCGTCGGCCTCGGTGCGCATCAGCTGGTCGTTGCAGGTCAGGTAGGGCTCGCACTCCGCGCCGTTGGCGATGACGTACCGGATCGCCTCCGGGTTCTTGGGCTGCAGCTTCACGTGGGTGGGGAAGCCTGCGCCGCCCAGACCCACGATGCCCGCGTTCTGGATGCGGAAGAGTATGTCCCCGTTGGCGATGGAGGCTGTATCCTGCCGCTGGGTGTAGTCCCCGGCGGGGGTGAACTGGCCGTCGTTGTCGACCACGATGCAGTCGGCCATCGACCCCATCAGCGTGCGCCGCTTCTCGATGCCCTTTACCGTGCCGGAGCAGGAGCAGATGACGTGGGCGGAAACAAAGCCGTCCGCCTCGGCGATGCGCTGGCCCACCAGCACGGCGTCGCCCTTTTTCACAATGGGCTTGGCCGGCTTGCCGATGTGCTGGGCAAGCGGGAAAACCATCTCGCCCGTCGGCAGGAATTCGCGCAGCGGTACGTCCCGGCTCAGTTCCTTGCGCCCTGCCGGGTGAACGCCGCCGCGAAATGTGTCTTTCACGATGCTCGACTCCCCTTTATAAAATAGTCGGTTTACTGTCCCTATGAAAATGTGTCCGTGCTTTGCCACAGGACAGGACACTTCACACAGATGATACCACCTTTATTCTATCATATTAAAAAGGGTTTGTAAACGAAAAATTCAGGAAAATCCGGAATACAAACGTCTGAACTGTTACACTGAATAATTACGGCTCAGAATCCCCTTCATTCAGTCACGCTTCGCGTGACAGCTCCCCCTCTGAGGGGTCGAGCACCCGGAGAACTGTCCGGCAGGCCCCTGGAACGATGCCGGCCGAAGGCCAGACTGAGGCAGTCCGTTCCGGGAGACGCTGAGCTGTAACCATGGGTGTGCCCTGATACAGTTACAAATGACGCTTGAAAGTGCAGGCGCTTTTATGGTATATTATAATAGACATATTCCACTATTTCAGCGACGAAAGGATGATTACACATGAAGACCAGGACCGCCACTCTGAAGCGGTTGCTGTCCGCGCTGCTGGCGCTGGCCCTGCTCGCGGCGCTGAGCGCCGTGGGTGAGGAGCGCGCGCCGGGCGCGGCTGCCGACCTTGAACTCGCGCTTCCGGAGACGGACGATACGATCATCGAGGCGCCGCCGGCGCTTTCCGGGGACCTGGAAATCGACAGCGCTGTCAATCCCGGCCTGACTTTGGATGGCGCGCCGGGCGCGGCCGATTCCGACGATGCGGTCGACAACGACTCGAAACCCGCGCCCGATTATCGGGGCAAGTTATTTTTTCTGACGCTGGACAGGAATTTGAAGCAGACCGTGATGGTCGGGGACCGTCTGGAGCTGTTTATTCCAGGCAAGGACGCCAAGAGTGCCCAGAGCAGTGACACAAGTGTTGCGCTGGTCAATTACGCGGACTCTTCCTCAATGAGCATTCTGGTGTTCGCCGCGTCAGCGGGCAGGGCAAAGATCACCGTCACGCTGACAAACGGGAAGTCGTACACCGTTTTACTGACCGTCGTGGATCGCGTTGCGCCCGATAAAATGTCCCTCAGCCAAAAGTCGGTGACGCTGCTGGCGGGCCAGGACATTGATCTGACGGAATACATCGTGTTGAAGCCTGCCTACGCCAAGACGACCTTTACCTATAAATCTTCCGACAAGGCCGTCGTGAAGGTGAACAGGCAGGGCATCGCCAAGGCCATGAAGCCAGGCAAGGCCACCGTGTCCATCGCTACCAAAAACGGCCTGAAGAAAAACATGAAGGTCGTGGTGAAGGCCAATCGCACCGGCGCCCTGCATGCCAAGCCCACTTCAAAGGTCACCGAAGCCCTGGGGAAGATGTGGACGCTTTGGCCCAAATCCCTTGAAATCAAGGGCGACGGCAGCCTCGTCTGTAATCTGTGGCTGTTAAACGGTGTGGCAGGACGGTTGAACGCCCTGAAAAACCTGGATCTGGCGGTCACCCTGCGGGACGGGAACGGCGATACCCTGATCGCCCGGGCGCAGTTTAAAAAGACAAAGGTTGACTGCGGCAGGAAAAAGTGGCAGACGGTCACGCTTACCTTCCCGAAAAAGGCCACGTACTGCGGTTATTTGGATCTCACCGGGCTGGACGTGAAGAAGCTGGGCTTCCGGCTGTACGACTTCCCTGTCGCTGTTTACGGCGAAAAGGGAAGCCGCGCCTATCTGAACACCGGCATCCCCGTGGACGGCGAGGTCGATCCCGTCAAATACCGGGCGCTGCTGGTGTCCGAGAACGACTTCTATTGGAAAAACGTATCGAACCCGGACAACCGTTGGGAGCATACCACCCGCAACCGGGGCGATGTGATGCTGATGCAGAAGGTGTTGAAGCGGGTCAAGACGCCCGACGGCGGCCGGTACAGCGTGACCGTGCAGCACAACACCACCCTCAAGGAGCTCGAGAAGCTGATTAAAAACACTTTTGCCGACGCGGACGAAAACGACGTGTCCCTGTTCTTCTTCGCCAGCCACGGCGACAGCAGCGACGAATCCTCCGAGAAGGATACGGGCTGCCTGTACATGGCCTCCAAGGGAGAACATGAACCCGAGACGATGCGCCTGTCCAGGCTGAGGGATCTGCTGCTGCAGGTGCCGGGCAAGGTCATCGTCATGCTGGGAAGCTGCGGCTCCGGCGCGGCGGTGTATGCAAGGAACGGCGCCGTCTCCAACGGGCAGCAGCTGGCCAGGGCAGCCGAGACCTACAACGCACGCGTGGTGGATGTCTTCCGAAGCGCCGACCCCGGCGTGGTGGATTCGGCATACGCCGCCAATACCGGAGATCTGCGCAGGGTGAACAAGTTCTACGTGCTGACCGCCGCCGCCTATCGGGAGGAGAGCTGGGGCACAGAAGATATAACCCCCGGCACGAAATACGGCAATAACTACTTCACCCTCTGGCTGGCCGATGGCGTGGGCAAGTCCGGCGACATGCCCGCAGACAGCAATTACGCCGGCGACAGGAACGGCATGGTGGATCTGCACGAGCTTTACCGCTACATCGCCGGCGTAGGCGATCATTCCCCCATGACCGATCGCACGTATTACTATTACCAGCACGTGCAGGTATATCCCAGCGAAGTGCGCTACACACTGTTCAAATAAGCCGAAGGCCTGGAAACAGAGGTAATCTTCATGGCAAGTCAACGCAGAGGGAACGGACAAAGGCGGGCGCGGCAGCAGGCGGACCGCCGGCTTATGCTGATGGTCATCGGCGGCACGGCGGCGATCATACTGGTCGTCGCGCTGGCGGTGCTGCTGCCCAGGGCAGGCGCGCCGGATCGGTCTGTGGCGGCTGCGGCACAGCCCGAAATCACCGGCAGCGCGCCACAGGTCGCCGAGGGGGAGCCGCTGGTTCCCCAGGCGACGCCTACGCCTGCGCCCGACCCTGAACCCACCCCCGAACCCGCGGCCCAGGGCGGCACGGTGACCTTCGCGCAACTGCGCGCCGCCACGCGGCCCACGCCCACCGCGCCCGGCTACGGACTGGTGTTCTCCGAGGCGGATACCGAGGAGAAGATTATCGCCATCACCGTGGACGACTGCTTCCAGGCCGACAACCTGCAAAAGATGGTGGACAAGGCCATCGAGGTGGGCGGCAAGTTTACCATATTCCCCATCGGCAGGAACGTGCTGAAGCAGGCGCAGAGCGAGGTATTGAAGTACGCCTGGGAGCACGGCTTCGAGCTGGAAAACCACACCTTCACCCACAACGGGCTGTATCGCTGCTCCGACGAGGAGATGGCCCGGGAGATTTTCATGCAGCAGCAGGCCCTCAGCCATATCCTGGGCGTGGAATACCACTGTCACTTCCTTCGGCCCAAGGGCGGCGATGCCCGCCGCGACCAGCGCATGCAGGTATACGCCGAACAGCTGGGCTATTACGGCATCGCCCACTGGTCCTGCGCGGGCTCGACCAGCACGGAAAAGGAGATTGCCAGGGCGCTGAAGCCCGGCGCGATCTACCTTTTTCACACCACCACCGACAACGACCTGGACAAGTTGCTGGATTTCATGTCCTACGCGACCCAGAAGGGCTACCAGCTGGTGACGCTGAACGAGATGTTCGGCTATCCGGAAAACGAAACGGAGCCCCTGACCATGGCGGCCAAGGACTATCCCGTGCCCCCGCTGGAGTCCTACACCCGTGTCTACGACGTGTACAAGCCCACCCGCTATTCCTGGGGCGTGTACCTGTTGCAGGAAAAGCTGGTCGAGCTGGGCTACATGAAGGGCGAGCCGGACGGCGTGTACGGCCGGGATTGCGCCAAATGCGTGAAGGCATACCAGAAGGATCACGGCATGGAGCCCACCGGCGTGGCCGACGTGGCCCTGCAGGAGGCGATTTTCGGCGTGCCAAGCGGGGCATAGGCATGAAAAACGCAGCGGCGGCACCGTTGCCGCCGCTGCGCTTTTCAGTTGCTTTTCAGAGCCCGCTTTCAAACGGGGGCGGCGTGTGCGCCGACCCCGTGGGCATCCTCCAGGAGAAAAAACCGCTACAGCTAAGCCGCAGGCTGAAGCGTAACGGTTTCCCCGCCTTCCCCGCCGCCGTACCAGGCTTTGGCATCCTCTCTGAACTGGGCCAGGGCGGAATCCAGCAGGTAGAACATGTGACCGGCGGGGTAGTAGGTGAAGGAGAGATTGTCCTTCAGCTCGTCGTTGAGGAAGATGTGGCTGTAGACCCATTCCGCCGCGTAGAAGGGCGTGGCCAGGTCGTAATAGCCGCACAGGACCCACACCTTCAGGAGCGGGTTTGCCGACATGCAGTCGCGGATCACGTCCTCCTGGGCCAGGTAGACGTTGTCCGATTCATAGTCCCACATGCCGTTGACGTTGTAGGA
Organism: uncultured Eubacteriales bacterium; assembly: GCA_902778995.1. GTDB lineage: Bacteria > Bacillota > Clostridia > Christensenellales > Aristaeellaceae > UBA2862. Next base: position 5,822 of record CACYZW010000124.1, read on the forward strand.
AAGGGCTTCGTAGGGCTTGTCCGTCCTGTAGTTCAGCACCCGGGAAACATAGTCGTTGTACGCGCCGGCGTAGGCCTCGCTGACCCCGTTGGAAGAGGGGTCAGCGGCGTCGCTGGCCGAACTGCCGTCAATGACAGGCCCCGTATACCGGCTGTCGTACCGGCCGATCATCAGCTTCTCGTCGCGCAACAGCTCGGGGAAGAAGTCATCCATGGAAACGCGAAGGTTATGCGCCAATATGAAGTCCTTCTTCAGGCCGGTGTAGCCCTCCAGGCGTTCGGCGACGGCGTCCGTCTCCCCTTCGTCCAGGCGGCTGCCCTGGTAGAGCGCCGACAGGTATTCCCCTCCGGCATAAGCGCGCACCTCGTCCAGGTAGTCCTCCAGGGACATGGAGAGGAATTTTTCGTCCGCCTTCCTGTGATACCAGGCCGCAGCGGCGTAGCTGGGCAGGTAGCTGACATAGGGCATCTCGTTGCCCGTACTGAAGACAAGGGTGCTGAAATCGTTGACGGTGGAAACCAGCATCAGGCCGTTCAGATTCATGGAATGGGCGGTACGCAGGTATTCGCACAGGCCCACGGCGCGGGTGGTGCCGTAGGATTCCCCCGCCACGTACTTCGGGGAGCCCCACCGGTCGTACCGGCTGACGTAGAGGCGGATGAAATCACCCACGGAGGTGATGTCGTTTTCATAGGTAAAGAAGACGGATTCGTCCGTGCCCTCGACGGCGCGGGAGAAGCCGGTGCCCACGGGATCAATGAACACCAGATCCGTCATGTCCAGTATGGAGTATGCGTTCTCCCGGAAGCCGGTGGGCAGGGTTTCCACCTTGCCCTCCTCGCTCAGCGCTATGTGCTGCGGGCCGAGCAGGCCCATGTGTACCCACATGGACGCGCTGCCGGGGCCGCCGTTGAACGCGAAGGTAATCGGCCGCCGGGAGAGGTCTTCGATGCCGTTTCTCGTGTAGGCGGTAAAGAAGATTTCATACTGCCCCAGCTCCGTATCCATGGCAAAGGTGCCCGTGGTGGCGGTGTAGTCGATTTGCTGTCCGGCGACGGTGACGCTGCCCGTCGTTTCGACCAGGTTGTCCTGCGACGGCGGCGCGGGGGCCGCTTCCTCGGCCTGGTTGTCCTGCGGCAGCGCGGGGGCCGCTTCCTCGGCCAGGGCGCACAGCGGCAGCAGCATGCACAGCGCCAGCAGCGCGGCGATCAGCTTCTTCATACGCATCCTTCCCTTCGTGAATTGGTATGTGCATATTATTGCATAAAGCGCGGACAAAGGCAATAGGGCGGGAGAAGTTTTTATATAGGGATACCGCACAATGCCTGTGGAGCATTAGAGTCTGTTTCTAAATTCGGAAAGATGCACTTTCGGCGTCTTTGCCTGCATTTCTGCGTTGATTTCCCTTGACTTAGCCCCACTAAGCCTGCGGAATGCCTCATTTTAGAAACACACTCTAACGGCTGAATTTCAGCCGCCCGCTTCCTGCTTATTTCCTGACTTGCCGCCAGACCTGAGGCAAGGGAAAGCAACGCAGATATGCAGTCAAATCGTTACAGCTCAGGGTACTCGTTTCCAATCGGGGGCGGCGGCGTGTACGCCGACCCCGCAGGTATTTTTCTTCTGGAAAATCCCATTTTCCAGAAGAAAAATACTTTCCTTGCAGATTTTGCGGCCAGATTATCTGCGATAATCAAGCAAAATCTGTCGGGGGATGTCTCGAAGGGGGACCCGTCCCCCTTCGACAGTTACTGC
>CACYZW010000125.1 GCA_902778995.1 uncultured Eubacteriales bacterium
GATGTTCAACATCGTGAACAACCAGTACGGCATGGGCGGCCAGACCGTGGGCGAGACCATGGGCTATGACATGCCCGCCCGCATGGGCGCGGGCTTCAACCCCAACCAGCTGCTGGCCGAGCGCGTGGACGGCTTCAACCCCCTGGCCGTGATCGAGGCCTACGGCCGCAAGAAGAAGCTGCTGCTGGAGGGCAAGGGTCCGGCGCTGCTGGACGTGGTGACCTATCGCTTCGCGGGCCACAGCCCGTCGGACAGCTCCTCCTACCGCACCAAGGAGGAAATCGAAGCCTGGCAGGCCCAGGATCCGATTCCCGAGTATCGCCGCCAGCTGATCGAGGCGGGCGTGTGCACCGAGGCCGAGTGCAACGCCATCGTGGAGCATGTGAAGGCGACCAACCTGCGCAACTTCAAGCTGGCCATCGACGAGAAGATATCCCCCCGCATGGACCTGGTGGCCAATCCCGACGCCATCGCCGATCTGATGTTCACCAACGGCCATGTGGAATCCTTCGGCGATCCCGGCCAGAAGTGCGATGTGAACATGCCCATGGCCGACAACCCCAGGGTGCAGGCCATCGCCAAGAAAGAGCGTTGGGGCTTCGACGCGGAAGGCAAGCCCGTTTCCAAGAACAAGGTCTATCAGCTGCGCGACGGCCTGTTCGAGGCGATCATCGACCGCTTCTACAAGGACCCGACCCTCGTCACCTACGTGGGCTATGCCATGGCCGGCGGCCGCGCGCTGTGCGAGCTGATGTACTGCGACTTCCTGGGCTGCGCCGGCGACGAGGTGTTCAACCAGATGGCCAAGTGGCAGGCCATGTCCGCCGACGTCATCAAGATGCCCGTGACCCTGCGCGTGTCCGTGGGCAGCAAGTACGGCGCCCAGCACACCGATCCGGTGGTGTTCTTCGAGAGCCAGCGCATCTACGACGTGGGCGAGCAGTTCCACCAGGGCGGCGTCCCCGCGGAATACTATGAGATCCCCTTCGGGAAGGCCGATGTCAAGCGCCCCGGCAAGGACGTGACCATACTGACTTTTGGCGCGGTGCTGTACCGTGCGCTGAAGGCCGCAGACGAGCTGAAGGACAAGTACGGCCTGGAGGCCGAGGTCATCGACGCCCGCACGCTGGTGCCCTTCGACTACGAGACCGTGATAGAATCCGTGAAGAAGACCGGCCGCCTGGTGGTCGTCACCGACGCCTGCGAGCGCGGTTCCTTCGCCAGCGAGGTCGCCCGCCAGGTGACGGAGATGGCCTTCGACGAGCTGGACGCCCCGCCGGTGGTGGTCGCGTCCCGCAACTGGATCACCCCCGCCCACGAGCTGGAGGAGGCCTTCTTCCCGCAGCCCAGCTGGATCATCGATGCCATCAACGCCAAGATACTGCCCATCCCCGGCTACGAGAACGTCACCGATCAGAGACTTGAAAAGAAGCTGGAGAACGAGCGCAGGGGCGTGTAATGGGCACATACGGGCAATCGGGCATTGATAATTGACAATTGAGCGCTTCAGCAGTTCGATTGTCCGGGAAATAAGGGGCTGTCTCAAAATGACCTGAAGTGGCCATTTTGAGACAGCCCCACCGCTTGCAAAGCCCGCAAACGCAGAAAACCTTTCCAACAAATTATGGCGCAAGCCTGCGTTTTTTGCGAAATTCCATCCATGGTGCGTTTCAAAAATCAGCAGGTAGCAAGCGGTTGAAATTCATCTCGTTATTGCACGACCCGATTGTGCGGTATTTGTTTCGCATTACAGTCCTCATCAAGAAAAAACACTTCTCGTTAATGTGCATTTCGATGATGTGATGTTTCCAAATCAGATTGCTCCAGCATTATTAACGCCAAATACACAGAAAATGATGGGACAAACATGTATAATGTGATCTGTTCGAAGCTATAAACTGTTCCCGGATACACAGAAGAGCGAGGGTTCTATCCGACATGCGTGCCATTAAATCTCCGTTAATAAGGTGCCTGTTATTCATCATTGCCTTTGTTATCATTGCCATCCCCGTTCTCGGGGTATTGGGCATTGATTCTTCAGAGGCCTTTATTCATTTGCAGGATTTGCGATACGAAAAGAAAAACACGCTTGATGCAGTTTACATCGGCGCCAGCGACGTACATGCCTTCTGGCAGCCGTTGTTTGGCTGGAACGACTGCGGGATCGCCACGTGGAACTATTCGGTCGGGGCCCTTCCGAGGCATGCCGTCAGGCATCTCGTGGCTCAGGTCAGAAAGACTCAGCCCGATGCGCTGATGATTATTGGCTTCAGCACGCTGAAAAAGCCGAAGGAGAAGGTGGATGAGGCGAATGCCCATCGCGTTATCGATTATTTCCCTGCCTCCGGGGAAAAGCTTCAGCTTATCCAAACGCTGACGGAGCGACTGGAGGGCTTTACTTCTCTTGATAAATTGGAGTTTTATCTTCCCTTCATTCGCTTTCACAGCCGTTGGGACAACCTGAAGCAGTGGGTCTTCGAGGCTGATGAGGATTATAAAAGCTCAAAGACGGCAGAACTGTTCATGAACCGGATTAAGCGCGTGCATCTGCCTGTCGAGCCCGAGCTGCCTGCGGAGCCCACCATGAACGAGGCGGAAAACGCGCTGGTGGAGCTTTTGGATTACTTCGATGCCCAGCATGTCAGAGCGCTGTTTGTCGTATCGCCCCAGCAGTTGAAGGACAGCCACCTGCGAAACATTGTCCGGCTCAAGAGAATCATCGAGGCGCGGGGGTATGATTGCCTGGATATGTTGCAGAAGGCTGCCGAGCTCGGCCTGGACCTCGACATGGATTATTACGACACGGCCCATACCAATGTGCACGGGTCCATGAAGTTCTCCAGATACCTGGCGAATTACCTCGCGCGGGAGTACGGCTTTGCCGATAAGCGGGGCCTGCCCGAATGGAAGAGCTGGGACGACGCCGCTGAAAGATACCGGGAGCTGATCAGTCCCTATACGCTGCCCTTTGAGTGGAATAGTTTCCCCCGGATCGATCTTCCCGCGCCCGCGCTGAAAGCGCCGCAAAAAGCCGGAAAGGGCATACTTGTGTCGTGGAATGCCGTAGAAGGCGCCGACAGCTACGCCATCTTCAGAAAGCAGAATGGCGCATGGAAGGAGATTGCCACGACACAATCCCCAACCCTGGCGTATCAGGACGACGATGTGACGGCCTCCAGGACATACACCTATACCGTGGTGCCATGTCGGGAATCGGACGGGGGCGTGCTGTACGGCAACTTTGACGTCAAGGGAAAGAGCCGCAAGGCGTGAGAAAGCACAAGACTGTGCGTTTTACTGGAGCAGCGGCAAAGGGCTCTCGCCTGTTTTGCCCGGGATGACCGCTGTTGGGGCTCTAAACTCATAAATATACGTAAAATACATCGAAGCGGGCGCTCTCCGTCCGGGCGTCGAGGCGACAACGCTTTGAAAACCAGTTGCATATTCCATCGGAACCGTGTATAATAGAGATACGGATTAATGGAAGGAGCGCTGTCCCGTGAAGCTGATCATCGCAATCATACAGGACGAGGACGCATCGAGGCTCATCAACGAATTGATGACAGAGGGCTATCGCGTCACGAAGCTCGCCACCACGGGCGGGTTCCTTCGCGCGGGCAATACCACGCTGCTCGTGGGCGTCGAGGATGAACAGCTCCCGAACGCCATGAAGGTGATTGAAAAGGTCTGCAAGAGCCGCAGACAGATCGCGTCGACCCCCGCGCCGATCTCCGGGACGACGGGCATGTATGTGCCCTTTCCCGTAGAGGTCACCGTGGGCGGCGCAACGGTTTTCGTGCTGGACGTGGAACAGTTTACAAAGATCTGAGGTCAACCTTGAAGCTCTCTGAATTTGTGGGCTACGGCGATAAAATGGAACAGCTGATGCGTTCGGTTCAAGCCGGGCGCATTGTTCATGCCCTTCTTTTTGTCGGGCCCCACGGCTCCGGAAAGCGCACCATGGCCCGGCTGTTCGCCCAGTCGATGGTGTGCTCCGCCGCTGAAAAGCCCTGCGGCGAATGTCCGGCCTGCAAGCGCTTTTTGGCGGGCTCCCATCCGGATGTGAAGCTGCTTCGCCCGGAAAAAAGGTCCATCGGCGTGGAGGAGGTTCGCGGCCTGATCGACGCGCTGTCGCTGCGCCCCTACGAGGGCGACAGGCACATCGCCATGATCGAGCAGGCGGACAAGCTGACCCCCAACGCCCAGAACGCGCTGCTCAAGACCCTGGAGAGCCCGCCGGGAGACGTGATGTTCTTCCTGATAACGGATGCGCCCGGCGCACTGCTGGACACCATCGTGTCCCGCTGTCAAACGGTGCGCTTCGGCGATGTCAGCCCTCAGCTGTGCGCCCGGGCGCTCGAAGCGCGCGGCATACCTCCCGCGCGCGCGGCGATGCTGGCGGGTTTGTCCCAGGGCTCGGTGGGCAGGGCGCTGGAGATCGACGGCGACGAGGCGTGGATGGCGCTGCGCGAGCAGGTCATCGCCTCGCTGGAGGCGCTGCGCGGCCCGGCCAGCGTGGCGACTGCCGCCATGCCCCTGGAGGCGGAGAAGGGCGCAGAGGACGGGATTCTCGACATCATGGAGCTGTGGGCCAGGGATCTGATGGCCGTGCAGAGCGGTGGCGCGCCGTTTCAAAATTCGGATCGGCCAAGGCTCGAGCGCAGCGCGATCGACGGAAGGGCGCTGCTGCAGGGGGTGCTGCTGGCCCGCAAGCAGCTGGGCAGCAATGTCTCTTGGCCCAACACGCTGGAAAATATGTACTTTCAACTTATGGATAATGGAAACGACGGGAGGACGACGCTTTCATGGCAACGGTAATCGGCGTCCGCTTCAAGAAGGCGGGCAAGGTATATTATTTCGACCCGGACGGCATTTGGCCCAGGCCGGGGGATTATGTGATCGTGGAGACCGCGAGGGGCATAGAGTTTGGAGAGGTCGTGACCGGTTCGCGCTCGGTGAACGACGCGCAAATCACGACGCAGCTCAAAAAGGTGATTCGCATCGCCACTGAAGAGGACGTGCGCCGCGTCGAAAACAACGAAAAGCGCGAGCAGGAGGCCTTCGCCATCTGCCAGGAGCGCATCGCCAGGCATAAGCTGGACATGAAGCTGGTCAGCGTGGAGTATACCTTCGACAACAACAAGATCATATTCTATTTTACCGCCAACGGACGGGTGGACTTTCGCGATCTGGTGAAGGATCTGGCCTCGGTGTTCAAAATTCGCATCGAGCTGCGGCAGATCGGCGTGCGCGACGAGGCGAAGATGCTGGGCGGCCTGGGCTCCTGCGGCAGGCCCATCTGCTGCGGCGCGTTCCTGGGTGACTTCCAGCCCGTGTCCATCAAGATGGCAAAGGAGCAGAACCTCTCCCTGAACCCCACCAAGATCTCCGGCCAGTGCGGCAGGCTGATGTGCTGCCTGAAGTACGAGCAGGACAATTACGAGCAGGTGCTCAAGCGCGTACCCAGAGTGGGCAAGGACATCGTCACGCCGGACGGCGTGGGCGTCATCACCGAGATCAACTGCATCAAGGAGACGGTCAAGGTGCGCATTATCGTGGACGACGACAGCTTCGACGTGCGGGAATACGCCATCGACGACGTGCGCAGGCCCGGGCCGGACGACGCCGCGGCCATTCGGGAGCAGCGACAGGACAGGCCGCCCCGCAGGGGCAAGCCGCAGCCCGAGAACGCGGGCGAGGCCGATGCTGACGGCGAGGCCGAGGAAGGCAGGAAAAAGCGCTATCCTCACCAGAAGGCGCCGAAGAATCTCAGCACCGACCAGTTCCTGGAAAGGCTCAAGGACGGCGAAGGCGCGCAGGGAGCGGCGCCGAGGGAGAACCGGCGCAGGCGCAACCGCGGCGCAAAGCCGGAAGAGGAACGCAGTCAGGAAGCGAGCGGGGAGCAGGCTCAGGAAGAAGCGTGACCCTGTAGATCTACGGAGGCAGAGCGATGCATTCGATCCGTACAAAGATCATGGCCGTCACCATCGCCGCGATCGTGACCAGCATATTGGCGCTGGGCGGCATAGGCGTATTGACCATCGGCGTGGAGAGCGACAGAAGCTCTGTGGAAAAGCTGATGCTGATCAGCGAAAACATACAGGGGAAGCTGAACGCCTATCTCGACAGCCTCCAGCAATCGGTGAGCATGGCGGTGCACATGGCCGACGACGCGCTGAACGATCCCGACATCGTCTACCTGGGCGATTCCGGTACGCCCGAGGCGATGGCAAGGCTGGACGCCGCGCTGTCCAGGCACTGCGCACAGGTCGAACACGCCTTCGGCAGCATCGCGAACAATACCAGCGGCATCGTCACCTATTATTACTGCATCAATTCCGATTACGGCTCTTCCGAGCACGGCTTTTTCTGGTCCAAGCTCCACAGCGATTCGTTTGAGAAACAGCCGCCGCTGATATCGACGGAGCTGGACCCCAACGACATCGAGCATACCACCTGGTACTATTCGCCGTTGAAGGCGGGCCGCCCGGTGTGGATCGGGCCCTACAAGGCCCACTTCCTGGGCGATCTGTGGACGGTTTCCTATGTCGCGCCGATCTATCACAGCGGCTTTTTGCTGGGCGTGCTGGGCATGGACATACTGTTCGACACCATGATCGAACAGATCGACGACGTGAAGGTGTACGAGACGGGCTTTGCCTTCCTGATGGACAGGGACGGCAACATCGTCTACCATCCGGATATGGAGGTCGGCGGAACGCCGATTCAACTGGACGAAAACCTGGATGCCAATATGATGAAGCGCCGGAGCACCGGCGACAGGCTGGTGCGATACGACCGCAACGGCGAGCAGTGGCAGCTGGCGTTCAATACGCTCAGCGACGACCACAAGGTTGCCGTGACGGTGCCGGTCTCCGAGATTACCGCCTCACAGCGCCGTTTGACGCTGATGATACTGCTGGTGGCAGTGGTGATACTGGCGGCGTTTACGGTGATTACGCTGTTGATTGTGAACGCGCTGACCCGGCCCCTGCTCCGGCTGACATCCGCGTCCCAAAGGCTGGCCGCAGGCGATTACGCGGTGGAGCTGGATTATGACGGCAGGGACGAGGTGGGCATACTGACCCAGTCCTTCCGACAGATGCGGGATCAGCTGAAGCTGCACATCAACGATCTGAGCGCGAAAGCCTATACCGACGCGATGACCGGCGTCAAGAACAAGGGCGCGTTTGACGCCTGTCTGGCCCGGCTCGACGAAGCGTTGCAGGCGCAGGATAAGGAGAACCAGCCGGCGTTTGCCATTATCATGTTTGATTGCAACCGGCTCAAGCAGATCAACGACCAACACGGCCACAGCGCCGGAGACGCCTATTTGCAGAAGGCCTGCAAGCTGATCTGCAAGGTCTATGCCCACAGCCCCGTATTCCGGCTGGGCGGCGACGAATTTGCCGTCGTGCTCCAGAACGATGATTATGAAAACCGCGATGCGCTGTTTTCTGAATTTGAGCGCGATTCGAGGGCGCTCACCGAAGAGGCTTCGCGCCCCTGGGAGGCGGTCGATGTCTCCATGGGCATGGCTGTGTTTGAACCCGGGAGGGATCGGAGCGCCGCGCAGGTGCTGCAAAGGGCCGACGGGCTGATGTACGAGGCCAAGCGAAAGCGACAGGCATAATAATGGGAGCGAAACCGTTCGCCGCAAACCCGCGTGATCGTCGGCCTGTCCGACGGTCATGTCATATCCCCCTCAGCTTTCGCTGTTTCAGCCTGAGGGGGTACTGTTTGCCCTTGGACGGGAAAAGCTACCATTCACCCTACGGGCGAATGGTAATTGGCGGGGGACCTGCTTCCCCCGCCATACGGTGCCGCGCCTCAAATCTTCGATTTGAGCCGTCGGCAGTC
>CACYZW010000126.1 GCA_902778995.1 uncultured Eubacteriales bacterium
GCGCAGGGTGTCCTCCAGCAGCTGGGCCTTCTCCATGTCGCGCTGCCCGTGGGCGGAGGTGTCCTCCACCTCGCCCTGGGCCAGCAGGTCGATGGGGGGGTAGTTGTAGGCCGGCGCTTCGTCCCCGGCGGGCTCGGTCTCCTTCACCCGCCTGAGCTTCGGGAAGGCCTTCTTCTCGGCGATGCCCGCCTCCACCTTTTCAACCCTCTCAACCTTCTGGGCCCTGTCCGCCTTCTTCTCCGCCTTTACGGGCATGTCGAAGGGCGGCTCGTCCTCGTCCGGCAGCTCATAGGCCTCCGGCTGAATCTTCAAATCGTCGATGGAGACGTTGCTCTTCCTGTCGGCCTTCACCACAGGCGCTTCCTCGGCCTTCGCCACGATCGCCTCCGCAGCCTTCGCCGCCGGCGCCTGGGCAGGCTTCACCTCGGGGATATCGACGATGTCCTCGATGATCTCGCCCCTCTCGTTCATCATGGAGGGACGGTCCGGCGCAAAGCTGCTCCTGCGGGCCTTCCTGCCCGCCTTCTCGGCCTTGTCAAAGGCCGCGCTCTCGGCCTCCAGGCGGTCGAAGTCGTCAAAGCTGTCGAACAGCGCGTCCTTGACCTCCTGCTGCTTCCGGGCCGCCTTCTCCACGTCCTCGTTGTACAGCTTCTTGCGCTTGCGGGGCGGATCCTGGGCCGCAGCCTGCTTCTGCTGAGCCGCCTGCGGACGCGGGCGCGCGGGCGCGCGGGTCTGCTCCGCGGCCTCGGGGGCGGGACGGCTCCTGCGCGCGGGCTGGTTCGCCGCCCTGGCAGGGCGGGGCGGGGCGTCCATCGCCGAAGCGCCTGCCGCGCGCGGGCGCGCGGGTCGCTTCGCGGGCCTGTCCGCAGGGACGCCCGGGCCGCTCACCACGTCCTCGCTGTAGGGGTCGCGGACGGGACGCCGGCCCTCCCTGGCGGCGCTCTTCGCCGGCGCTTCATCAAATGCCTTCGCCTGGCGGCGGTCCCTCCGCTCTTCGCCCAGGCCGCCCACATAGCGCACGGCGCGGCCCATGCGGCCCGTAGCCGTCACCAGCAGCACCGCCAGCAGCAGCGTGGCGATAAAGCCGCCCGCAACGCCCAGGTTGTGGTACAGCGGCCAGCCCAGCAGCGCGCCGATGGCCCCGCCGCCCTTGCCGTAGCCATAGGATTTGGAAACGAAATTTGCAAAGGTCTGTATGGTCATGCGCTCGCGGCATATTTTTTCCGCGGAAAACAGGTGCACCGCCGTAAACAGGCATACAAACAGCATCGCGTCGCAGGCGATGACCAGCGGCGAAGGGCGCTTTCCCCTTGCCGAGCCGACGCACAGCACGCCGATCCAGGCCAGAATAACCGGCAGCACGAAGGCCATGTCGCCGCCCAGGGCGCACATGATGTTTTTGATTGCACCCATGCTGGTTCCGGGCTGGGGCGAGGCAAAGCAGATGTATAACAACAGTATGGCCACGCCGAACAGGGCCACCGCCGTCAATATCTTTCCCGGCACGTTGGCCCCCCTGTCCCTATCCTCATACTGTCGCTTGTTTATCGCTCTGGCAGTCATAGAATCAATCCCCCATGTCTTTTATGTGGCGACCCTCGACGCAAAACGCCCACCTGATGCTATTTTAACGGTATCAGATGGGATTTTGTCATGGTTTTGTCCGATTGTGCTCAGCCGCCGACCAGGCTCTTCACCAGCGTGTTGACGTTCAGGAAGTCCATCTGCATCACATAGCTGTACAGCGCCGATCCCGTTCGCAGGTTGTCGGCCAGTTCCGGGGAGGCGATCTGTATGATCGCCGGCACCAGGCACATCACCAGCACGACGATCACAAGGCCCCGGGCCAGGCCGAAGATACCGCCCAGCAGCCAGTCAAAGCCCCGCACCATCGGAAAGGAGATGACGTGATCCAGCAGGTTGACCACCAGGCAGACCAGCACGTACAGCGCGATAAAGCACAGCAGGAAGGCGAGGACGTTGAATATCGCCTGCCATATGGTCTGGTCCAGGTAATCCGCCAGGGTGTTGATGCCCAGGCGCTGGAACATCTGCGCCCGGACGTTCGCCTCGAAGGCCTTTGAAATCACCGACAGCTTGCTCGCGATGGGCGCAATGGCGCTCTGTATGGCCGATTCGCCGCCGGCGATGACCTCTGAAACCGTGCTGACTGCCTGGCTGTGGGTTTCAAAGAAGTTTTCAGGCTCCAGATACTGGTTCAGCACCGCCATCAGCGTTTGATTGGACAGCGCCATCTGAGCCACCTTCGGGTAGAGCTGCTGCGCGCCGAACCACGCGCCCACAAACCCGACGGTCGTCAGCAGGGACGTGATAAAGCCCCGGTACATACCCGATATCAGGTAAAACGCGAGGATCACGATAATCGTGATATCCAACAGATTGAGGTTCATCGTCTATCCCCCTTCAAGGAAGTGTGCTTGCTCAAAATAACATACCCATTTTTTGCCTCGGCATACGCGCCCGTCACGACAGGTTCAGGATATAGATGATATTGCCGTTTCCGAGAATCGCCATATTGTCCGATGTCACGCCGTAGACCTTGTCAAACTGCATCGGCAGGGCATAGGCCGTCACCTTCTGGCTGCCGCGGGTGGCGATGGACACATAGCCCTCGGTGGAAAAGCCGTATACGCGGTCGTTCCGGGCAATCAGCATCTGGCAGCCGTAGGGCATGCGCACCTGTTGATCCAGATTGGAGCGGATCATCCGCACATCCTGCATGCCCGACCGGGAATCGTACTGGGCATTGGGCACGAAGGCCATCATCGGGTCGTCCAGTACCTCCTCCTCCAGCGCGGCCATGTACCAGCCGTACACCTTCCTGCGGTGGGTCTTGTCCTCCCTGCCGGTGTAATCGTACTTCTTCAGGAAGGTATCGCCCACGCAGCAGAAATACGAGGATTGAAACACCACGCCGTACATCAGCTGTTCATTGTCGTGGATGGAGCCCACCATCTCCTTGCCGGGCCTGTAGGTGTTGACCGTACAGCTCGGCACCGTGCCGCTGGTATCCAGGCTCATCACCCACAGCAGCGACCCATTTGAGAAAAAGCCGTAATCGATTACGGTCTGATTGGTGAGCGTAATGTTGTTTACCCGCCGGCCCCCCGGCTCCATAAGGACAATCGTGCTGTTGTACTCCGGCCCCAGCAGGACGGCGGTGTAGCGGCTGCCGGCACGGGCGGAGAGCACCTGCGATTCCATCGTGCCGCTGTAGGAGGGCGTGCCGTTCTGGCTGTCGATCACCGTGAGGGAGGCCTCCGACCATGCGGCGACGCCGTTTGCGCTGGCCTCGAAATCGGCGTTTCTGCCGATCAGGTAGGACCACTTTATCTTTCCCTGGGTCGTGACGGCATAGATATAGCTTCCGTCGTAGTAGACAAACCCGTCCCTGACCACGTCCAGGCCGATGTTGTTGGACAGCTTTACCGCCTTATAGTCGTAGGAGCTGCGGTGGGTGACGTTGCTGATGATCCGGCCCGCCACAAGCGCCACGACGCAGACAAATACGACGATCAACAGTGCGATTGCCCATGGAAGGCTCGCCTTTCGGTTCCTCTCCATGGTTTTCTCCTGTTATGTATTTTTTCACGTATGGCAGGCGTCTGCGGGCGCGGATCAGGCGCTTTTCGGCGCTGCTCAATCCTTTTCAGCCCTTATCCCTTGTATACCATACTGAAAATAATTATAATTGATGTCGTTCCCCGTTGCAACGACGCTGCTGTAACAAAAGCGGGCAAAAAGCGTATATTTCGGCTGCAATCTTCATAACAATTCCACATTGTGACAAGGGCCATCCAATCGTTGACTTAATTGCAGCATAATTGGGAGTTTGTCTATGGCAACAAAAAAGAAAGCAAACAAAAAGCCGGGAAGGGGCGGCAAAATCGCACTGAGCCTGTTCGCCGCGCTGCTGCTGGCGCTTATCATCACCGCGGCCGTCGGTCTGGGCAACGCAAACCTGCTGCGCATACGCCGGGCTGAGGTCGCGCTGGAAAACCTGCCCCAGGGCTTCGACGGCGTCACCCTGCTGTACGCCTCCGACATCGACCTTTGCGGCCTGAACACTCCCCAGAAGGCCGGCGCGCTGTTCAGCCAGCTGGAATCCCTGAAGCCGGATATGCTGATACTGGGCGGCGATTACAACTCGGTATCGCTCCTGGACAAGCTGAACCGCCCCGATCCAAGCCCCGCCGACGAAGCGGAAGCCTGCCGCGCCCGTTCGGGTTTCTTCCATTATATAAGGGACTTCCACGCGCCGCTGGGAAAGTTTGCCATCGCCGCCACAGAGGACCCGCAATGGCAGGATCTTCGCCAGGCAATGGTGGAAAACGGCATACAGCCCCTCATCAACACCGTCACCGACATTCGCACAAACGAGGGCGTCCTCTCACTGGCCGGCATATGCGGCAAAATTACCAACCTCAACGACGTCGGAAGCCGTTTTTACAAGAATGACTGTGTGGTGGCGATCTGCGAAGGCCCGGATGCGCTGCCCGCATTGATGACCAGCGAGGCCGCCGACAGCGGGCCCTGGGCCGACCTCGTGCTGTGCGGCCACACCCACGGCGGGCAGATCCTCCTCTTCGGGCGCAGCCTCCTCACGCTTACCGAGGTCGAACAGCGCTTTCCCAGCGGCTGGAACACCGAAGCCGGCATTCCCATACTCACCACCGATGGCGTCGGCTGCGAGGGCCTGAACCTTCGCCTGGGCACAACGCCCGAGGTCTGGCTGATCACGCTGAGGAAAAAATGATGTTTCACGTGAAACAATCAATGCGCTTCACGGAAAGTTGTGGAATGAAACGCCCACCGGCCTCTCTGCGATCGGCCACCTCCATCGCTGTGGGGAGGCAGGATGACCGCCTTCGCTGCCTTAAGGCTCCCCGAGGGAGCTGGCATGCGCAGCATGACTGAAGGAGTTCCCCAAAATCCCACGAGAAAACGCGAAGAACCCAATCAATACAGAATAATTGGATCAATTATTCTGTATTGTATCCGTCGCCAGTGACTTGGCAATTGGCGGAACCTTCTAATTCAATATATAAGAAATCCAAACGGATTGGCTCCAACCGGATTTTACCGTGTTTCACGTGAAACAATCTGAACGCCTGTAACATTGGCGCGCTATAATTGTCAGACCTATAACAAACCATTTTACGGAGGTAAGCCATGAAGCCCTACGTCTGCGCCGCCTGTCCGAGAAACTGTCACGCGCTCAGGGGGGACGAGGGGCGCGGCTACTGCGGCATGGGCGCGAACCCCGTCATCGCCAGGGCCGCGCCCCACTTCGACGAGGAGCCGGTCGTCAGCGGCGAAAGGGGCTCCGGCGCGGTGTTTTTCAGCGGCTGCGCGCTGCGCTGCCGCTTCTGTCAGAACTATCCCATCTCCCACGGCGGCTACGGCGAAGCCATCAGCGTTTCGCGCCTTCGGGAAATCTACTTTGAATTGATCGAACAGGGCGTTCACAATATCAATCTCGTCAACCCCACCCACTTCGCCGAGGCCATACTCGAATCCCTGGCGGGCGGATTGCCCGTGCCCGTCGTCTGGAACAGCGGCGGCTATGAAAAAGTCGACAATTTAAGGCGCTTCGAGGGAAAAGTACAGGTCTACCTGCCAGATTTGAAGTACATCGATCCCGATTCCGCCGGAAAATACTCCGCCGCAAGGGATTATTTCGACTTTGCGGGGCCTGCGCTGAAGGAGATGTTGCGCCAGACCGGACCGGTCGAGCTGGACGAAAGCGGCGTCATACGCCGGGGCACCATCGTGCGCCACCTGATATTGCCGGGGTGCGCCCGCGAATCGATGGCCATACTCGACTGGATTGCCGGGGAACTGCCCGGCGCGTGGGTCTCCCTGATGGCCCAATACCTGCCCTTCGGCGACCTTCGCGGCCTGGACGAATTGAACCGCAGGCTCACCCAGCAGGAATACGACATGGTGGTCGATCACCTGATCGCCCTGGGGCTGGAGGACGGTTTTGTACAGGAGCTGTCGTCCTCGGACGAAAAATACATTCCTGACTTCGACCTCACAGGGGTCAGAGCGGGAAATCAGAGAGGAAATTAGCATGGAATTGCGCTTTTCGCCGCTCTTCAGCGGCTCGAGCGGCAACGCGACCTACGTGGGCTGCGACGACGTACACATATTGGTGGACGCCGGCATGTCCGGCAACCGGGTGACCGGCGAACTGACGCGCATGGGCGTCGACCCGAAGCGCCTGAGCGCCATACTCGTCACCCACGAGCACATCGACCACATCAAGGGCATTGGCATACTCTCCAGGAAGTACGACCTCCCCGTCTACGCCACCGAGGGCACCTGGCAGGGCATGTACAGCAAAATCGGCGCCATCAGCGAAAAAAACCGCGTCATATTCGAGCCGGAACAGGATTTTTTCATCGGCCCCATCGACGTCACGCCCTTTCCCACGCCCCACGATTCCAACCAATCGGTGGGCTATACCTTCCAGCTGCACGGCGCAAAGCTGGCCATCGCCACGGACCTGGGCTGCATCAAGGACAGCTGGCTGAAGCACGTGATGGGCGCGGACGCCGTCATATTGGAATCCAACTACGACCCCGACATGCTCAGGGCCGGCCCCTATCCCTACGAGCTGAAAAAGCGCATCGCCTCCCGCCGCGGCCATCTTTCCAACGAGGACGCGGGACATGTGGCCGCCGAGCTGGTGCGCAACGGCACCAGCCAGATCATACTCGGCCACCTGAGCAAGGAGAACAACTTTCCGGAGCTGGCCATGCGCTCCTGCGAGCTGATCCTGCAAATGGCGGGCATAGAGCCCCAGGTGGACGCCTCCGTCTGCGTCGCCAACCGCGACGGCGCGACGGGCATGTTCAGCATATCGTGCGAGGTGGGATAGGGATTAGGAATTAGGAATGAGGAACTAGGAATTAGGAACTAGGAACTAGGAACTAGGAACTGGGAACTGGGAACTGGGAACTAGGAACTGGGAACTAGGAACTGGGAACTAGGAACTGGGAACTAGGAACTAGTACGACAAAAAATAAATAAGTAGCCATTTCTTCGTATTTGTGCTATACTGATATCAACATATAAAGAGAGGTATCAGTAATGGCACATGC
>CACYZW010000127.1 GCA_902778995.1 uncultured Eubacteriales bacterium
GATGGGTGACGCGAGGCGAAAGCCGGTCATTGGGGAAACCTGAGAAGGCCGCGTCAACCGGACGAGAGTCCATGCGCAAGTCAGAAGAACTGCTGCAAGAGGGGAGAGCCGAAGGCTCTATCCGTTTTGTCATGGGAATACTCGGCCATGGCGGTGCGCTTCGGCGTCGCCGCCATGGTTTTTTATATAGAAAGGAAGAATAAGGAGAGTTTGATATGACGACAACCGGGAACAGAAGAATGCGCACCATCGACATCGTGCTGTGCGGCCTCTTCACCGCCCTCATTGCCGTGGGGGCATTTATCAGGATCACGATACCCACCGAGCCCTATCCATTTACGTTTTCACTGCAGTGGCTGTTCGTGCTGCTGGCAGGGTTCCTGCTGGGCGCGAAGATGGGCGCCATGAGCGTGGCGGCCTATGTCATCATCGGCCTGGCCGGTGTGCCGGTGTTCGTGCACGGCGGCGGCCCGCAGTATATCTTCCGCGCGGGTTTCGGCTTTCTGCTGGGTTTCATACCGGCGGCCTTCGTAATCGGCGTGCTGTCCAGGGGCCTCGGCGGAGGTTCCCGGCAGAAAGCCGGCAGCGAATTCGTCAAGCTGATGATCGCGGCGCTGGCGGGCCTGGTGGTTTACTATTTCGTCGGCATCGCGTATTATTATTTCATGTATTCCTGCGTGCTGGAGACGCCCGCGGAATGGGGCCTGGGCATCGCCATCGTCGGCTGCATGAGCACCTTCCTGCCGGACGTAGGGCTCTGCGTGGTGGCCGCGCTGTTGTCCCTGCGGCTGCGACCCGCCCTGGAGAGCGCCCGGAAGGGCGTGCGTTGACGCAATAAACTGACGGAGTGGTCATTATGAAGGAAAGAATAATCGTGGGCAGCCGCGAGAGCCAGCTCGCGGTGGTGCAGAGCATGACGGTGGTGGATTTCCTGAAATCGAAGCATGCCGGAATGGACGTGGAACTGCTGACGATGAAGACCACCGGAGACAGGATACTGGACAGGACGCTGGACAAGGTGGGCGGCAAGGGGCTGTTCGTGAAGGAACTGGACATCGCCCTGCGGGAACATCGGGCGGACGTGACCGTCCACAGCCTGAAGGACATGCCCATGGAGGTGCCGCAGGACCTGCCGATCCTGTGCTGCTCCCGCCGGGAGGATCCGCGGGACGCGCTGGTGCTCCGGGCAGGGGCTGAGATGAAACCTAACCTTATTATCGGCTCGTCCAGCCTGCGGCGGGCCATCCAGTTGAAGACGCTCTTCCCGGACTGCGAGATCAGGCCGGTGCGGGGCAACCTGCAAACCCGGCTTCGCAAGCTGGACGAGGGCCAGTTCGATGCGCTGGTGCTGGCGGCGGCAGGCCTGAAGCGCATGGGACTGGAGAACCGCATAAGCCGATATTTCGGCGTGGACGAGATCATTCCCGCCGCAGGCCAGGGTATCATGGCCGTACAGGGCCGGGCGGACTTCGACCGGGCGCTGCTGGACGGCTACGCCGACGCCGACGCCTGGTGCGCCGCGACGGCAGAGCGCGCCTTTGTGCGTCAGCTGGACGGCGGATGCACCTCGCCGGTGTGCGCCCACGCGGCGCTGGACGGCGAAAGCGTCTATCTGACGGGCCTGTACTGGGAGGAATCGGACGGCAGCTGGCGCAAGGGGTCCATTGAGGGCCTGCGCGGTGAGGCCGAAAAGCTGGGCATAACCCTCGCGCAATCGCTGCGGGATGGAAGGGAGGCGTAAACCATGGCGGGCAAGGTTTGGCTGGTCGGGGCCGGTCCCGGCGACGTGGGCTTGATGACGCTGAAGGGCCGCGAGGTGCTCTCGTAGGCGGAGGTCGTGGTCTACGACGCCCTCGTCTCAGGCGGCGTGCTGGGACTGATCCCGGAGGGCGCGAAGCGGATCTTCGCGGGCAAGCGCTCGGGCAATCACTTCCTGCGGCAGGAGGAGACCAATAAGGTGCTGCTGGAGGAGGCGCTCGAGGGCAGGCGCGTGGTGCGCCTGAAGGGCGGCGACCCGTTCGTGTTCGGGCGTGGCGGCGAGGAGCTGGAGCTGCTGGTGGAGCACGGCATACCCTTTGAGATCGTGCCGGGCATCACCAGCGCCTTCGCGGTTCCGGCCTACAACGGCATCCCCGTGACGCACAGGGATTTCTGTTCCTCGGTGCACCTCATCACCGGGCATCGCCGGGCGGACCACAGCTACGACATCGACTTCGACGCGCTGGTGCGCACCCGGGGAACGCTCATCTTCCTGATGGGCATCGCCGCGCTGCCGGACCTGATGAACGGGTGAGCGCCACGGTTGGCACACTTCAAAGGGTGTGCTCGGAGAGGGCCATACAGACCCCGGCGATCATCGTCGTAGGGAAGGTGTGCGGTCTGGCGGACGCCTTCGGCTGGGCGGAAAAGCGGCCCCTGGCGGGCGTCCGGGTGCTGGTCACCCGGCCCAAAGAACTGGTCTCCACGCTGTCGAACATGCTTCGGGAAAAGGGCGCGGAGGTGCTGGAGCTGCCTTCAATCCGCACCATCCCGGTGAAGGACATGACGGCGGTGGACGCGGCCATCGAGCGCCTTTCCAGAGGCGGCTACGAGTGGCTGGTGTTTACCAGTCCCAGCGGCGTGAGCATATTCTTCGACCGGCTGATCGCGCTGCGCGACCTGCGGGCGCTGGGCGACGTGAAGCTGGCGGCCATCGGTCAGGGAACGCAGAAGGCGCTGCTAAAATACGGCCTGCGGGCGGACTTCCTTCCGTCGGTATATGATGGCGAGACGCTGGGCCGGGAGCTTCGAGATGTCTGCGCGCCGGGTTCCAGCATCCTCATCCCCCGGGCGGCCATCGGCAACCATGAACTGATCGAGGAACTGGAGAAGGGCGAGAATCTGACCGTCACCGATGTCGCCACCTACGACACGGAATACGCCGTCACCCCGGACGCCGAGGGCCTGATGGCCGACGTGGATTTCGCGGTGTTCACCAGCGCCTCCACGGTACGGGGCTTTGCCGCCGCCGTGCCGGATGTGGATGTCAGCCGGGTGAACGCCGTCTGCATCGGCAGGCAGACCGCCGCTGAGGCGCAGAAGCGCGGCATGCGGACGTGGGTCTCCGAAAAGGCGACGCTGGAAGCCCTGGTAAAGCGGGTGGAGGAAGCCGCCCGTGAATTGAAGGACAAACGAAAAGGAGAGCATTGATATGCGCGGAATCGCTTATGGCGTGGGCGTTGGCCCCGGTGACCCTGAACTGATGACCTACAAGGCGGCGAAACTGATCCGGGAGAACGACGTGATCGCCGTGCCCGGGAAGAACCCGAAGGAGGCAGTGGCCTACAAGATCGCGGCAGGCGTGGTGCCCGAGATCGCCGAAAAGGAGCTGGTGCCCATCTACATGCCAATCTTCAAGGACCGTGAACTGATCGACAAAGAGCATCAGAAGGCCGCGAAGCTGGTAGAGGGCATATTAGATACGGGCAGAAACCTGGTGTATATCACCCTGGGCGACCCGACGATCTACTGCACATTCAGCTACATCCAGCACTATCTGGAGGCGGATGGCTACCAGGTGGAGCTGGTGCCGGGGATCAGCTCCTTCTGTGCCGCGGCGGCGCGGCTGGGCCTGCCACTGGTGGAGTGGGACGAGCAGCTGCACGTGGTGCCCGCAGTGCACAAGCTGGACCACGCGCTGGAGCAGCCGGGCACCTATGTGCTGATGAAGTCCGCCAGCCAGATGGCTGCCGTGAAGGAAATGCTCAGAAAGAGCGGACGAAAGGTCCAGATGGTGGAGAATTGCAGCATGGAGAATGAGAAGCTGTACCGGAGCCTGGACGAGATTCCGGATGACGCGGGCTACTTCTCTTTGATTATCGCAAAGGAAAACCATGATTGAGCTTAAGAATCTGACCAAGAAGTTTGATGGCTTCACGGCGGTGGATCATCTGAGTCTGCGCATCGAGACCGGGGAGTTCTTTGGACTCCTTGGCCCCAACGGCGCTGGCAAGACCACCACCATCTCCATGATGTCCACGGTGCTGCTGCCTACGGAAGGAGAAATACTGATCGACGGGCAGAGGCTGGACCGCAAGGCCAGCCAACAAAAGCGCAAGCTGTCGGTCATCACCCAGGAATATTCCATGCGCCAGGACATGAACATGGACGAGGTTATGGAGTACCAGGGGCGGCTGTACTTCCTCCCCCGGAAGGTCATCAAGCAAAAGACCGACGAGCTGTTGGAATTCGCCGGTCTGATCGAGTATCGCCATCGCACAGTGCGGCACCTGTCCGGCGGCATGAAGCGCAAACTGATGATCTGCCGGGCGCTGATGATCGAGCCGGAGATACTGTTGCTGGACGAGCCCACGGCGGGCATGGACGCTCTGTCAAGGCGGCAGATGTGGAACCTGCTCAGGCGGGTCAACAGCGATAAAATGACCATCGTGCTGACCACCCACTACATCGAGGAGGCTCAGGCGCTTTGTGGCCGAGTGGCGCTCATCAATCAGGGGAAGCTGCAAAAGCTGGACAGCCCTGAAAACCTGATTCAGGAGTTGGGCGCGTTCGCGGTGGATGAGACTTCTCAGGACAATCTGGTCAGCCGGTATTTTCACAACCGTGACGAAGCGATCGCCTATCTCTCAAAGGCGGGCAGGGACGCGGCGCTGAGGGCCACGACGCTGGAGGACGTGTTCGTGGATGTGGCGGGGAGGAAGCTGTAGATGGGCATTATTACCGTTCTTTGGGAAAAATGGGTGGAGTTCAAGCGGGACTTTTACAAGATCACCGTTGCGGCGATGATCTCCCCGCTGATGTACCTGATCATATTTGGCATGGGCATCCAAACCACCTCCCATGGGGAGCCCTACCTGCACTTCCTGATCCCAGGCATCGTGGCCATGGCGACCATGACGGGTTCCTTCTCCGCCATTGCCCAGAACATGAGCGTGCAGCGGTTGTATGAAAAGGCGCTGGATCAGATCATGGTGTCGCCCACGCCGCTGTGGCAGTTCATACTGGGGCAGGTCATCGGCGGCAGCCTGCGGGGCATGTATGCGGGCGGCATCATACTGCTGCTGACATCTCCCATCCGTACAAATCTGATCTTCAACGGGGTCTCCATACTCATCATGTTTCTGAACGGCACGGTGTTTTCCACCATCGCGCTGGTGATGTCGTTTCTGGCCAAGAGCTATACTGACGCGCCGCGCTTCACCTCTTACATCATCATGCCGATGTCGTTTTTGTGCAACACCTTCTTCTCTACCGACCAAATGCCCGCCGGGTTCAGGCAGGTGATCTCCTTGCTGCCTCTTTCCCAGGCCAGCGGCATGATCCGGGCCATTTCCAATGGCGAAGCGCCGGGCTGGTTCGGCTTCGCAGTGCTGTTGGCTTACCTGATCGTGTTTGGCGTGATTTCGGTGGTTTTTATCTATCGCAAGAAAAACCTGTGACGAGGTGCTATGATGAATCGAACCGCACTTATGGTAGTCAGCTTTGGGACTGCCTATGAGGAGACGCGCAAGAAAACCATTGATGAGATTGAAACGGATCTACGGACAGCCTTTCCGGAACGCGCCTTCTATCGGGCTTGGACCAGCGGAATGATCCGCAGGAAACTGCAAGCTGAGAAGGGAATTCAAATCGATTCCGTTTCCGAAGCCATGGAGAGGATACTTGGGGACGGTGTGACAGATCTGCTCGTTCAGCCCACCCATATGATGGTGGGCGGCGAATATGAGGCCGTTCGACAGGCGATATCCGCTTATGCCAAACGCTTTGATGTTCTCAATATGGGCGATCCGTTGCTGGCGGATGTCGAAAGCCTGTCCGATCTCGCGGACGCGATCATCTTCACATATGCCGAATTACGGGATGACGAACTGCTCGCGCTGATGGGCCACGGAAGTGCCCGGAGCTCCTTCGCCTCCTATGAACTGCTGGACAAGCGATTCAGGGAAAACGGGCACGCCAACATCTGCGTGGGAACCGTGGAGCATGAGCCCGGCATCGCGCCGGTGTTGGCGCGTATAAACGCCAGAAAGCCGCGGAAGGTTACCATCGCGCCGCTGCTGGTGGTCGCAGGCGGGCACGCGGTCAGGGACATGGCGGGCGACGGGCCGGAGTCATGGAAATCTCAGATCAGCGCGACAGGGATTCAGACGGAGTGCATTCTCAAGGGCATGGGCGAATATCAGGCTGTGCGCGATTTGTATATCAGGCATGCGCGACACGCGAGACGAATTCAAGCGGGGGTTGTGAACGATGCGACATAGAGGACAGAGACTGGGATTGTGGCTCCTGCTGGCGATGCTGCTGCTTTCATTTCAGTCTGCGCTCGCTGTGACCATATTGACCCCGAAGAAACAGACTATACAGAACGCCAGGCAAAGGCTGAGCGATCCATTCGGGATCGCAAGGTCGGCCGCTATGGCATGGTCCCCATCTACGGCCGGGACATCGCCGACGGTACCTATGCCGTGGAGGTGGAATCGACCTCGGTGTTCTTCAAGATCATCGAGGCGGAGTTGACCGTGCGCGGCGACGAGATGACGGCCAATATCACCATCGGCAGCCGCAGCTACCTGTACGTCTACATGGGCACAGCGGAGCAGGCGGGCAACACTCCGGAGGGAGACTGGATTCCCGGGGACGAGGGACAGCGCTTCACGGTGTTCACCATTCCCGTCCCGGCGCTCAATGCGCCCTTTGAATGCGCGGCATATAGCCGAAACCGGCAAACGTGGTACGACCGGCAGCTGTTGATCGACGCTTCGGCGCTGCCGGAGGATGCGCTGGCCTTCGAGCTGCCCGACTATGAGCTGGTAGAAAAGGCCATCATCGCATTTGCACCGGACGGCGAAGCAGCGTTGGACGACGATGAAGCGGAAGCGGCCAGGCCAGCGCCTCTGGAGCCGGTCTCCCTACCGCGCTCCGATGGAGAGTACTCTATAGAGGTCAACCTTGCGGGCGGCAGCGGCAGGGCGAACGTCAGCTCTCCCACACTGCTGATCGTGCGCGAGGGCAAGGCCTAAGCCCGCCTGCTCTGGAGCAGCCCCTACTACGATTACATGGTCATTGGCGAGACCATCTATGAAAATCTGACCACAGACGGCGGCAATTCTACCTTCGAGATTCCCATCACAGCGATGGACGAGCCAATGGAGGTCATCGCGGATACCACAGCCATGGGCGATCCCCTGGAGATCGAATACACGCTGACCTTCTATTCTGAGTCCCTGGGCGACAAGAGCCAGATCCCCCAGGAGGCCGCCAAGAAGGTGCTGTATATATCACTGGCAATCATCATCGTAGGCGGTGTGCTGAACCATTTTGTGAAAAAGAAGAGGAAATAATCATGCCGGAGTATCCCTGTTTTCCATTGTTCATCGACCTTTCCGCAAGGCATGTGGTCGTGGTCGGCGCAGGCAAAATCGCTGCCCGCCGCGTGGCTGTGCTGTCGCAGTTTACACCGCACATCACCGTCATCTCGCCGGAAGTCCATTCAGATATTGAAGCGTTGGCTGTCGCGGGCAGGCTGCGCCTCATCCGAAGGGCTTATGAAATGACGGACATCAGCGGCGCAGATATTGTCCTCGCTGCGACCGACGATGCCGAACTGAACGCCACGATCTGCGATGATTGCAGGCTTCGTGACATCCCCGTGAATGCCTCAAGCGACAGGACGCTGTGCGATTTTTACTTTCCGGGCATTGTTCGGGAAGAAAATGTCGTGGTCGGCGTGACAGCCAGCGGTGGAGACCACACATGCGCCCGGCGCGTCACTGAGAAAATCAGGAATCTCTTGAATAAGGACAAGGAACCGGATTAGTCTATGTCTGTAAAGTTGTCAGGGAAGCATGTGACGGAGAGCCCCATCGCACCGGTGTTGCTTTCATCTTCTCCGGCAAAATCTACTGCGGTGAATGCGGGGAGATTTACGGCTCCAAGGTCTGGCACAGCAACGCCCCCTACCGGAAGGTTGTGTGGCAGTGCAACGGTAAATACGACGGGGAGAAAAAGTGCGGCACGTCCACGGTGACGGAAGAGGAGATACAAAAGGGCTTTGAACGGATGCTCCGGCAGATGGATAAACAGGCTCAGATTGTCAATCTGAGAGAGATTTATGCCGACGTAATGGACTATGGGGATCTGGAACAGGAAAAGGAACGGCTGGAAGCAGAGCGGGGCGGAGTGAGTGGGAGTTATGAGAAAGAGATATCACAGAATGCCAGGGTCGCACAGGACCAGGCCGAGTACCAGAAGCGCGCCGATGAACTGGCCAGCGAATACGGCCGTTTGGATGTCGAAGTGAAAACGGTGGAAGCGGAGATCCAGAAGCGGCAACTTTGCGGTCGGCGGATTGAGACGCTGGTCGCCGCCCTGGAAACCGCCGGGGAGGACTTCACGGTGAACCTCTGGGGAAGCATGGTTGAAAAGGTGACGGTGTTTGAAGATGGGATGGTGTTCACGCTGACCAGTGGCGAAGATGTGAGGGTATGATGTGGTTTGCGGCTCTCTTCGGGGAGCCTTTTTTTGTCTCTTGTATTTCTTATAGAAATACACCCATCTATTGGTGGATTTAACCCGCGATTCCCGGACAGTATACTTTCTAACAGATAGCCTACTGCCTATAAGGGGGGAATTGTGTGGACGCTCAGAAAGTGGGCAGACGGATACAGGAAGCGCGAAAGACCCGCGGTCTCACGCAGGCAGAACTTGCACAAATGGTTGATCTGTCTACCAAATATATCAGCAATGTCGAGTGCGGGTTTAAGACACCGAAATTGAACACCTTCGTCGCCATAGCCAATGCGCTCCAGTGTGACGCCAATCAGCTCCTCGCCGACGTTCTGGATGTAACGACAAGCCAGGAAAGCGGCTCTATCTCCCGGAAGCTGCAGGTTCTCCCGGTTGACGAGCAGCGGCGGCTGTTGAGAGTATTGGAAGTCATGATCGATGAACGTTGAATCCATCCCTGCACCTTGATTCGGGGCGTGGGGATATTTTTTTGCTTTCTCTTACAGGATCCGGCATATTTCGACTGTATCCCAGAGTATAATAAGTATTGCTAAGAGAAATACTTCACCCCACCTGTTAGCGTTCCTATTTCCCTTAGCAGACACACTGACAAAGGAGACAGAGGAATGTACACGAAGAGAGAACTGAAGCGGGCGGCAGGGA
>CACYZW010000128.1 GCA_902778995.1 uncultured Eubacteriales bacterium
CTTAATTCTAACAACGCTGCCAGGTCTGCGCAAGACCTGGCATTACTTTTTTCTCCTTCTTTATATTAAAGAGGCTGCCTCTCTTTTGAGACAGCCCCTTTCCTTTATGCCGGCATTCCGGTTCACGCGCCTCTTTTCAAACCCTTCACCCGCATATCTCGTCGATCCTGCCCAGCTCCTCATCGGTGAATTTGCAATTTTGCAAAGCCTTCACATTGTCCAATATCTGCTCCGGCCGGGACGCGCCAATCAGCACCGAGCACACGTCGCCGTCCTTCAATATCCATGCCAGCGCCATCTCCGCCAGCGTCTGCCCGCGCTCCCTGGCGAGGGCGTCCAGGGCGCGAATCTGTGCAAGGCGCTCTTCGGTCAGGCTGTCCGCCTTCAGGAAGCGCCCGTCCCGGCCGATGCGGCTGTCGGCGGGTATGCCCTTCAGATAGCGATCCGTCAACAGTCCCTGGGCCAGGGGGCTGAACGCGATGATGCCCATGCCGTTCCGGCGGCACCAGGATTTCACCCCGTCCCGCTCGATGCCGCGATCAAATATGGAATAGCGGCGCTGGTTCACGATCAGCGGGCAGTGCAGCTGCCGCATGATCTCCACCGCCCGCTCGGTATTGGCCTTGTCGTAGTTCGAAATGGCCGCGTACAGCGCCCGGCCGCTCTTGACGATGAAGTCCAGTGCCTCCATGGTCTCCTCCAGCGGCGTCTCGGGGTCCATGCGGTGGTGATAGAAGATGTCCACATAGTCCAGCCCCAGCCGCTTCAAGCTCTGGTCACAGCTTGCGACCAGGTATTTCCGGCTGCCCCAGTTGCCATAGGGGCCGTCCCACATGTCGTAGCCGGCCTTCGACGCGATCACCAGCTCATCCCGGTACGGCTTGAAATCCTCCCGCAGGATGCGGCCCGCGTTGACCTCCGCGCTGCCGTAGACGGGGCCATAGTTGTTCGCCAGGTCGAACTGGGTGATGCCGTTGTCAAAGGCCGTGCGGCACATGGCCCTCATGTTGTCATAATTTCCGTTCGATCCGAAATTGTGCCAAAAACCCAGCGATACCGCCGGAAATTTCAGGCCGCTCCTGCCCACGCGGTTGTAGGTCATGCCCTGGTAGCGCCCGTCGTCGGCGCGGTAGATGTTTGCGATGTCCGCCATGGGTTCGCCCTCCTTGGTATCATTCATGCTCTATAATATCCTTGCGACGGCGTCCGCGATGATGGCCCCGTGATCGAAGGCCAGCCGTTCGCCCTCGGGCAAGACAACCGTCCCGGAGCCGTCCTTCGTCAGGGTCACGTCAAACCAGCCCGCCTCCGCCGCGTCGTCGTCGGCCACGGCGTTCAGCGGGGTCTCCACCCGGGTTCCGTAGGCTGCGGACACCGTCCAGCCCCTGGGGTCGCGCCCCGGCGCACTGTATATGCCCACCAGTCTCAAATCCAGCCCCGTCAGGCCCGTCTCCTCCCGAAGCTCACGGGCGGCGGTGGCCTCAATGCTCTCCCCCTGGTCCGCAAAGCCCCCCGGCAGCGCCCAGCAGCCCAGGTACGGATGCCCGCCCCTGCGAATCAGCAGCAGCTTCCACCCCGCGCCGGATCGGGCAAACACGCAGATGTCCGCCGTCAGCGCCGGCCTGGGATAGTTCTTCGTTCGGTACTCTGCTATGGCCTCGGCCTCCGTCAGGCCCCGCTTGTCTCTCAGTGCCGTCATTTTGTTCTCCTTTAATGCGCTCGCAGAACGCTGATTTCTCCCAAAGCGTCCAGTCAGATCCTGTCCTCTCGCGTCAGCACACCGCCAAACAGCCCGACGCCAAAGCGCCGCGTGAACAGCTCGCACTTGCACATGAAGATGTAAAAGACATTCCTGCCGCAGCCGGACAGTCCCTCATAGTTCGCCTGTCCCTTGGCGATCATCAGATCTGCGGCTTCCGCCTCGGCCATGGCCGCCTCGCCGAGGCGGTTCAGCACCGTCCCCGCCATGATGCAGCCGCTGCCAATTACCGCGTCAGCCACCTCGTTCATGCCCACCTGAACCGCGTCCTCCAGCGTGGCGTCGTTCACCACGGGCGCGCCCCTCACGATCACCGCAACGTGCAACGCCGGGTTCAGCCGCCGCAGGGTGCGCAGCAATATCTTGTCGGCCACAATCTCCCCGCAGTTGTCCGTAAACATCGCCAGCCGCCGAGCAGACAGCGCCTCGCTTCGCAACGCTTCCAGCATGTCGCCGTCTACGGCCATGTTCGCCGCCCCATCCAGCCGTAGGCGCAGCTCGCCCTCGTCCACGTTCCCCAGCGCGGCAAAGTCGATGAAATTGCCCGCCATGGCGTACTGCACCGCCCGCGCCAGCGGATCGCTCGCCGCGTCCACATCGGCCTGCATCTCCGGTTCAAGCCCCAGCATCAGCGCGTTGAAGCGGCGCTTGATCCCGGTATAGTCGCGCTCCGGGCCGAACAGCTCCCGATAGATGGTGCCGACCTCGGCGTTCACCTCCGGCGAACTGAGCGCCCGTCCGTTCTCAATAGCCGAGCGCACCCTGCGCCGGTATTCCGCCACACGCTCCGACGCGGCCCCATCGGGATACGCGTTCAGCTTCTTTCCCAGCATGCATGCGACACATTTCTCGTTCAGGCGCATATCATCGACCTCTGAAGCTTATTTTCTGGGCATCGCGTTCACGCTCAGCCCTTCCACGTCGTGCGCAGCCTCCCCAATGATCTCCGAGACGGTGGGATGGGGATGGATGACCCTCGACAGCTGTTCCACGGTGCCGCCCAGCTCCAGCACGGCGGCAATCTCCGCGATCATGTCGGTGGCCCGGGGCGCCATGATCTGGCAGCCCAGCACCCTTCCGTCCACCCGGTCCGATATGAGCTTTATCAACCCAACGGCCTCGTTCATCACAAGGCTGCGCCCGTTGGCGGCCACGTTGAAGCTGCCCACGGCGACCTCATGGCCCGCCGCCTTCGCCGCGTCCTCGGTCATGCCCACCCAGGCGATCTCCGGGGAGGTGTATATGCAGGAGGGTACCCTGTCGTAGCGCATCGTCTCGTCCTTCCCGGCGCAGTTCGCGGCGGCGACCATGCCCTGGGCCGAGGCCACATGGGCCAGCTGGATCTTGCCGGTGATGTCGCCGATGGCGTATACGTCCTTCACGGCGGTGCGCAGGTGATCGTCCACCTCGATGTAGCCCCGGCGATCCGTCGCCAGCCCGATGGTCTCCAGCCCGCAATCCGCCGTCATGGGCCTTCTGCCCGCGCAGACGATCACCGTGGCGGACTGCCGCTCGTCCGTGACGCCGTCCTTTTCAAAGCGCACGGCGCGCCCCTTCACCACCTCGACGACCTTCGCGCCCAATATGAACTCCACGCCCTGCTTTTTCAACAGGGCCTTCAGCTTGCCCGTGATCTCCGGAATACAGCCGGGCAGTATGTCCGGCATCATCTCGATGACCGTCACCTTCCTGCCGAGGCACGCCAGAAGCGTGGCAAATTCTATGCCGATCACGCCGCCGCCGATGATGACGGCCCCGCTGGGCATGTTGGTGGCCGACAGCACGTCGTCGCTGGTGTGGGCGGTCTCCATGCCCGGAACCGGAGGCTTCGATGGCTCGCTGCCCGTGGCCAGTATCAGCTTGTCGTAGGTGAGCCTGCGCCCCGCCACATCCATGGCGTTGGGCCCAACCAATCTGCCGAAGCCTCGAACCACCTCGACGCCGTGGCCCTTTTCCAGCGCCTCGATGCCGGTGCGCAGCTTCATCACCTTGTCGTCCTTGTAGGCCGCCAGCCGGGGATAGTTCAGCGTCAGTCCGTCCGTGATCAGGCCGAAGTCGCCCCCGGCCTTCGCCTCCGCATAGAGCTCCGCGCCGTGCAGCAGCGCCTTTGTGGGAATGCAGCCCCGGTTCAGGCAGGTGCCGCCCAGCTCCCGCGCCTCCACGAGGGCCGTCCTCAGGCCCAGCTGGGCGCAGCGTATCGCGCATTCGTAGCCGCCGGGCCCGCCGCCGAGCACCGCCACGTCAAATTCGTAATGCATGGCAAAGCCTCCTTTGCTGGAGATATTGTCTGGGGATATTGTCCGGAGATACTGTCTGGATATACGATCGCAGGGGCGTCATTTCGCCGCCCGCCGGGTACAGTCGCTTCGGTTTGTACAGGGCGGACGCCGCAACGGCGCCCCTACGGATGTCGGTTGGTTTCTGCTCAATTATGCTTCGGAGAACATGTCCTTGCCCACGCCGCACAGGGGGCATACAAAGTCGTCGGGCAGGTCGGCAAACTTGGTGCCGGGGGCAATGCCGTTATCCGGGCTTCCCAGTTCCTCGTCATATTCCCAGCCGCAAGCGTCGCAAACAAATTTCGCCATGATCGTTACCTCCGTGCTTTATTCTCTGCCATTATACACTACATTGGCTCAAAAGGGAATACCCCCGCAGGAAGAAAATTGAATTATAAAATTGAGTTAATCACCGATCCTCACGGAAGTAGTGCAGGCCCAGGCTCTCCGGAGGCTGATCCTCCTTCTTCTTGCGCAGGCTGGTCAAAATCAGAACCACGATCGTGACCACGTAGGGCAGCATCTTGAATATCTCCTGAGCGCTGCGGTCCAGTCCGGGGATGTACAGATAGAGTATGTACAGCGCGCCGAACAGCAGCGAGCCCCATATGGCGTTCAGCGGACGCCAGCGGGCGAAGATGACCAGCGCCACGGCCAGCCAGCCCCGGTCGCCGAAGCCGTTGTTGGTCCAGGTGCCGCCGGAGTACTCCATCACGAAATACAGGCCGCCCAGCCCGCAGATGGCCCCGCCGACGAGCGTCGAAACGTATTTGTACAGCGAAACGTTGATGCCGGCGGCGTCGGCAGTGGCGGGATTCTCGCCCACCGCCCGCAGGCAAAGGCCCTGCCGCGTGCGGTTCAGATACCAGGACAGCACGATGGACACCGCCACGGCCAGGTAGGTCAGCAGCCCGTAGCTGAACAGCACGTCGCCCACCACCGGAATGCCCGACAGCAGCGGCAGCTTCGTCCGGTAGGCGCTGGCCGTAACGGCGGTGGAGATCTGGCCCACGCCACCCGCCAGCTTGGAAAGCGACCCGCCGAAGAAGTTGCCCAGGCCCACGCCGAAGGTGGTCAGCGCCAGGCCGGTGACGTTCTGGTTGGCCCGCAGGGAGATGGTCAGCACGCTGAATACCAAACCGCCCAGCGCGCCCGCAGCCAGCGCCGCGGCCAGGGACAGCAGCATGCCCACGACGGCATTGGGCGTCTCAACCGCCCGTTCGTACATGAAGGCCGCGGCCAGTCCGGCGATGCCGCCCATGTACATCATGCCGGGCACGCCCAGGTTCAGGTTGCCCGATTTCTCGGTCAATATCTCGCCGTTCGCGCCGAAGAGTATGCAGATGCCCTGGCGAATGGCGTTCTGAAGGAATATGATGATCGCGCCCATGGCTCAGCCCTCCCTGCGGCGGTGGCGGAATTCCACCCTGTAGTTGATAAAGAACTCGCAGCCCAGCACGAAGAACAGCAATATGCCGGTGATGATCTCGCTGGCGTTCTCGTTCAGGCTGAACTGGCTGGCAATCTGTATCGCGCCCTTGGCCATGAAGGTCAGCAGGAAGGACACGATCATCATCGTGAAGGTGTTCAGCTTGGAAAGCCACGCCACCACGATGGCGGTAAAGCCGCGCCCCCCGGCCAGTGTGGTGGATATGGTGTGGCCCGCGCCGCTGACCAGTATGAACCCGGCCAGCCCGCACAGCGCGCCGGAGATGGCCATCGTGCGAACGATGACATGCTTCACGTTGATGCCGGCATAGCGGGCGGTGTTCACGCTCTGGCCTACATAGGCAATCTCATAGCCCTGCTTGGAATAGCGCAGGTAGACGTATATGAACGCCGTGACCGCCACCACGATCACCAGGTTCCAGCCGTAGGTCAAGCCGAACAGCGGCGGCAGCCAGCCCGCCTTGCTGGACGAGTTGATGATGCCCACGCTGTTGGAGCCCACCGGGTTTTCCCAGAACACGATGCAGAAGGACACGATCTGCATCGCCACGTAGTTCATCATCAGCGTAAACAGCGTCTCGTTGGTGTTCCACCCGGCCTTGAACAGCGCCGGGATCACGCCCCAGATCATCCCCGCCAGCAGCGAGGCGCCGATCATCAGCGCGAACAGCGCCGGAGCGGGCAGCTTCTCGCCCAGGTTGATCATCACTGCGGCGGTGGCCGTGGCCCCGATCAGCACCTGGCCCTCGCCGCCGATGTTCCAGAATCGCATCTTGAACGCCGGGGTGATGGCCACGGCCACCAGCAGCAGCGCCAGCGTGTCGCGTATGGTCACCCAAAGTCTCCGGCTGGAGCCCACCGCGCCGTCGATGATGGCGGCGTAGACCTGCACCGGGTTCAGCCCGGTCAGCGCCACGATCACCACGCCGCAGACGATCAGCGCCAGCAGTATCGCCACAAGCCGCACCACGATCGCCAGCCACAGGCTGCTCTCCTGGCGCTTGGAGATGTGAAACAGCGGTTCGCGGACGCCATGATTGCCCTTCGCCATCAGCGCGCGCCTCCCTTCTCCGTATGGGTCATCATCAGGCCGATCTGTTCCTTGGTGGCGGTGCTGGCGTCCACGATGCCCGTCACCCTGCCGCCGCAGAGCACCATTATCCGGTCGCACAGCGCCAGCAGCACGTCCAGGTCCTCGCCCACGCAAAGCACGGCCACGCCGCGGATCTTCTGCACATTCAGCAGCGAATAGATGGTGTAGGCCGAGTTGATGTCCAGCCCGCGCACGGGGTAGGCCACCATCAGCACGTTGGGCGCGGAGGCGATCTCGCGCCCCAGCAGCACCTTCTGCACGTTGCCGCCGGAGAGCTTGCCCACCGGCGTGGAGACGCCGGGGGTGACGATTTCCAGCGTGCCGATGATGCTCTCGGCCAGGGTCCTGGGGGTTCGCCGGTCGGCCCAGAAGAAGCCGCCCTTCCTGTAGCTGCGGATCATCATGTTGTCGACCATATCCATGGGCCCCACCAGGCCCAGGACAGCTTGATGCCCAGTCGGCTGATCTCGATGGCGCTCATCCGGGTCAGATCCTGCGCGTCGCCCTCCGGCGGGTAATACATGATCTCGCCGCCGGCCTTGGGGTACAAACCGGCGATGGATTCCAGCAGCTCCCTCTGGCCGCTGCCCGCCACGCCCGCGATGCCCAGTATTTCGCCGCCATAGGCGGTGAAGGAGACGTGATCCAGCGCGGTGATGCCCTCCTGATCCACGCAGGTGAGGTCCTGAACCGTCAGGCGCTTCTGGGGATCCAACGGTTCAAACCGGTCGATGTCCAGGCTCACCCTGGC
>CACYZW010000129.1 GCA_902778995.1 uncultured Eubacteriales bacterium
GCGGAGCGGATCTCGTTGGAGTATTTCAGGATGGGCTGGTTGATGAAGCTCTCGCAGCCAATCACGTTCCAGCCGCCGTTGGAGTTCAGCGAGCGGGGATGGTATCCTCGGGGCGTCTTGTAGTAGTCATAGTAGTCCTTCACGAAGAAGGGCGCGTCCTCCGGAAGCGGGTCCACCACGCCTCCGCCCAGCTTGTATTCGCCGGCCTTCAAATCCTCAAGCCGCTGGGCGCACATGGCGGCCTTCTTCTGGTAGCGGGCTTCCTCGCTGTCCTCGGAATCGAAGTAGCCCTTGGCGTTCACACGGGTCATGTCGTACATCGTGGATGCCACTGTGGCCTTGATGCGGGTGTCCAGCGCGGCGGCGTTGATAGCCATGCCGCCCCAGCCGCAGATGCCGATGATGCCGATACGCTCCGGGTCGACCCTCTCGTTCAGCGACAGGAAGTCCACCGCCGCCATGAAGTCCTCGGTGTTGATGTCCGGGGAGGCCATGTAGCGGGGCTGGCCGCCGCTCTCGCCGGTGAAAGACGGGTCAAACGCGAGGGTCACAAAGCCGCGCTCGGCCATCGTCTGTGCGTACAGCCCGGAGCACTGCTCCTTCACCGCGCCGAAGGGGCCGCACACCGCGATGGCGGGCAGCATGCCCTCTGCACCCTTGGGCACATACATGTCCGCCGCCAGCGTGATGCCGTAGCGGTTCACAAACGTCGCCTTGCTGTGCTCCACCTTGTCGCTTCTCGGGAAAGTCTTGTCCCATTCCTGGGTCAGTTTCAATGCTTCGGGCTTGATCATGGTCGATGTCTTCCTTTCTCTATTTCGTCTCCATTGTTTTCTCGGTTTGCCGGATCAGGGCGTCCACGCAATCCACGCGCTTCTGGCTTTCGTGCAGAATGTCCATCAGCTCGCACCGGCAGAGGCGAAGGTGCTGGATCAAGTCCCTGGCGCGACCTGCCTCCCAAAGCCGTTCCGCCTTTTCGATGGCCTCCTGGCTGAAACCCGCGTCGGACAGCGCAATCACCAGGTTTTCCTTTTGTACGTTCATCAATGCGGTACCTTCATCTCATTGGCTTGCAGTCCTATTATACACGCTTGCAAAGGGCTTCGCTAATGGTTATAATGAATATCATGATATTCTATATCAGAATAACGGAGGGATGATCTGTGGAAATACGCACCCTGCGATACTTTCTGGCAGTGGCCCGAGAGGAGAACATGACCCGCGCAGCAGAGCTGCTCCATGTCACCCAGCCGACGCTTTCCAAGGCGTTGAAGGCGCTGGAGGATGAACTTGGCAAGAAACTGTTTACTCGCCACAGCTTCAGTATCGCCTTGACGGATGAAGGCGTGCTGTTGCGCGACCGGGCGGAGAATCTGGTGACCATGGCTGACAAGATCGAAAAGGAATTCCTGTCGCTGGATGACATCACCGGCGGCGAGCTGTACTTCGGCCTCGCGGAATCCTATCAGATCCGCTATCTTGCCAGGGAAGTGCGCATCCTCAAGGCGCAATATCCCGGCCTGCAATACCACATTACCAGCGGTGATACCGAGCAGGTGACAGAAAAGCTGGACAAAGGCCTGCTGGATTTTGCCGTGATCTGCGATGCGCCGAATGGGAAAAAGTATGATTATCTCCCCTTCCCGGAGGGCGATATATGGGGACTGATTTTCCCTGCGGATGACGCGCTGGCACAAAAAGAGACCATCTCAGACCGCGTGACACGGAAGCTGGTGTCGGGCAGCATTGCGATGATGAACCCGCTTCCCAGCGCGCCGACCAGGAATCTGCCAAAAGCCACCGTATAAGCGTTGCAGCCATAGGCATACGCGGTCTTTGTAAACAGCGGCATTGTGCCAAATAACACCGCGGAGAGAATAGCGAACACCATTCCAAGCCTTTTGTCGATTTTATCCAGATTCATTGCTTTTGATGAAATGCCGCAGAGAACGGCATGCTTCCCTGCGGCATTGGTCGATCCTTACTTCTCAGGCTTGGCGAAGGCGACAGGCGTCGCGCCCGCCACGGCGTCCGCACCGGTCAGGTAGAGCACCTCGAACAGATCCTCGACGTGCAGCGTCCGGATGCTGTAGGTGTTGACGAACTTATCGCCCTCTGTGGTATATTCGACGGTGTACAGCGTCTCGTTGGGGGTGTGCAGATAGTAGCCGAAAACCTCGGCCTGCACCTGTTCGCCGGGCTGGAGACCGTCGGGCACCAGGTTTTCGCCCCTGGACTTGTAGACGTACAGTTCGGTGATCTCTTTGTCCATGGCGTTCTCCAGCGTGTAGGTCCGGGTGACGATCTCGTCCTCGCCGGGCGCTTCCACTTCCTCAACCTGCTGCGCACTGCCGTCAGGATTGGTGAAGGAGACGACCGTCGCGCCGGAGACCGCGTCCGTGCCCTTCAGGTACAGCACGTTGAACAGGTCCTCCACGTGCAGCGTGCGGATGGCGTAGGTCTCGCCGCCTGATACGAATTCCACGGTGTACAGGGTCTGGTTTGGGGTGTGCAGGTAGCGCCCGGAGACGTTCACCTGGATCTGCTCGCCCGGCTTCAGGCCGTCCGGCACCAGGTTCTGCCCCCTGGATTCGTAGACATACAGCGAGGTGATGGGCGTCTCCATGGCGTTCTCCAGGGTGTAGATGCGGTCCACGATCTCATCATCGGCATGCGTCTCTTCCGCCAGAGCCGCGAAGGCACAGGCAAGGAGCATGAGGGAAAGCAGGATGGCAAGGAACTTTTTGAGCATGAATGTTACCTCCTCGATGATTTATGGCTTGATTATATCAGGATTTTTGTATAAAATAAACTACGAGATTTATCATTTTGCCATCTGTATTTTATATACTACGAGGGGTGAGTTCATGGATCTTCAAAGCATGCGCTTCTTTGTGACGACGGCGGATACGGGCAGCTTTTCCGCCGCGGCGGAAACGTTGAGCTACGCCCAGTCCAACCTCTCCAGCCGGGTAAAGCAGTTGGAGGCCGAGCTGGGAGAGTCACTGTTTTACCGGCACAGGAAAGGGGTCACCCTGACCGTCAAGGGAAAGCTGTTTTACGACTACGCGGTGAGACTTTTGCGGCTGTCGGAAGAGGCCGTGAACATGGTCAAAAACATGGATGAGCCGAAGGGAGAATTAAAGATCGGCTCGCTGGAGGCCATGGTACTGGAGGATCTGCCCGAACTGCTGTCCACCTATCACGGCAAGTATGGCGAGGTCAAGCTGTCCCTGCACACGGATATGAACGCCCAGCTCGGCGAGCTTGTGCTCGATCGGGAACTGGATGGCGCATTCATCGCCGGGCCGACGCTGAACGCCGAGTTCATGGAAGTTCCCTTTTGCACAAAGCATCTGGTGCTGGTGGGCAGCTCAAAGGGAGATGCAGTTCCTGTCGATACGATCCTCGCCGAAGCGCCCATCATCACCTTCCCTGAAGGCAGTGTCTTTCGCAACCGGCTGGAGCTGCTGCTCGCGTCCCGCTCTCTGACCTTCCATAATCGCATCCACGAGATGAATTCACTGAGCGCAAATATCGCCAATATTTGCGCCGGAATTGGGTATGGGTATCTGCCGAGGAGCGCGGTGAGCTCCTTCATTGCTCAAGGGCTGATGCGGGAATACGACACCAATGATCCGTATTCGGAACTGAACGTAGTCTTTGTCTACAGGCGGGACAGGATCATGGACGCCGCATTCCTCAGGTTTCTGGAGACGCTCCAGGCCTATCGGAGTTAGAATCTTCTTAATGTGGAGCAATATCGGAACAATAGCCTGTCACACTCCCATATTTGCCCCTGTTGCGAGCTCTTGGCCTTGGTCGGACTGGAAGCCCGCGGCAGGGCAAACGTGGGACTCACACGAGGTAGAAAAAGACGACACCCCATCAATGCTCCGCACGGTGCAGAACGATGAAAGGGTGTCAATGATTTTTGCCAATGTTTCGGGCTCATTATGCATGAATGCCCTCGCCCTCTTCACGGGTGAAATCGGCGCAGGCCTCAGTAAGAGGCTTTGTAATCGATCGATTTGCTTCCAGCAGATGGTCCTGAAGTCCACAGGCGATGAAGAATGCCGGGAACCGTTCGCTTCAACATTTCAGACTTGAATTCCATCTGAATCAGTGCCACGGGTTGAACTTCCAACAGTGTCTGTCATTGGTGTTTCCTTCAATCCGCATCGTCAAGTTGTTCTTCGACATACGAAAGAAAATATCCCATCGCGTCCTCAAAGGGCTGGCCGTAGAACTCATGTCCGCCGCCGGGAATGACGTAGAATTCGCAATTCGGGATGATTTCAGCGGCCTGCTCGGACCAGGAGATGTCGACCGTGCCGTCCCTGTCCCCGTGGAGCAGCAGCAGCTTCCCCCGGTATGAGGCCAACAGTTGATCGAAATCCACCTTCCACAGGTCGGTGATGTAGTTCCTGCCCACGTGCATCCAGCCGCCAAACAGCGGCACATCCTCGGGAACCTCCTCCGGCGAGGCATAGCTGTCAGCATGGCTGTCCGCCTTTGCGGAGAGCGCGGGATACATCAGCATCATACCCGCGAGCTCGTCCTGGCGTTCGCAGCCCGTGATGATGGTGACCAGACCGCCCTGGCTGCCACCGAGCAGGAAAATCTTTTCGCTGTCCACAAACGGCCACGCCTTCGCGGCGTCGAGCACTGCCGACAGGTCAGAAGCCTCCGTCAGCACGGACATCT
Organism: uncultured Eubacteriales bacterium; assembly: GCA_902778995.1. Lineage (GTDB taxonomy): Bacteria > Bacillota > Clostridia > Christensenellales > Aristaeellaceae > UBA2862. Next base: position 4,708 of record CACYZW010000129.1, read on the forward strand.
CCGAGTTGCTTCCGTCGCTTCGGTTCTGCGTACCGCCCGCGCTGCCGCCGCAGAAGTCAAAGATATAGGCGGCATATCCGTGGGCGGCGAGACGCTCGGCATAGCGAACGCCGGCGTCATGGTTGTTGCCCAACTCGTGGGAGAAGATGACCAGCGGCAAGCGGCCCTCCGTTTCCGGGATGTAGGCGACGCCGTAGATGCGGCTGCTCCCGTTTTCACACCAGATTTCTTCCGTTCGATAAGGCATATCGGCATCTCCCTGTTCAGCATACCCGGCTGTCGTGCCGCAAAAGACGCAGGAGCAGAGCAGGAAAAGCAGCATCCTTCCAAACACTTTCATCTACGGCACCTCCGCTCAAAGCAGGCTGAGTCCAAAATCATAGGTCCTTTCCTGCGCGTCCTTCCTGACTGCGGCCTCGCCGGGATCGTTGATGCCGCCGCAGAACAGCGAACCGGCAAAGGAGGCCTTCTCGAAGCACTCGATCCAGCCCCCCAGTCCGCTGACCGCCCTGTCCGGAACGTGGGGTTCATCCTCTGCCGCGACGGACATCATGTACACGTTGCGGAATTGATAATCCGACGGATACAGCGGATTGAGCCTGTCCAGCAGCGTCTTCATCTGGCCGCTCGTCTCGTAGTAATAGATGGGCGTCACAAACACCAGCGTGTCCGCACGCAGCGCCTTTTCGGCAATGATATTCGCGTCGTCTTTCAGTACGCACTTCTGCGTCTTCTGACAGGCCAGACAGCCTGTGCAAAAGCCGAGCTTTTTCCCCTTCAGGCTGATGTGCTCCACCTCATGGCCGGCATCTGTCGCCCCGGCGATCAAGCGCCCAGTCAGGATGTCAGAATTGCTCTTTGCCCGAAGGCTCGTGGAAATTACCAATACCTTGCTCATTTCAGTTTCTCCCTTATCAGAATGTATGCTCGCGCAGCCACTCATAGGCGTGATAGACCTCGTCCGTCACGTCCTCGCCGCTTGTGGTGACCAACGTCTGCCGCGGCAGGTCATCCTTGAAATCTCGGTGGTATTCCTCGGCCACGGCATTCAGCAGGTAGTTGTTGTCGTCCGAGAAGCCGGGATCGGGCTGGAGCTGGCACACGCTGTAGCCCTCCATGATGGCCGTCACCGGCACGCCGTAAAGGGTAAGCCCTTCATATTTCGAGAGGTCCGGTACGAGACCCTGGGCGCGATAAAGGCTGTTGATGTCCTCACTGAGCCACCTCATTTCGCTCTCACTCAGCGGGTCGAGGGTCTGATAGCTGTGGATGTTGTCCTTCACCTGCTCCAGGGTGCTCATGCCGCTCAATACGCACAGCAGCCCGTCCAGCGTGCCGCCGAAGCGAATCGCCCAGGAGGCCACGGAGCGCTCGGGAGCCTTGGCTTTCAGCGCATGCGCCACTGCCTCCGGCACCATGGCCAGGCCGCCGCCCTTTACGGGCTCCATCATGATGACCTGTTTACCGTGCCTGCGGATGACCTCGTAGCAGGGGCCTGCCTGCACCAGTTGGGAGTTCCAGTCCACATAGTTGGCGGCAATCTGTACGAATTCAAACTCCGGGTGCTCCGTCAGTATGCGGTCCAGCAGCTTCGCGGAGGAATGGAACGAGAAGCCCAGGTGTTTGATCTTCCCCTGCGCCTTCCACTTCAGCGCGTGCTCGATCAAATGCTCGGACTGTATGACGCCGCCTTTGCCGTCATAGCCATCGTACCAGCGGGTCTGGAAGTTGTGCAGCAGATAGTAATCCACGTAGTCCACGCCCAGCCGGTCCAGTTGCTCCTGGAAGATGCCCTCGATCCTGCCCTCGTCGCCGGGCTGGAGGATGAAGGTGGGAAACTTGGTGGCAATGCGGATGGATTCGCGGGGGTGGCGCTTCACCACGGCCTCGCGCACGGCCTCCTCGCTCCTGCCGTTGTGGTAGACGTAGGAGGTGTCGAAGTAGTTGTAGCCCGCCGCCAGGTAGGTGTCCACCATTTCATTCAGCTGTTCATAGTCGAAATCCGTCGGGGCGCCGTTCTTCACGGGCAGGCGCATCATGCCAAAGCCCAAAGTCGATTTCAATGCCATTGTTCTTCCTCCTTGTCCTGATGGAATATCGCCTTTCATTCATTCTTGCCGGTTTGCCTGGATGATCTCTTTGAGGGGGATGTGGGGATTTCGGTAGCGCGCGTCAGGATTGGGCTCCTTCACTGTGATAAACTGGATCGCCTTTGCGGGGCACGCCTGAATGCAGGCCATGCAGTTTGCGCAGCGAGAGTAATCCCAGACCGGTAGCCCACGCAGCCGTCCGTCACTTTATATAGCGGGAAGGTGTACATAGGGCCGGTCTGCTTGATCCACGCCACAAATTTCTGGTAGAAGTCGATCTCATCCGCGGGCGCCTGCTGGACCATCACCCTCTTCGCGGCAATGTCGCTCCTGATGGCGTCGATATGCGCGTCCACCTGCTTTTCGGCCTCGATGCTCCGCTGCTGATCCATGTCGAACACGATCAGGGCGTTGTCGTGCATGATAATGGTGTTGACGTAATCTGCCGGCTTGCCTATGGACTCGAGCCATGCGTGCGTGCGCCCGGCCACGCCGCCGTGGTGCATGCCGTAGGTGACGACGAGGTAGAAGTACCCGGCCTCAAATTCGGAATCCTGGATGAAGTCCTTCACCAGGGACGGGATTTCAAACTCGAACAGCGGACAGACGATGCCGATCCTTTCAGCCTTGTAGTGCCGGTTTTCCTTGTTCATCTCCTGGGGAATACTGAGCCGTTCCTCGTCCAGCTGCTTGGCGACATACAGACTGTTGCCGGTTGCTGTAAAGTAAAAGACCATTGTTCTCCACCTCTCTCAGTCCTGAATGCCCTGCACGAATTGTAGCACTTGTTCCCTGATTCCGTCAAATGTATCGCTGGCTATGGCCATGCCCTTGCGCACGTCGGCGTTCGGCTGCAATGCCTGCACGACCTCCATCGCGTCGGACATGCCGCTGCCGCAATGCGTCGTCCATCGCGTCGGACATGCCGCTGCCGCAATGCGTCGTGAAAACATAGACTGTCTTGCCGGACAGGTCGACGCTTTCCAGGAATGACCGCACTGGCAGGCAGACGCTGTAGGCCCAGATGGGCGTCACCAGCCAAACGGTATCGTAACCGGTCATGTCCTCCGGGATCGCGGCCATCCGTGGATGGACACGATCCTTTTCCTGACCCTCGATTACGGTAACCGTATCCCAGAACGCTTCGGGATAGGTGAAGGCAGTCTGAATGGGAAACACGTCGCCGCCCGTTTCATCCGCGATCCATCCAGCCACCATCTGCGCGGTGCCAATCAGCTTTTCTCCTTCCGTCACGTTCTGTGACGCGTATGACACCGCATCCACTTCCTCCGGGAAAGCCGTGTTTCCCACGCGGGAAAAGTACAGCACCAGTGTATTGTGGTTCTCACCAGTCACCAGGCCGATGGGCGCATTTTCAACCGGCGTATAGTCGAAATATCGTGAATAGTTCTCCGCCTCCTGATCGACTTCCGCAAAGGCACAGGCAACAGCCATAAAGGCAAACAGCAACATGATGCTTAGTATTTTCTTCATTGCGTCATTCCTCCCGATCGGCATCGATCTCAATGATTGTCCCATCCTCGGCCCTGGCGAAGCGCCTGAGGAAGTCCCATGCGTATCGCGCATTGCAGCTGTGGGGAATGTGGTCAGCGCCTTCTACCAGAATCAGTTCTGCCAGTGGCTGCGAATAGTCCGGATGATGATAACGGCTGATCTCCCACTTCACATCCCCGCTGTGTGCAGCTTGTGAAAAGATATCCCGATAATCCGGGTATTCCACAAGAACCTCGTCCGCAGGATAGCCCCAGTAGGAGGTCTGATCATAGTCGGGAGTTTGTTCCCCTGAAAACAGACCGTTGCGGGCAAACAGGTCGCTCAGCGCGCCTTCCTCGTCCTCCATGACCGCCATCGAGCCCGAAGCTGTCTGGCGGGTGAATTCATCCGTCCCCTGAATCAGCAGGAAGGGAAGCCTGCTGTGGCTGCCCATTTTTCCCAAAGGGATCATCCATCCCATCGCTGAAATGCCCGCCAGCAGATCGGGATAGGTTGCGGCCAGCGCCCCGGACAGCGCCCCGCCGTTGGAAAAGCCGGTGGCGTAAATGCGGCCTGAATCGACCGGATACCGGCTGACGGCATCGTCGATCACAGACTTGATGTAGCCCGTTTCGGACCA
>CACYZW010000130.1 GCA_902778995.1 uncultured Eubacteriales bacterium
CCAGGACCGATGCCGAAAAGCGCGAATTCGCCGCTGCCCAGGAGCGCAGGAAGCAGCGGGTGGGGAAGTGAAAGATTAAGGAAATACCGCATAATCGAGCGGTTCAGTAGCGGAGGGAATTTAGGTCGATTGAGAACTGCAAGAATCGAAGGTTACCTGGTGGGAAATCAAGATTCTTGCAGGCAGCAAACGGCTCATATTCACCCGCTAATGGGCCACTTACATTGTGCGGTGTTTCCTTGGATTACGCTTTGTTGAACTTCTCCTTGGGCTGCTTGCAGCGTGGGCAGCGCCAGTCCTCGTGCAGGTCCTCGAAGGCCACGCCGTCGTGCTCGGCGGGATCGTAGACGTAGCCGCAGATGGAGCAAATGTATCGTTGACCGCAACGACGCTAAGCCAGGGCGGAAAAGGCGCCCACAGATGTTGTGTTTTAGCTTGAGAAGATTATTACTTCCCGGCGGTTTCCCACTTGCAGCGGATGGGCGACACGATGGAGCCGTCCTTCTTCATGGCGGCCATGGCCTTGTCCACCACCTTTCGATCCAGACCCGTCAGCTCCGCGATCTTGCCCGCGTTCAGCGGCTCGCCCGCCTTGCGCATGACTTCGAGAATCATTTCCTTCTCATTCATCGCTCATTCCCCCAGCTGCTCGATCAGGTAATTCTCCATCCCGATCTCCTGCATCAGGTTCAAGTGCTGCCGCACCCAGTTAAAGTGCTCCTGCTCGTCCACGATGAACTGCTGGATCATGCTGCGGGACACGAAGTCATCCTCAAACAGCGCCAGCGCCCTGCTCATCTCGGGCAGCGCCTCGGTGGCATCCTTGCAGTAATACTCCAGCATTTCCCGGATGTCGGTGAACACGGGATACTCCTGCAGCTCCACCATCGGGGTCACGCCCAGCTCGATCAGGCGGGCGTTCACCTTTTTGGCCTCGTCCCACTCCTCGTCGGATTCCGCCATGATCTTGTCCGCCAGCTTGCCGAAACCGCGCTGCTTCAGCATCTGCGCCTGGATGGCATGCCATCATGCTGCGTCAGAGACTATGGCGAATGTGCTGCAACGTGTCAAGGCCAGGTACATGAGCAGGGCCTGGGTGTCGAACAGGACATGGACAGGGTGATTTCCCTGTACAAGGAAGCGGCTGAAAACGGCAGTGAGGACTCTGCAGCCGCACTGGAACGCCTGAACGCTGAGTGAACGAGGGCTTTTAAATGACAGCGAAACAATCTCTGGCGCTGCGCATCAGCCTGGACTGTGTTTTGATCGAGATCTGCGCTTCTCTCCTTCCGTCATGCATGGGCGGGAACTGGGTTCATAGCCGTTTCCTTGGCGGCAGGCGTCTTCACCTTCCCGGTCTGAATCAGCCACTGGATCTCGTCGTGCATGGTCTCACGATAGCTACGGGTGCGGTAGCCCAGCTCCCGCATGGCCTTGGTGGAGTCGAAGCAGTTGTTTCGAGCCAGGTTGTACACAGAGAAGGAGGTCATTAGCGGCTTGGTGCCCTTGCGCCTGGCCTGCTTTTCCATCATCTTCCCCATCAGGCTCGCCATGCCCAGGGGCAGGAACATGCGCATGGGCTTCGTGCCCGCCTCCTCGGTGATCATCCGGGCGAAATCCTTGAAGCGCACCTCGCGGTTGCCCAGGATGTAGCACTCGCCGCTGCGACCCTTTTCGGCGGCTCGGATGGTGCCGTCGGCCAAATCGCGCACGTCGCAGAGGTTGAAGCTGCCGTCGATGCCCGCGGGCATTTCACCGTTGATGATCTTTATCATGGTGGAGGTCGTCTCCCCCACAGCGAAGTCCTCCGGCCCCATGATGCCGCTGGGATGTACCACGCAGGCGTTCAAGCCGCGCTCGCGCACGGCGTCCAGCACCGCCTGGGTCGCCAGCGCCTTGGACTGGCTATAGCAGTCGCGCAGCACGCTGTCGTCGAAGTGGTCCACCTCGCGAATAGGCTGTCCCTTTGGGCGCTCCGGAATCGCGCCGGTGCTGCTCACATATACCAGCTTCTTGCATTCAGGGTGCGCGAGGCACTGATCAATGATGTTCATCGTGCCACCCACGTTCACGTTCATCACGGTCTGGTTGAAGTCAGGATTGACCGTCACCAAGCTGGCGCAGTGGATGACCACGGTCTCGACGCCCTCCTCCACCTGGAAGAAGCGGCTCAGGGAATCCATGTCGGTCAGGTCGCCCTCGCAGATCTCGGCGGCCTCGGGCACAAACTTCATCGCCGGGTCGTTCTTCAGCACGAAGGCCCGCACCGCGTCGCCCCGCTCGATCAGCTGGCGGCAGATGGTCCCGCCCAGGAAGCCCGCCGCACCGGTCACCAGGTATTTGATATTGCCATTCATATTATTTATGCCCTGCCGCCCAGGCGCTTCTTTGCATCTTCAACGCTCTCGCCTTCTTTGGTCAGGAACTTGCCGACAAAGGCGTCCTCGATCTTCTTATAGCCGCCGACCACGCCGCCTTCGATGGCCTTGTAGCCGCCGACCACGCCGCTTTCGATCACCTTGTACGCTTTCACGGATTCCTCGGCGATTTCTTCACCTTTCTCGCCGCACTTTTCAACAAGCTTCTCCTCTGCCTGCATCCTGAGCTTCATGGCCTCCTGCATCAATTCCGTCATGGTATTTACTTCCTTTCGCTTTCCTTCAGTTGATGGAGCCATTATAGGCCCGGTTTATTCCTGAATTGTTTGAGAATTGTTTGAGAATCATTAATGCGAATGGCAGGAAAAAGCGCCTCCCGGAGGAGACGCCATATCGTCGATGAACCTATTCCACTTTGCTTTCATCATGGACCTGTGCCGATGCTTTATCCCGTTCCCGGCGCAGAAGGCGCTCGTAGATCGCCGGCATCGAGGCCATCACGGCAATGCCGCAGCAACCAATGACGATGCCTGGCACCATCCATTTCCAGGCCAGCACCATCGAAAGCCCCGCGCCGAACACCAGTGTGCCGGCCACGCCGAAGGCCACTGCCCTGATCGTGGCGCGGAGCGTCACCCGTCGGTCGGTATCGCGCATATCAGAGAGGTTATTCGCTTCCGCGTCGGCGCTGTACCTCTGCCGAAGCCGGTCCATTTCCCGCTGCTCCACGGCGGTATAGCGATAGGTCGCCCGGTTCTCATTCGCCATGACCGCACCTCCTGACCTTCACCGTAAAGGCGCTGCCCTCGCCCTCGGCGCTTTCCACGCCCAGCTCGCCGTCCATCAGGTACACCACCCGCTTCACCAGCGCCAGTCCCAGGCCATTGCCCTCGGTGGCGTGGGAGGTGTCGCCCTGATAGAACTTGTCAAAGACATGCTTAAGGGTCTCGGCGCTCATGCCGCAGCCGGTGTCGGTGACGCTCACCACCGCCCATTCGCCCTCAGTCTTCACGGACACGCCCACCGTGCCGCCCGGCTCGGTGAACTTGATGGCGTTGGAAATCAGGTTATTCCACACCAGCGTCAGCATCTCCGGGTCGGCGTGAACCTTCACTCCCTCGTCGATGTCGGCATCGATCTCCAGCCTCTTCTTCTCCCACAGCTCTTCGAAGCCCAGCAGGCACTGGGTCACCTGCTCGCTCAGATCGTAGGTCTCGGGCTGGGTGGAAATCTGCTGGTTCTCCAATTTATTCAGCTTCAGTATGTTGGTGATCAGCGTGGACATGCGCGTTACCGCGCCGTCGATGCCCGCGGCGTATTCCCGGCGCTCCTCCTCGCTCAAGCCGGGCTGCTTGAGCAGCGCCGCGTAGTTGCGCATCACCGCCAGCGGGGTCTTGAGCTCATGCGAGACATTGGAGACGAAGTCCGTGCGCAACGTCTCGGTGGAGGACAACTCCTTCGCCATCAGGTTGAAATCCTCGGCGATCCCAATGAAGTCCACGTTGTAGGACGGCAGGTCGGAGGTGTCGATCCGTGCGGACAGGTCGCCGTCCGCCATGCGCCGCGTCGCCTCGTGGATGCGCTGGATGGGCTTGTCCACCGTAAAGCGGCGCAGCAGCCCCTCCACGCCGCAGCAAAACAGGCTGAGCAGCAGGATGTTCAGGAAGGTCACCACGGCGTTGCGGCGGATCAGGCTGGCATCCAGTTCCATGGAATGGAGGAACACAAAGAAGGAACATGTGATGACGAAGGCGATCAGCAGAAAGAACGTGACGTAGCGCCAGATCAGAAAAAAGCGCTGCTCCCGCTTCATTTGATCACCGCCTTGTAGCCCAGCCCGCGTACGGTGACGATCTGGAAGTCCTCACAGGCCTCGAACTTCTCCCGCAGCTTGGTCATGTACACATCCACTGCCCGCAGGCCCGTGGCGGATTCCGCGTCCCAGAACTCGTCCATCAGCTGGGCGCGGGTGAAGGTGCGGTTGGGGGTGGACAGCAGCTTGAACAGTATGTTGAACTCCCGCGCCGTCAGCGGAATGTCCACGCCGTTCAGCGCGCAGGTGTTGGCGTCCGCGTCCAGCGTAAGCCCGCCCACCGTCAGCGTGTGGCTTTGGGCGATCTTCGCCCTTCTCAACAGCGCGCCGACCCGCAGCACCAGCTCCTCCAGGTCGATGGGCTTGACCATGTAGTCGTCGCCGCCCGCCGCATAGCCCTGCCGCTTCGCGCCGAAGTCCTCCCGCGCCGTCATGAACAATATGGGGATCTCCCGGTTCAGGTCGCGGACGGTCTTCGCGAATTCAAACCCGTCCATGCCGGGCATCATGATGTCGGAGATGATCATGTCGAACATGGTGCCGTACATCGCGTTGAAAGCGTCGTTGGCGCTCAGGCATCCGGTGGTCTCATAGCCGTTCAGCCGCAGATAATTGCAAACCTGCCGGTTCAGCTCCGCGTCGTCCTCTACCACAAGAATCTTGAACATAAACAATCCTCCACCACTTACTGATATGAATTGTAGCGCGGCAGTGTTGATCTTATGTTGAATAATTGTTTGAGAATTACTAATGAAACACAAAGCCCTGCCAGCTTCCGTATATCACGAAGCTGACAGGGAGATCAATGACCGTCAAATTCACGGTCAATACAATCCTGTTTCGCACAGCCATTCAGCAAGCACCTCGCCGGTGCGTTCCGCGTCCTCTTGAGCCAATTTGCCCTGGACGGCAATACTACTCTAAATACCTTTGCCTTAATCTTCAATGACGAACGCACCGCGGAGCATCTGCTCCACGCCCGGCGCGTCAGGATCGTGGGAGCCCTTGCCGGTATCCATCGCCCGGATCTTGTTCATTTCGTCCCCGGTCAGCTCGAAGTCGAAGATGTCCAGATTGGTGCGGATACGCTCGGGATTCGTGGATTTCGGCAGCGTGATGACGCCGTCCTGCACCTCGAAGCGCAGGATGATCTGACCGGCGTTCTTGCCATACTTGTCAACAAGCGCCTGGATCGTAGGATTGGACAGCAGCGAAGCGTCGCCGTGACCCAGCGGGTACCATGCCTCAAGCAGCGTGTTGGTCTCGACCATCAGCGCGCGGATTTCCTTCTCCTGATACAGGGGATTGAACTCCACCTGGTTGACGGCGGGCTTGGTTTCAAAGCCAGGGACAAACTTCTTCCAGATCGCCGGGCTCATGTTGCTGACGCCGATGGACTTGAGCTTGCCCTCTGCCTTTGCCTCCTCCATGGCCTTCCATGCGCCGGGCACGTCGCCATAGGGCTGGTGGATCAGGTACAGGTCGATATAGCCAATGTCCAGCTTGCGCAGGGAGCGGGCGATGCCCACCTTTGCCTGCTCGTAGCCGTGATCCTGGAGCCACAGCTTGCTGGTCACGAAGATCTCCTCGCGGGGAATGCCGCTGTCGCGGATGGCCCTGCCTACGTCCTCCTCGTTGAAGTACGCCGCTGCCGTGTCGATGTGGCGATAGCCGGCCTTGAGCGCCGCCAGAACCGCATCGTAGGTGGGGCCGTCGCCCGGAATCATGAACACGCCAAAACCGATGGCTGGAATAGTGTTGCCGTCGTTCAGGGTAAAACGCATCATTTGCAAATCCTCCTTTTCAGTTCTGAGGCTGGAGCGGGCCGTAGAAGTAGCTGGCCGTCGCGCCGCCGTCCATCAGGAAGGTGGAGCCCGTGATGAACGCGCCCTTATCGCACATCAGAAGCTCGGCCACGTTGGCCACCTCGTCCGCCGCCCCACCTGACGCACTCGTACATGACGCGCTTCTCGTTGCAGCGCTTCGCCAGCTGGTAGGCGTGCAGGGTGTCCCGGATCTTCTCTGGCTGGAGTATTTCGAGGGACAGCAGCTCCTCCGTGGGCGTCATGGCCAGTTGCCGATCCTGCTCTGCGGTCAGCTGGGGCATCCGCCAGCCGGATTGACTGCTGATCGTCACGCCGCAGCCGCCCTCGGCGATCACCTTGCCGACCTCCTCCAGCAGCACCGCCGTGCCGTACAGATCGACCTTCAGAATGGCCTCAATGGGGGCCTGGCTGGGTGAAACGCCCGCGCCGTTCACCAGATACTTGATGGGGCCGTACTTTTGCGCCTCGGCGATGATGGCGAGAATGGATTCCCGGCTGGACAGATCCATTTCAAAGGGAACCACGTCATAGCCCGCGTCATTCATGATTTTGGCGATGGCGTTGGCGTTCTCGATCTTCTTGTCGCCCAGTATGATCTTCTTGCCGTACCCGATCCTCCGGGCGATGGCCATGGAAATCTGGCCTGCGCCGGTGACGATCATGACTTCCCTGTTCATATGCTCACCCCTCGAATGTCTTTGCAACATTTTTCAGCAGCTCTCGGATGGGCAGATGCTGCGGGCAGACCTTTTCGCACTTGCCGCACTGGAGGCAGTCGGACGCTTTGCCGTGCTCATTGCCGGTGATGATGTTGTTGTAATAATACCCTGTGTTCCAGTTGTGGAAGGCCTCGTGGGCGTTCATGGAGGCGAACATGTCCGGGATGCGGATGCCCTTGGGGCACTCGTTCTCCTCCACGCAGTAACGGCAGGAGGTGCATGGGATCAGGTTCAGGCCGTGGAAGATGTCGTTGACCTTCCTGACCGCCGCCATTTCTTCCTCATTCAGCGGTTTGAAGTCCGCCATGGCGGAGAGGTTGTCTGTCATCTGCGCCATGTCGCTCATGCCCGAGAGCACCACGGCCATCTGCGGGAAGCTCGCCGCGAAGCGTATGGCATAGCTGGCGTTACTGCCGCCGTTCAGATCCCGCAGGATTTTGTCCGCCTCGGCGGGCAGATTCACCCGGCTGCCACCCTTCACCGGCTCCATGACGATCACAGGCTTTTGGTGCTTCTCACACACCTCGTAGACCTTCTTCGACTCCACCGAGGCGTCCTCATAGTCCACATAGTTGAACTGGATCTGCACGACCTCGATCTCTGGATGCTCGTTGAGGATCATGTCCAGCACCTCGGCTTTGTCATGGAAGGAGATGCCAAAGTGGCGGATCAGTCCCTCCTGTTTCAAGGCGTAACAGGTCTCATAGGCATTGAAGCGCTTGTACTTCTGGTAGTTATTGCGATCCTGGGCGTGCATCAGGTAGAAGTCAAAGTATTCCACGCCACACCACCTGAGCTGGTTTTCAAAGAAGGGGCGGATGTCCTCCTGCTTCTTGAAATATGGTGTGGTCAGCTTGTCTGTCAGCAGGAATTGGCTGCGGTCGTAGCGCTTCGCTACGCAGTCACGGATGGCGGTCTCGGACTGGCCGCCGATGTAGCCGTGGGCCGTGTCGAAGTAGTTGAGCCCAGAGGCAATAAAGGCGTCTGCCATGCGGCTGAATTCATCATAGTCCACCTGGCCGCCCTTCATGGGCAAGCGCATGCAGCCGAAGCCGAAGTTGCCGTGGATCTCGGGGAAATGCCTGTTCTGTATCATTCCTTTGCCCTCCCGTTACATTCCAAGTCCGCTCAGCCAATCCGAAACCGCCTTCGCCGTGGCGTCCGCATCGTTCTGCGCCGTTGCGCCGCGCACGGCCAGGCCATGCAAAACGGTAGCGTCCGGCAGGGCATTCTCGATGTCCCGCTGGCTGTGCGCCTGGCCGCTGCCCTCGTGGGTGTTGAAGGGGATGACCGTCTTGCCGGCGAAGTCGTGGTTCTCCATGAAGGTGTACACGATGTTGGGAATCTCTCCCCACCAGATCGGGTAACCAATGAAGATGGTGTCGTACTGATCCCAGTTCTCCACGTCGCCTACGTACTCCGGGCGTGCGCCTTCCCGCTGTTCGGCGGTGGCGGCCTCCAGGCATTCGTCGTAGGACTGGGGGTAGTCCACCACAGGCACGATCTCGAACAAGTCCGCGCCGGTCTGCTCAGCGATCACCTTCGCCAGCTTCGCGGTGTTGCCCTCCTCGATCACGCCCACGTTGTAATTCTCGCCCGTGTGGGAGAAATAGGTCACCAGCGCTCCCTCGGCAAGGGAAGCGCCCATCGTCATAAAGGCAACAATCAGCAGCGAAATCAGCTTTTTCATGGGTTTTATCCTCCTGAATCATCGAATAAAGTTGGTCGCGATGCGCGTCTCTTCCTGCTCCGGCAGCGGAATGCCCGCAGCCTTGCCCGCCTCCTTCAGCTTGAGGAACCAGGCCATGTTGCGCCCCAACTGCCGCATGATCTGCAGACCCTCTGCGTCCTGCATGACCTCCTCCGGCGTGTTGCCGTGCACCATGTTCCAATATCTCGAAGAAATAATCGGCAACTGTCCGTGCAGAAAATATTTGTTGATTTGATCAATGGCCGAGGTGGTGCCCGCCCGACGCGCGGAAACCACCGCCGCCGCGGGCTTGAAGGCAAAGGGATTGCTGTCCGGATGCCTCGGCCCGGCGAAGAATGTCCGATCCATGAAGGACATCAGGCTGCCGTTCATGCCGGAAAAGTACACCGGAGATCCGAAGATGAAGCCGTCCGCCGCATGAGCCAGCTCGATGAACTCATTCACCTTGTCGTTGAACACGCATTTGCCCTTGCGCCCGCATCCCCCGCAGGCAATACAGCCCTGCATGGGCTTCTTGCCGATCCAGAAGAACTCCGTCCCAATCCCGGCTTCGTTCAGGGTTTTCGCAGCCTCCGACAATGCCGTGTAGGTGCAGCCGTATTCGTTGGGGCTGCCGTTAACAAGTATGACCTTCATCATCTTTTCCTCCTCGTCAGCATACATCCGATCCCGCAGCCAGCCGACATGCACAGGAACAGTATGAAGATGTAATCCCTGAAGAACACAGGCAGTGGCTCACTGTAATCAAAGAATACAAACTGCTGCCGAAGCATTATGTAGTTCGGAAAGCCCCGCTGGGCAAAGGCCACTGCGCCATAGGCTGCGGACGCGATGACGATCAGGGCAAGGCACACCTTTAACCCCCGCCGCTGGATCTTTTTCCACTTCCGCGCAAGCCCGGTCATGTGAAGCCCGGCATGAATGCCGCAGAGTACAAAGCCCCAATACGCCCCGGCAAGGTGCGCCTGCCGCGCCCAGTTCGCGCCGGTGACGTTGAACAGACGGATGTGCTTCGCCATCATCAGGCCGCTGATGCCCTGTATCAGGAAGATGACCAGTATGGCCGTATCAATGGCGGTCAGCGCCACACGGTAGGGCGAATACCTACCCTTGAAGAGATGGCGTTGAAAGCCGCCGTTCAAAATGTGGTGCAGCACGAGCAGCGCGACCATGCAAATACCCGTGATCTCATGGGACACTTCGCTGATCAGAGAATACGCCATCTGGCATCCCAGCAGCAGGGTCAGGCATACATCCAGGATGATCTTCTTTTTCTTCATACGTCAATAGGTCGATGCCCGGGAGCTGGTGAAACGCCATGTCCCGCGTTCCTTCCGCAGGGTGAAATCCCCCTGCAAACGCCAGGTACTCCTTCGCCCGCCGTACACGGCGGCGGACACGCGGCTTTTGCCGATCATCGTCGCCCGCTCGCCGTCAACTTCCACCTCAATGTCGTCGTGTTCAGCGGAATAGTAATTGAACGTCCCGTCCAACAGCCCCCTCAGGAAAACCTCCGCGGGCTGCTTCACGCCGGTCATGTGCATGAGATAATAATCCTTCGCCATCAGGCTTCGCAGCCCGTCCGCGTCCTTTTCGATCATGTACCGCCAGTATTTCCGGTACATCTCCCGGATGATCTCCCGCTCATCCATCGTCACATCAATCCGTTCGCGGACAGCCACTTCTGTACAGAGCTCTTGGAAATTGCGGCCTGGCTGCCGGTGATGGACAGGCCCTTTTTCACCTCTGCGCCGGGGCAGACACGCTTGATATCTCTTTCGCTGCCGCCCATGCCGCTGCCCTCGTTGGTGCACAGGGGCAGGATCGTCTTGCCGGAGAAGTCGAAGGCCTCCAGAAAGGTGAACACCGCCATCGGCATCGTGCCCCAGTAGTTCGGATAGGCCAGCACCACAGTGTCGTACCCGTCGATGGATTCCGGCAGGGTGACCAGCTCCGGCCGCGCCCCCGCCCGCAGGTCCCTCTTGGCCTCCTCGATGCAGGTCATGTAGACCGGGGAATAGGGATTTTTCATTTCGATCTTGAAGCTGTCCGCGTCAATCAGTTCCTTCATGAGGTTGCAGACGATTTCGGTGTTGCCCACCTTCACATAGCGCATCGCACCGCCGAAGTAGTTTTCATCTGCGCGAGAGAAGTATGCGATCAAAGTCTTGGCCATTTTTATTTCCTCCTGAAATTGTTCTTTCTGGTCTAATTATACGCCAAAGATATTGCAGAGTCCAATTCAAATGTTGTATAATTGATTTGATTTTTAAATATCAGGAGGCCATCATGACCACCAAACAGATCGATTACTGCATCGAGCTTGCTCATACCCTCAATTTCAGCCGGGCAGCGGAGAACATGTTCGTCAGCCAGCCCACCTTCTCCTACCAGATCAAACTGATGGAAGAAGAAGTCGGCTTTACCATATTTGAGCGCAGTGGAAAGGGCGCGGCGCTGACTCCGGCCGGGGCGCAGTTCGTCACCACGCTGGCGAGCCTGCGCGAGGACCTGAAGCGTGCCATCGAGCAGGGCCAGAATTTCAGTGCGAAGTACACCGACAGCATCTCCATCAGCCTGATGGTGTTCCAGGCGGTCTATTTCCTGTCCGAAGCCATGCGGCTGTTCGGGGAAACCCACCCGGAGGTGCAGATCACGCCAGTTTTCCAATACGAAAATGGCGTCGAGGCCTTCCTGCGAAATGAAGTAGACATCCTGTTCGCACAGAAGGAGCAGACGAAGCATATTCCCGGAATCGCCGTGCACGACCTGTTTGAGAGCCGCATCTACCTGATCGCGGACAAAAACGATCCCCTGGCGGCGAAAAACCTGATCCGCGAGGAGGATCTGTACGGGCGCACGCTGATGGTGGGCGGCGGCTCACCCCCTGCGCTCCGAGCCGTGCAGCACCGCCTGATCGCCTCCGGCAAAATCCAGTATTTCAACAGCCCCGATCACGACACAACCCGCGTCAATGTCGCCGCCGGAAAGGGCATCTGCCTCGCCCCCGGCTTTCTGAACGATCACAGCGGCCAGTTCGCGTGGATTCCCTTGGACTGTGAGGAGCGCTTTTCCTGTGTCCTGTGCACACACAAGGCCGATAATCGCCCCAGTCTGGCAGCCTTCCTCGGCATTCTGGAAAAGCTATATGGCGATGCCATTGCGTTCCCGCTGTAAAACAATCTGCCGTCCTTGGACTAAATATTTGCATAACATCGCTCATAAAAGAGTTCTCTCCAAAACATCGGTTTTGATACAAAAACGGCCTATTTTGTATCAAAACCGTAGTCCTAAGTCTGCAAAGTTGATTGTGTGTAAAGGAATGGTAAACCACCTATCTTTCAACCATGTATCGAACTCGCCGATTATACTGGTATCTTCGCCCTTGCCTTGATATGCATTTTTGCATCATCCAAAAATAAAAAATGCAGATTTACACTCCATAAGCCATAACGGAGTGTAAATCTGCATATACGCTTCACTTTGGGAACGTTTACCAGATTTATTCCTATGTGAAGAATTTGGATGCCAAGCATACAGGCAATGTCGGCGGCTTGCTCTTATATGCAAAGACAGATGAGGATGTAACACCGGATGAAATGGTTGAGATTGGAAATAACTGGATTGGAGCTAAGACGCTGGATTTGAATGTGGACTTCCGTGTCATCGCGGCGCAGTTGGATAAGATCGCATCAGATTTCTTTCCGCGGAAGATCGCATAAGCTGGAACCTGGTGTGACTGACTGCCCTATCCCCCTTCACCCCTCCGCACCGTGCGGAAGTTTGACAGAGGATTGGGTCTCCGCTGCTCGTCGCCCCTACGTTGGCCCCTGTCGCGGGCTTTATAGATCCGGTCGATCAAATTCCGTAGCTACTACTAATCCGCCGTGGCATGGGCCGACGTGGGCCAAACAACCAGGTATCAGAAAAGCTCTCTATTAGCGAAGAGCCTCGTGGATTTGAAATGTCATAGAACCGTCCAATACCATAAACGCTTTCTGTGGTATAATGATTGTATTATCCGTACGGGAGGCGCTGTCTCATGATCAGCTATTTCAAATTGTGGCGACTCCTGGATAAACGCGGTTACCAGAGAAAGGACATCGTTCGTCTGGCTGGGATCAGCGAATCGACCTACCGGAAACTCCTGGCCAGCGAAGCTGTCCGCATGGATGTGCTGCAACGGATCTGCGTTGCCTTATGCGTCGATGTAGGTGACATTTGCAGCTTAAGAGCGTAGCGAGTTGGTACGGATTTAGTGTCTGATAAAATGACCGGTAATGACCGAAATTGTCCAGCTTACCAGACAGAATCAGTCGTTTTCAGTCAATTCCTGACAACCAGGCACCCTTCAGATACCTCTGCCGCAGGGTGCAATCTATCCACGTAAAACGTGCCGAAAGCCGAAAAATCACCCTTGCAACCCGTATAGCAACCTCAAATTGTCCGAGCCGGTCCAGAATAGTCCTGTTTCTCCTACAACAAAAGCGGACCCAACCGGACAATGATGGACGCATGTACCGGCTTTCGGGACCAAAAGGTCGCAGGTTCAAATCCTGTCACCTCGACCACAATAGTTGGTAGGTTTGCAATGGCCTATCAACTTTTTCTTATGCAATAATGATAGTTTTCAGTTTCGGACTGTTAGAATTGCGTTATGTAACCGGGCAAAACAGGACACCCACTTTACACGACCTCCTCGGACTGCAATGGACTTTTTACCGTTTTTGTCTGGCCGGGTCTTGTTTTTTGACAGGCGACCGGTAAGAATCAGTCATTCGAGGTTGGAAGCGGTCAGAATCAGTCAGAACCGGACGCGGAAAAACAGACATGTGACCGTTTGGTTCGACCGGACTTTATGTACCAAACTGAAAGGAAAATGAGTTTGGTACTCACTTTTGGCCTTTGTGGGGGTGTTACCATGTCGCCCCCACGTCGGGCCCTGTCGCAGGCTCTTGGCCGCTATGGCCACGTGGTCGGACTGGACGGGAAAGGCCGCGACAGGGGCCAACGTGGGGCTCACGTGGGGCTGGAAGACGCGACACCCCATCAAAGTGCCGCACGGTGCGGAACGATGAAAGGGTGTCGCTGATCTCGGCTCTGAAATGATTCTTTTTAGTTGTCATCTCTGGGCTGGAAAGTCGAACACAAGCGCTCAAATACTTATAGAAAAAACTTCTCAAGCGTCACCTCGGTAGGCGTTATCCTGAAATTCGCCTGCCATGTTTCGACGCCTTTGGCGACGCTGGCGTCCACTGTGGCTTTTACAGCCGGGATTGTCATAGATGAAGCAGCACAGCAGGATAGCGCGTTCATGCGCCTGGAGGCTCCCCGCCAGTTCGGATACATGGCGCTGCATGCGATCTGTGGAAGAAAACTGAGTGACTTTTTTCGTCTTTACCCATTCGGGTATGTCCACCTGCAAGTGCTGAAGAGGCGTTTTGACCTCAAGATAAGTGTTTCCCACGAGGAAATCCAACTTGGATGCGCCGAGAAACTTCTCGCGCTGTACGTCCTGGTTCGTGCCTACCATGTCCGAAAAGCCGCCGTTGCGAAGATAATGCTCTACATATCGGTTCGCGGCGTTCTGTTTGATACCGATCCACGATTTGGCTTCATCCTCCGGCCTGTTCAAGGATATTGCTTCGACCGTATAAGGCGTTTTTCTGCCCGGATCTGCGCTGGCGGACAGCAGGCAAGGCCGTCCGGCCACATCCAGATTGCCGATGCGCCCCGTCGTCGGACAATGGCAGGCCACCGACCGCCCCTCATAGTTCACGGTCATCGTGAACTGACTATTTCGCTTTTCAATGACGCCCTCCACGAGGGGCGTGGTAAATCTGAAAGAATTCATATTCTACCTCGCAACGACAATGGTCAGGAATACCAAATCCTCATCGGAATCATTGATGATACAGTGCTCTGCTCCCTTCGGGCAAACGTGCATGACGCCCGGTTTCAGCAGCTCCTCTTTCCCATCGCATACGGCTTTCCCATACCCGGAGATGATGTAATTTATATCATCCCCGGAGGATTGCGCGTGGGTTCCAATGGATGAGTGAGGATGCAGCACCGTTGATATGAGCCTGTACTTTTCATCGTTCACCATCCGCACC
>CACYZW010000131.1 GCA_902778995.1 uncultured Eubacteriales bacterium
ACGTCGCCGCCGGTCAGCGCCTGCTGCTCGACGTCGATGACGCCCTGCTTGATGGCGTCCCAGTTGTCCAGCGCGGTGGGATAGAACTTGCAGGAATCCAGCACGTTCAGCCACGCCTCGAAGGACGGGTCGGACTCGACCAGCGCCGCCACGGAGCTGTTGACGGCAGGCAGGAAGCCCTCCATGGAGACCCAGCCCACGTAGTTCTCGGGAGCGTAGAAGAAGGACAGGAACTTGCCGATGGCCTCGTTGCGCTTGGCCTGATCGGGATAGGTATCGTCCTTGAAGGCCATCACGCGGTCCATGACGCCGGTAGCGCCGGGCGTCGCGCCCTCGTTGACGGGCAGCGCGGCGGTGGCGAAGTTCACGGTGTAGCCCTTGTCGGACAGGTAGCTGGGCAACTGGTTGGGCGCGATGACCATGGCCAGCTTGCCCGCGCCGAACATATCCTGCAGGTCGTAGCGGGTCTGGGTGGCCGGGTTGGGGTTGGTGAAGCCCTTGTTCACCAGGCCGATGGCAAACTCGATGGCTTCGACGTTCTTGTCGCTGTTCAGGGCGACCTTGCCGTCGGCGTCCACGAAGCCGCCGTCGTTGTTCCACACGTAGTAGGAGAACGCGGCCTGGCCTTCGTCGGTGGTCATGTCGATGCCCCAGGGATACACGTCGCCGTTGTAGAAATCGACGATGGCCTGGCAGGCGTCTTCCAGCTCGGCCCAGGTGGTGGGCACTTCGATGCCGACCTCGGAGAGGATGTCGGTGTTCACGTACAGCGCGCGGGCGGAGGCCAGATCCGGCACGGCCCAGCAGACGCCGTCAACCACGGACTGCTCGATGAAGGAGGGGAAGAAGTCCTTGAACAGCTCCTCGGGGCAGTAGTCGGACACAGGCAGCAGCAGGCCCTCGGCGGCGTAGTTGGCGAACACGTCGATGTTCAGGATGTCCGGGGCGTTGTTGTTGGAGATGCGGGTGGAGACCTCGGTGTAAACGTCGTTCCAGGAGACGACCTGGAGGTTCAGCTTGATGCCGGGGTTCTCGGCCTGGAACTTGTCCACGAAGTTCGTGCCGTTCATGCCCTTGCCCAGGAACCAGTCCTGCGTGTTGGGGCCGTACTGGCAGATGATGACGTCCAGCGTGATCTCATCGCCCTCCGCGAACGCCGCGCAGCAGCCCAGCGCCAGCAGCATGGCCATGACCAGTGCCAACATTTTCTTCATGATGAATACCTCCTGTTGTAATTTGATGACCGCAACCATTATAGCACATGGCGCGGAATATGTAAAGACGTAATTAAGCCGGGATCGTATCGGTCAATACGCCGTCTCGCCCTCGAACACCTGCTCCACCTTGCCGGTGAGGGTGACGGTCTCGTCGGTGACGCGCACGTACAGCTTGCCGCCCAGCACCTGCACCAGTATGTCGGTGCCCTTGGGGCTGAGGCCGTTTTCCACTGCCGCCGCCGCCGCCGCGCAGGCGCCGGTGCCGCAGGCCATGGTCTCGCCGCTGCCGCGCTCGAAGCAGCGCATGCGCAATGTGGTGGGGTTCACCACGCGGACGAACTCGGTGTTCACGCGCTCGGGGAACAGCGGGGCGTTTTCAAAGCGCGGGCCCAGGGCGTTCAGGTCCAGGGCGTCCACGTGGTCGGTGAACACCACGCAATGGGGGTTGCCCATGGAAACGCAGGTGACCGTGTACGCCGCGCCGCCGATCTCGGCGGGCACACTGACGGCCCGGTCGCCCGGCAGGGTGCAGGGCACGTCCCCGGGGTTGAAGGAAGCGGGCCCCATGTCCACGGCCACAGAGGAGACCCTGCCATAGCGGGTGAACAGGTGCAGCGCCTTCACGCCGCCCACGGTTTCCACGGTGATGTCCTGGCCGGCCACGATGCCCCGGTCGTACAGGTACTTGCCCACGCAGCGCAGGGCGTTGCCGCCCATGCCGCCTTCGGTGCCGTCCCGGTTGAACTGGCGCATCCTGGCGTCGGCCACGTCGCTCTTTTCGATCAGTGTCAGGCCCTCGGCCCCCACGCCGTAGTGCTGCTCGCACAGCCGCACGGCCAGGCTCTCGGGGCAGGCGATCTCCCCGGCCATGTTGTCGATCAGGATATAGTCGTTGCCGGCGGCCTGCATCTTCACAAAGTGGAGGGTCTCCCGCTCGGCGCGCATGTGGTTGATGTCCACCAGCTCCGTGTTCTGCTGGCTGTAGCGGCTGAGCAGTATGTCCGCCAGCGCCCGGGCCGTGTCCAGCGACGTGAAGCAGGCGATGCCGAGCCCCAGAGCGCGGCGGTGCAGGGCGATATAGTCCTCCACGGTGCTGTCCATCAGCGCGCCGGTGTAGATGATGTAGTTGACCTTGCCGCTCTCCAGCAGCTCGAAGGCGTGGTCGCTCTGGCGGATGCCGGGGATGGTGTTCACGGGCAGGTCCAGCGTGGCGATGGCGGCCGCCGTGCCCTCGGTGGCGTACAGCGCGCAGCCCAGGTCGCTGAACCGGCGGGCCACGTCCACCACCTCGGGGTAGTCGTGCGCGTCCACGCTCAGGAACACGCCCGCTTTGACGCCGGGGTGGGGCAGCTTGATGCCGGAGGAGATCAGCCCCTTGAACAGCGCTTCGGAAAGGTTCTTGCCCAGGCCCAGCACCTCGCCGGTGCTCTTCATCTCCGGGCCGAGGTAGCTGTTGGCGTCGTTCAGCTTTTCAAAGCTGAACACGGGCACCTTCACCGCGCAGTAGGGCGGGGTCTGGTACAGCCCCGTGCCGTAGCCGAGCGCCTTCAACGGCTGCCCGGTCATCACCCGGCTGGCGATGTCCACCATGGGCACGTTCGTGACCTTGCTGATGTAGGGGATAGTGCGGGACGCCCGGGGGTTGACCTCGATCACGTAGAGCTGTCCCTGCCACACCAGGTACTGTATGTTCACCAGGCCCTTCGTGCCCAGGGCCAGGGCCAGCTTTTCGCTGCTCTTGACGACGGTGTCCATCATGGCGTCGTCCAGGCTGAAGGGCGGGTAGACGGCGATGGAATCGCCGCTGTGCACCCCGGCGCGCTCCACATGCTGCATGATGCCGGGTATCAGCACGTCCGCGCCGTCGGAGATCACGTCCACCTCCAATTCCACGCCGGACATGTACTTGTCGATGAGGACGGGGTTTTCGATTCCCCCCGCGAGGATGCGGTTCATGTACACGGTCACGTCGTGGTCGTTGTGGGCGATGGTCATGTTCTGGCCGCCGATGACGTAGCTGGGCCGCAACAGCACCGGATAGCCCAGGGCGTTGGCGGCGTCCAGCGCCTCGCTGAGGGCGCGCACGCTCATGCCCCTGGGGCGGCGGATGGCGAACTGCTCCAGCAGGGCGTCAAAGCGCTCCCGGTCCTCGGCGATGTCGATGCCCTCGGCGCTGGTGCCCAGTATCCGCACGCCCGCCTGATCCAGGTGCTGGGTCAGCTTGATGGCGGTCTGCCCGCCGAACGCCACCACCACGCCCACGGGCTTTTCAACCTCGATGATACGCATGACATCCTCGTCGGTCAGCGGCTCGAAGTACAGCCGGTCGGCGGTATCGTAGTCGGTGGAGACGGTCTCGGGGTTGTTGTTGATGATGGCCACATCGTAGCCAAGCTGCTTCAATGTCCACACGCAGTGCACCGAGGAATAGTCGAATTCGATGCCCTGGCCGATGCGGATGGGGCCGCTGCCCAGCACGATGATGACCGGCTTGCCGCTCCTGGGGAACGCCCGGGCGTCGCAGACCCGGTCGAAGGTCTCGTAGAAGTAGGGCGTCTCGGCGTCGAATTCGGCGGCGCAGGTGTCCACCATCTTATAGGAAGAATGGATTTCCGGCAGGTCTTTCCGGCCCGAGAGCCGGGCCAGCGCCGCGTCGGGGTAGCCCAGCCGCTTGCCAAGGATGTAATCCGCGTCGGACAGGCCGTTTGCGATGCGGGCCTCGAAGTCGGCGAGGTTTTTGATCTTGTGGAGGAACCAGCGGTCGATCTTCGTGATTTCGTGGATTTCGTCGATGCTCACGCCCGCCTTGATGGCCTCGAACACGGTGAAGATGCGCAGGTCGTCCCCGTCCTTCAGGCGCTCGCGCACGGGGCGGTCGCCGTGGTAGGGGCGGTTCAGCGTGTCCAGCTTGATCTCCGCGCCCCGCACGGCCTTCATCAGGCCCATTTCAAAGCTGGGCGCGATGGACATGACCTCGCCGGTGGCCTTCATCTGGGTGCCCAGCCTGCGGCTGGCGTTGGTGAACTTGTCGAAGGGCCACTTGGGGAACTTCACCACGATGTAATCCACCGAGGGCTCGAAGCAGGCGCAGGTCTTGCCGGTGACCTCGTTTTTGATCTCGTCCAGCCGGTAGCCCAGGGCGATCTGGGTGGTGACCTTGGCGATGGGATAGCCTGACGATGTTCAGCGACGCGCTGCGCAGCATCTGGTATTCCCTGTTCGAGAGGGTCAGCGCCGGGGCGACGACGATGGAATCCCCGGTGTGGATGCCCACGGGATCGACGTTTTCCATGCTGCACACGGCGATGGCGTTGCCTGTGGCGTCCCGCATGGTCTCAAATTCGATCTCCTTCCATCCGGCGATGTACTTTTCCACCAGAATTTGGGTGATGGGGGAGGCGTCCAGCCCCGTGCGGGCCGCGGCGCGCATTTCTTCATTATCATAAGCCACGCCGCCGCCGGTGCCGCCCAGGGTGAAGGCGGGGCGGATGATGACGGGATAGCCGATCTCGCCGGCGATGCGCAGGGCGGTTTCCACGTCCGAGGCGATGTCCGAGGGGATCACCGGCTCGCCGATGGCTTGCATGGTGTCCTTGAACAGCTGGCGGTCCTCGGCCTTGTCGATGGCCTCCACGTTCGTGCCGATCAGCCTGACGCCGTGGGCCTCCAGGAAGCCCTCCTTGTCCAGCTGCATGGCCAGGGTCAGGCCGGTCTGCCCGCCCAGCCCCGCGAGCATGCTGTCGGGCTTCTCCTTTTCGATGATGCGCTTGACGGTCTCCACGGTGAGGGGCTCCAGGTAGATCTCGTCCGCCAGGGCCTTGTCGGTCATGATGGTGGCGGGGTTGCTGTTCACCAGCACCACGTTCACCCCGGCCCGCTTCAAAACCCGGCAGGCCTGGGCCCCGGCATAGTCAAACTCCGCCGCCTGCCCGATGACGATGGGCCCGGAGCCGATCATGAGAACCTTTTTGATGTCCTTGTTCAGAGGCATAGATTGACCTCCTTCATCATATTGACAAACCTGTCGAACATAACGGAGGTGTCCCTCGGCCCGGCACAGGCTTCGGGGTGGAACTGGACGGAGAAGGCGCGCCATTCGGGATAGTCCACGCCCTCGCAGGTGCCGTCGTTGGCGTTGACGAAGCGGAGCCTGCCCACGGGAAGGCTCTCCGACACCACCGCATAGCCGTGGTTTTGGCTGGTGATGTAGGTGTGGCCGGTTTGGGTGTCGGTCACGGGCTGGTTGCCGCCCCGGTGGCCGTATTTCAGCTTCACGGTCTGGCCGCCTGCGGCCAGCGCCATCAGCTGGTGGCCCAGGCACAGCCCAAACATGGGCAATTTGCCCAGCAGCTTTTTGACCTCGGCGATACAGGCGGTGTTCTCGGCCGGGTCGCCGGGGCCGTTGGACAGCATCACGCCGTCGGGATGGTCCGCGAGGATTTCCTCGGCCGGCGTCGTCGGCGGAACCACCGTCACCGCGCAGCCCCGGTTTTGCAGCTCCCGGAGGATGTTGCGCTTGGTGCCGTAGTCGATGAGCGTCACATTGCACAGTCGCTTTCCCGTCGCGGGGCAGAGGGTTTTTTCCTTCGCGCATACCTCGCGCACGCCGCCGGATATATTCAGGGCCTTCAGCGGCGAGAGGTCGTCGGGAACCCGGTCGGCGATCATGGCGTTCATCACGCCGCACTCGCGGATGTGCTGGGTGACGGCGCGGGTGTCGATGCCGCAGATGCCCGGTATGCCCTGCTTTTTCAGGAATGCGTCCAGCGTGTACTGGCTGCGGAAATTGCTGGGCTCGGGGCACCACTCGCGCACCACGTAGCCGCGGCAGGCGCATTTTCCCTCAAAATCCTCCTCGATGACGCCGTAGTTGCCCACGGCGGGGAAGGTCTGCATGATGATCTGCCCCCAATAGCTGGGGTCGGTGAGCGTCTCGATGTAGCCCACCACGCCGGTGTTGAACACCAGCTCGCCGGTGGCGTCGCGTTCCGCGCCGAAGCGCTCTCCCTCGTAGACCGCGCCGTCGGAGAGGATCAGGTAGCTTTTGGACATGTCTATCACCTTCTGTTTCAGCAGTTCCAGTCTTTGCTCAAATCCTGCCATGTGAGATTTGTGGTTTCGACCAATGCATTCTTTTTCTCGCGTCTCCAACCCTTTAAGGAAATACCGCATAATCGAGTCGTGCAGTGACGAGATGAATTTTAGTCGATTGCAAACTGCAGATTTCGCAGGCTTGCTGGCGGCAAGTCAAGAAATCAGCAGAAAGCAGGCGGCTGAAATTCAGCCGTCTCTCTGGCAATCGCGGCTTTGACGTCGGTCATGGATTCGCAGTAGTACATGACCTTGTTGTTCCAATTGGTCAGGATGTAGGTGTAATATGTCATTGAAACACCTCCCATCGGTGGTGGAAGGTCGTTCGCATTGCCGGATGCAGTACGAGGCATATCGTACAGGTCCTTCGACTCCGCTGGCGCTCCGCTCAGGATGACAAGGCAGTGTCGGCGGCTCTTCGTTGTCATCCTGAGCGAAGCGTGGCCGAAGGACACGCGGAGTCGAAGGACCTGTTTGTTGCCAGAACAAACAGCACCGCGTTCTATCGCGTGGTCACAGCGTTGCCGCCATGATCGCCTTGATGGTGTGCATGCGGTTTTCGGCCTCGTCGAACACGATGGAGCGGGGGCCCTCGAAGACCTCGTCGGTCACCTCCATGGCGTCCAGGTCGTATTTATCGTGTATCTGCCTGCCGATGCCGGTGTTCAGGTCGTGGAAGGCGGGAAGGCAGTGCATGAACACGGCGTCGTCCCCCGCCGCGTCCATCAGCGCGGCGTTCACCTGGTAGGGCCTGAGATCGTCGATGCGCTCCTGCCACACCGCGTCCGGCTCGCCCATGGAGACCCACACGTCGGTGTAGATCACCTGCGCGCCCTTCACGGCCACGGCGGGGTCTTCGATGAAGCTGAGCGTCGCGCTGCTCTCCCGGGCGATGGCCCTGCACCTTTCCACCAGCGCGGGGTTGGGGAAGTACTTCTTCGGGGCGCAGGCCACGAAATCCAGGCCCATCTTCGCGCAGCCCACCATCAGCGAATCGCCCATGTTGTAGCGGGCGTCGCCCATGTAGATCAGCTTGATGCCCTTCAGCCTGCCGAAGTGCTCCCGGATGGTCAAAAAGTCGGCCAGGATCTGGGTGGGATGAAATTCGTTGGTCAGGCCGTTCCACACCGGCACCCCGGCGTACTTCGCCAGCGTTTCTACGATCTCCTGGCCGAAGCCGCGGTATTCGATGCCGTCGTACATCCGCCCCAGCACCCTTGCGGTGTCGGCGATGGATTCCTTCTTGCCGATCTGGGAGCCCGAGGGGTCCAGATAGGTGACGCCCATGCCCAGGTCGTGGGCGGCCACCTCAAAGCTGCAGCGCGTGCGGGTGCTGGTCTTTTCAAAGATCAGCGCGATGTTCCTGCCGGTGAAATCCGCGTGGGGGATGCCGGCCTTCTTCCTGGCCTTTAAGTCTGCCGCCAGATCCAACAGCCCCTCGATCTCCTCCGCGCTGTAGTCCAGCAGCGTCAGGAAGCTTCTTCCCTTTAAATTCATGCTCGTGTCCTCCCGGTGCGCGACGGACGCACGGCCCGCCTTTTTTCATCATTATATTGCCATGCTACGGCGATTACAAGGTCGGTAATGTAAAAATATACGGGTAAAACCCGCATGAATCGATGTCAGATGCCATGAATGTGCATATTCATGTATAAATATGCATAGTGGAATTGCGCACGATCGGGGATGCAGGACGACATTTTGGCGCTGAAATTGCATGATTCAGGTGAAAACCGGTTGCCTTTGGGCGACTTTCATGGTATGATAGGCCCATACGAAAACCACACCGGCCTATGCGGGATGTGGTTCAAGGAGGATGAGAGCATGAGCATGAATCTGATAGCAATGCTGTTGAGCCTGGCCATGATGCTGACCGGCGCGAGCGTCGGCGTTCAGCCCGAGGCGATGCCGGCGGCTGAGACCGCCAGGACGGTGACCTTGAGCAACATCGTCGTCACCTGGAACGGCGTGAGGCTCGAACTGGCCCCCAAGGCCCACGTCGGCGTGTCTACCGACGGAAAGAAGGCCGTGTACGACTTCGGCGTCGACCTGGGCGACAAAAAGCTGCTGCCCGTGCAGGTGGTCGCCAGCGAATCGGGCATCACCGCCCTGTCCGGCAACAGCGGCGCGGCGGTGACCGTCACCAAGGAGGCCCTGGAGGGGCTGGCCGCGCAGCTGGAAGCCCAGATGAGCGCCTCGATGGCGCAGGCGGGGGGCGACAACGCCCAAATCATGCAGTTCATTACCGAGGAATACATGCCCGCCTACATGAAGCTGCTGCAGGTCGCCATGGACCCCGAGCAGCGGCGACAGATCCAGGCGACGGGACAGGCCGTCTACGACAGAGTGGTGGATCGCGGCGAGGGCACGCCGGCCACGCTGGAGGTCGACGGGGAGAGCTACAAGGTCACCGCCTACAGCTACAGCCTCGACGCCTTGCAGATGGCGGCGCTGGCCGACGCGATTTACGGCGAGGTGCCCGCAATCGGCGATTATTACAACGCCCTGTTCAAGCTGTACAGCATGATGCCCGAGGAATCCGGGCTGAGGGACGTGACTAGCTTCACCGCCCTGTTTGAGAAATTCGGCATCAAGATGCAGATGGATATTCAGGAGCGGCGCAACGACGACGGCACGGTGGACGATATGGATGCCGTGCTGACCATGGATCTGAACGCCATGATGACTATGCCCCGTTCTCAGGCATCTATGACAACCGCAAACGCGGACGCGACGGCGGCTCCCGCGCCCGAGGCCGAAGCGCCCGCAGAGGAAGCGCCAGAAGCGGAAGCGCCCGCAACCGCGCCCGAGGCCGAAGCGCCCACAGAGGAAGCGCCAGAAGCGGAAGCGCCCGCCCTTGAGCCCATCGTGATGAACATGCACAGCCTGAAGCTGAACGATTATTCCGAAGCCACCGGCAGCTGCACCTACGCCTTCGACGCGCACAACAGCATCGAAGCCACCATGCTGGCCACCGAGAGCGTCGGCATGCAGGAGCTGGAGGCGACGGTGTTCGTAAGCGAGGACGGCAACAAGAAACTGGGCGGCACGGTATCCGCTTTCATGGCCCAGGATGAGTCGGGCGCCACCAGCTACAATCTCAATGCGAAGGCTGTCAAGCAGGACGCGGTGAAGGCGGAGACCACCTTCTACGGCGCGGGCTATCCCGACGGCACCTCCGAGAACAGCGTGTTCTGCGAGCTGCGCACGCCTGAGCTGAACACCACGGTAGCTTTCGATTTGGACGTCACGGCGGACGCCGTCGTGGATGCCGCAAGCACCGTCAAGCCCGCCTGCGTGATCGAGGACCTGTCCGAGGCGGGCATGCAGGCCCTGGGCCAGGATCCCATGCTGATTGGCGCGGCGATGCAGGCGTTTGGCTCGATGAAGCAGGATATCGACGCCTTGAAGGAGGATCCCGGCGTAAAGAGCGTGCTGGCCCTGCTTCGGGGCAAGAGCCTGCCCATCGACGTGGAAGAGCTGAACGCGGAGGACCCTGACAACCCGTTCGATTTTATGGAAGCGCCCGAGGGGGACGACCAGGAGCCTGAGACCGGCGAGGGCGACGAAGGGGACTATGAGCTTGTGATGGACGAGGACGGCAATTATGAGCTTGTGATGGGTGACGAGAACGGAAACGCCCTCGACTTCGAAGAGGAGCCCGTGGAGGACGACGGCGTGCTGGCCTTCAACCAGCCCGAGCTCACCTGGCTGCCCAAGGGCTGGACGGTGGCCTCCACCGAGACGGATACCGCCTACGACTGGGTGCAGCTGAGCATCACCGACGCCGACGGGGCAGAATGCGCCTATGCCATATTCTTCCTCGACCCTGAGGCCGGAACGGCCAACTATATCGTGCAGGAGAACGGCAAGGTTGTGGACGGCCGCATGATCAACGTGACCGATTTCGGCGAAGGCGGCCTGTCCGTCACCGTCAGCGAAAACGGCATGTACGGCAACTTTATGTTCAATTCCGAGGCCATTGAACTGGACACCATCGGCCAGATCGTGGCCGGGATAAAGTTCTGATACTATTCTCAATTAAAAATGGAACAAGATGTGGGATGGATTTTTCGTTCTGGCAATGCGGAACGGAGGGAGGCGATGCAGTGCATCGTTGACCGGAGTGACGCAAAGCCAGGGCGAAAAAGACGCTCACAGATGTTGCATTTTTATTTGAGAAGAGTATGATACCCACAGGCAGCAACGCCCCGCGCAGCGATGCGCGGGGCGTTCAAACCGCTGACAAAGGCCGCAAACGCAGAAAATCCTTCCGATCAAAGAAGAGAGGAAGGATTTTCTGCTTGCCGTGTTGGCGTCGCCAGCAAAATGCGGTCATTTACGACGGGGTAAACTCCCCTTTTTGCAGGCTCGCCGCCTTGCCTTGCAGCCTTTTTCAGCGGCTGGCAGCCTGTTGACTTTGTCAACATCCTTGACGCCCCGCGCAGCAATGCGCGGGGCGTTGACGTTTGAATGCAGGGCCTGCTTACAGGTTGACCTTCCGCTCCAGCAGCCAGGCGGAGACGCCGGCGAAGACGGCGCTGAGCGCGGCGTTCAGCAGCATCGACCATCCCAGTACGGTGGAAAGCTGGGTCACGGTGGCCTCGGTGGCTCTGAACCCGTTGTAAATCAGCTTTTCGGTCAGCCAGGACGAGCCCCAGGTGAGGGCGAGGAACAGCACCAGGCTGATCAGGGCCCGCAAAAAGCCCTTCTTGTTTTGCAGCAGCGTGGCCGAGAGGGTGAT
This sequence comes from uncultured Eubacteriales bacterium, assembly GCA_902778995.1. GTDB lineage: Bacteria > Bacillota > Clostridia > Christensenellales > Aristaeellaceae > UBA2862. The sequence continues at coordinate 11,053 of CACYZW010000131.1, forward strand.
GGCAAAATAACCGGTGCACATGGTGCGCATGATCTCGATGAGCACGGTCAGCGCGCCGAAGCCGATGGCCTGCAGGATCTGCTGGATGGTGGCGTTCGCGCCCAGTCCCAGCCGCAGCATCATGTTGAGCTGGTTCAGGGTTTCCTGGTCGAGGTCCACCTGCCGGATGACCATGCGCAGGTCGAACCATGCGGTGGCCGCGAACAGCGCCGTGACGATGAGGGCGGCCAGCATCGTGAACACCAGCTTGGACAGCACCACGCCGATGGTGTGCACGGGCACCATAAATACCAGATAGCCGGATTTTTCCTGGAGCTCCCGGGAATAGCTCGCCAGGCCTGCCAGCACGATGTAGGCGTATACGATGAACGCCAGCACCGCGATCAACGTCAGGCTGATGGCCATCATATCGTTCTTGTGCATCTCGTTGCCCACCAGGAAGACGATTTCCAGGGCGATCAGCGTGCCCAGCATCGCTAGCAGCGCGGTGCGCAGCTTGCGGAATTCATATTTCATCAGCTTAAGCATACTGGTTCACCCCCTCCTGATTCGACGGGTCCGCCGAGGCGTGGCCGTAGATTTCGATGTAGAGGTCCTTGAGCGTGCGGCCCGCGCAGATTTCCCGCTTGTCGCCCGCCATGATCAGCCTGCCCTGCTTCAGGAAGACCAGCGTGTCCACCACGTCCTCCAGCTCGTCCACCAGGTGGGTGGAGATCAGCATCGTGCGGCCCGATTCCCGGCCCGCGAGTATGGCGTCGATGGTCTGGGTGCGGGTGAGGATGTCCACGCCGTTCAGCGGCTCGTCGAACATCATCAGCGACGCGCTCCGGCTGAGGGCCAGCGACAGCCGCAGCTTGGCCGCCATGCCCGAGGAAAGCTGGCGGATGCGGTCGGCCTCGTCCAGCTCCATGTCCGTGAGCATGCGGCGGAAGTGGGTGATGTCGAAATCCCGGAAGAAGTCCGCGTAGTATTTCCCGGCGTCCCGGACGGTCATGTAGTTGTAAAAGTAGTTCTCGGTGGGCATGTAGGCCACCGTCGCCTTGGTGGCCGCGCCGATGGGCGTGCCGTTCAGGGTGATCGTGCCCTCCGTGGGGCGGGTGAGCCCGACGATGAGCTTCATCATCGTGGTCTTGCCGCTGCCGTTGGGCCCTAGCAGCAGGCAGGTTTTGCCCGCATCGATGTTCAGGGAGACATCCTCCAGCGCCGCGCGCCGGAGGTATCGCTTGGTCACGTTTTTAAGCTCAAGCATAGCCTTATCCTTTCTTTGACAGGGTTATTTAGTTGTAACTATTCAGTCGCGGACTGAATAGTTACGATCGGACGGGGGAGCAAGCTCCCCCGCCGAGACCACCCCCTCCAGATTTGCCTGAAATCCTGTGGATTTCCGGGCGGCAAATCTGCAAGGAAGGTATTTTCCCTCTGGAAAATGGGATTTTCCGGCGGTAAAATACCCCCGTTCCCACCGTACATGCCGCTGGGAACGATTGAACATCAGAGGGGCTCTGCCCCTCCGATACCTCCCCGTTAGCTGGCTGGGAGGTAGGGCTGAATAGATACGTTTAGTTTATGGTATAAAAGATAGCATCGTATATTTTGTTTTTTGCGAATATCAGATTAGAATTGCATTAGAAGTGGGCCGGCATCACCGGCGGCCCAGATCGTGGGACGCGCGCAGCCAGCCCAGCAGCGCGCTGTCGATGTCGTCCACAAGGCCGATCATGGCGTGGTGGGTGTAGCGGTTGGGGCGAATCGGCACGCACACCAGCCGGGGGGAAGCTATGGGAACGTCCGAGCCAAAGGTGACCGTCAGGAACGGGTCGGGGCGTTCGGCCTTGCGGCGCATCGGCGTCAGTGACGCGCAGGCGTACACATGGCCGTCATAAAAGCTGATCTGGGTCTTTCTGACCCGGATTTCGGTTTGCGGATATTCCGCCAGCAGCCTTTCGGCCAGCGCCTCGTACAGCGCCAGCGCCCCGGAATGCCCGTCGAAAAAGAAGAGGACGTCGGGGGAGCGGCAATCATCCCACATACTCCACCGCCTTTTTCAGCGCCCTGGCGGCCAGCTCGCTGGGCATGCGCGCGCCCGCGCCGCCGCCCTCGATGACCACGGCGATGGCGTAGGGGTGGGCGTCGTCCTGTATGAAGCCGGTGAACCAGGCGTTACGCGATAGCCCCTGATGGCGGCGCGGGCGGCGGTGCCGCTTTCGACGGTCTGATACATGAAATCGGCGATGATGTCGGCGATCTGGGGGTCGAGCACCTGGCGGTAGACCTCGCTCTTGCCGGTGGCCGTGGCCGCGCCCTGGGTGTTGACGACGCGGTCGATCAGCAGCGGTTTCATCATCGTGCCGCCGTTGGCGACGGCGCCCGAGATCATGGCCATGTGCAGCGGCGTGACCAGCACCTCCCCCTGGCCGATGCCCGCCCACACCAGGCCGTTCATGCCGCTGACCTGGGTGGGGAAGGCGGAGTTGTAGATCACGAAGTCCCCGAACTTGAAGTTTTCGTTGAAGCCGAAGGTCTCGGCGGTGGCCCGCAGGCGCTCCAGCCCGAGCTGGTAGGCCAGCTTGCCGAAGGTGACGTTGCAGCTGCGCATGAAGGCGGTTTTCAGATTCAGCGTGCCGTGGGCGGTGTTTCCGGCGCAGACGACGCGGCCGCCCTCGTAGGCCCATTCCCCGGCGCAGCTGAAGCTCTGGCCGGTCACGGCGGCGTCGTTGGACAGGGCGGAGGCCAGCGTGACGATCTTGAACACCGAGCCGGGGGTGTACAGCCCCTGCAGGCAGCGGTTCAGATAGGCGGTGTCCTCCACGTTGGCGTTGGGATGGCCCGTCAGGTCGTAGGGGTCGTAGCTGGGCATGGACACCATGGCGAGGATCTCGCCGGTCCTATAATTCGTCACGCACACCGCCCCCCGGTAGCCCTCGGGGAATTTATCGGCGATGTAGGCCTGCAGCGGGCCGTCCACGGTGATCTGTATGCTGCTGCCCACGTGCTGTTTGCTTGCGAACAGCTCGCTGAGCCGGTCCGTCAGCGAGGCGGAGATGTCCAGCAGCGTGGCGGAGAAGAAGGTCTCTATGCCGGTGCCGCTCATGCCCGCGGTGTCGCCCACGGTCTGGGAAAGGGCGCGGCGGGCGGCGGCGTTTTGGGTGTACTGGCGGGAGCCGTCCTCGGCGGTGGTGGCCAGCAGGTTGCCGTCCCGGTCGGTGATGTCGCCCCGCAGGCTGTTGGAGGCCCGCAGGCGGTTGTTGCGCACGTCCGAAGCCCATATGCTGCCCTGGGTGAACACCGTCATGGCGAACCAGGCGGCCAGCCCCACGAACATCACCACCAGCAGCGCGCCGACGAGGCGCATATTGCGGCGCAATTCCTTCATGCGAATCACCTGCCTTTATCGTTGAGCATGGGCAGCTGCGGATCAGCTCCCGGATGAACCGTTCATTCTAAATAATTAATTGAAGACGTTGCTCTCTTTCAGTTCGATCGTCTCTATGTCCCTGGCCTCGTCCTCCGCGTTCATCGACGACAGCCCCAGCAGCAGGCCCATCGAGAAGAAGGTGGAAATCAGCGAGGAGCCGCCGTAGCACACCAGCGGCAGCGTGACGCCGGTCAGGGGCAGCAGCTTGGTGTTGCCGCCGGCGATGAGCATGGTCTGCAGCCCCAGTATGATGACCAGGCCGAAGGCGGTCAGCGAGTGAAAGGACGTGCGGGCGTTGAAGGCCACGATCAGGCCGCGCATGATGATGATGACGTATACGGCCAGCAGGCCCACGGCAAAGATCAGCCCAAATTCCTCGGTGATGGCGGCGAAGATAAAGTCGGAATGGTAGAGGGGGATGTTGCGGGGCATGCCCAGACCCAGCCCCATGCCGAACAGGCCGCCGCTGCCGATGGCGATCAGCGCGTGCACCAGCTGGTAGCCCAGGTTTTCCGGGTCGCTCCACGGGTTTTTCCAGATGGCGATGCGCCCCTGCACGTAGGGCAGGGCCCTGTAGGCCAGCACGGCCGCCCCCGCGCCCATGCCCAGCCCGACCAGGCTGATGAAGGCGTTGGAGGTGGCCGCGTAGTACATGGCCACGGTGGTCAAAAAGTACAGCAGCACCGCGCCCAGGTCCTTCTCGGCCAGCAGTATGCCGCAGCAGGCCGCCGCAAAGGCGATGGCGCTGGCGAGGCACAGGATCAGCACGGGCTTCATAAATTCGCTGGGCTGCACCGAAAAGCCGCCCAGGCCGATCCAGTTTCGGGCGCCGTTTTTGTAGATGCCGATCACCGGCATGTAGGGCGAGGCCAGCACCAGCAGGCACAGCGCCATCAGAAGGGGCGTGTGCCGCCTCCAGTTTCGCCAGTTGCGAATGAACGCCGCGCCGGCGAACATCGCGGCGATGCCCCCCAGCGCGTAGATGGCCTGGGTGCGGGGGGTTATGTTGGACTTGGCGATGTCCGACAGTGAGATCAGCCCCACGCTGCACAGCAGCATCACCAGGATCAGTATCGCCCGGTCCACCGGCCAGCATCGCCCCATCAGCGCCGTCACCGACCATGTGACCAGCGGCAGCGCCACGGCGAAGGCCAGCGCCTGGAGATTCACGCTCTGCTTCTGAAAGGCGATCAGCAGCATGGCCAAAAACTGGAACAGCATCACCGCTGACAGCAGCAGGTGGGTATTGGAGCGCATCAGCGCTTTTTTCATCTTTTCAACCTTGCTTGTGGGCATGGGCGTTACCTCCGCGGCGCGCTTTCAAGGAACAGGTCGTCGGCTTCATCCGGCGCTTCCGCTTCGTCGTCGATCTCCGCCTGCTCCGGCGGGACGGTGGGGTCGTTCAGCACCAGCAGCAGCCGCACGCGGCCCAGAGAAAACTCTGCGCCGTCGGGCAGCAGGAGCGTTTCGGCGGGGCGGCCGTGCCCGTCCCGCATGGCCGCGCCGGGGCGGGCCTGAACGAAGAGGCCGTCCCGGGTCAGCTGGAAGTAGGCGTGCTTGCGCTTGACGCTGGCATGGCGGATGCGGATGTCCGAGCGGCGGGAAGCGCCGATCATGCCCTCCCGGATGACGGGATAGCGCATGCCCCGGCGGGCGTTTTCCTCGCCGTCCAGCACCAGCAGCTCGCCGCTGAGCCCGGTCTGGGGCGACATGCGCCGCAAGAGGCCGGCCCGTCGGCTGTCGATGAGGGTGATTCGCCATGCCCGAAGCACGATCAGCACCATCAGCGCGGCGAACACGTACCGCGCGCCCAGCGCCACCAGCACGTAGAGATCCTCGGGCATTGCGCTTCACCTCCCATGAAATAATTACATACAGTATCACATTACATTATAGTCCTGCGCCATTAACGGCGCAAGGCGGCGCTATGGAACATAATTATGACGAAATATGTGCAAAACCCGTCGAATTGTACCGAATTCTCCACTGACAGGGAAGCGGGGAAGTGGTATAATGAATGGGAATCGGGAATTGAGAATGGTTTTCGCTATGGAAGCAGGCGGCAAGGAAATCTGCGGCGCGCGTGGCGGCGGCCATCGATCCCGCCTTCATTCAAAGTGTATAAACGCTTCGCACCGAGTCAATAATTGGAAACACAGGAAACGCACGGGCGGGCGATGCACCGCCCACGGAGGCAATATGAGATATAGGCTGTTCTATAAACTGTTGACGGTTGCGCTGGCGCTGGCGCTGGGCGCGTCCGCCGGAGCGGAGGCTGCGATGGAAGGGGCGGCGCCGGCCGTTCAGGCTTCCGCGAAGCCGGCGGGGCAGGAGGCGCTCTTTGGCGATATGCCTACGCTGCCCCCTGTGGATCTGCTGCTGGCGACAGAAGAGCCGCTGGCTGACGGCGCGGAGGCGGCGTCGACCCCCGCGCCCATCGCCGACGCTGAAATCGAGGATGACGGCATGCTGCGGGTGGAGCTGCGCTCGCTGGGCCAGCCTGCGCTGCTGCGCATGACGCTCCTCGGCAGCTACGCAGTGGAGGCCGATCCCGGCTTTCGCTTTGAATCGGGAACCCAGGCGGTGCTGTCTGCGGCGCAGGATCGCGTCTGGCTGGCCGTGGGCGGCCTGACCATCGACATGGGCAAATCCCTGACGCTGACCCGTCACATGGCGCCGGAGGGTGTGGAGAACGGCATACGCATCGAAGGCGCCCAGGGGGATGGCCTGTACTGCGGCGATCTGACCGTCACGGCCAGGGGCAGCGGCCTCTATTGCGTGCTCAGGCTGGCGGTGGAGGATTACCTGTACGGCGTCGTGGCCCATGAGATGAGCGACAGCTTCCCGCTGGAGGCCCTCAAGGCCCAGGCCGTGGCGGCCCGAACCTATGCCATGCAGCGCAAGCAGGGCGCGGGGCAGCGGGCCTACGACGTGACGGATACCACCGCCGACCAGGTTTTCAAGGGCTATGACCCCGAATACGCCAACGTCATCCGCGCCGTGGACGATACTCGGGGCGTGGTGGGGCTGTACGACGGCGGCTTCGCCACCTGCTACTACACCGCCAGCAACGGCGGGCAGACGGCCCTGCCGGAGCAGATCTGGGGCGGCAAGGGCGGCGATTATCTGGCGATGGCGGATGATCCCTACGACCTGGAAAATCCCCGGAGCCTGCAAAACACGCTGACCGTCTCCCCGCAGTGCGAGGGCAGCGCGGCGCTGAAGGCCATGCTGGAGGCGGCGCTGGGCGACGCGATGGCGAAGGCGGGCGTCGGCGAGGGCGCGTGGCAGTTTGACGCCATTGCCGCCGTAAGGCCGGTGAACCCCCGCTTCGAGGGCAGCCGGATGTGCGACGGGCTGGCATTTGACCTCAGGGCCAGGGTGCTCGTGCCCGCAGCCACTTCTGAGCCCACGAACGCGCCGGAGAATGGGCCTGAGGGCCAGAGCGCGTCGCCCGAGCCCTCGGCGGAGCCGACCACCCCGCCCGAGCCCTCGGCAGTGCCGACCACCCCGCCCATGGAATGGGTGGTTTCCGACGCGATATACCCGGTGACGCTGGATGTGTATACCCAGATCAAGGACGGCCTTTCCCTGGGCCTGAACAGGGCGGATTACGAGCTGATCGACGTGCAGACGGAGACGGACGAGGCGGGAGACCCCGCGTCCTTCACGATCATCATGCGGCGGTTCGGCCACGGCGTGGGCATGAGCCAGCGCGGGGCCCAGTGGATGGCGGGGCATTACGGCATGACCTGGCGGGAGATACTGGATTTTTACTATCCCGGCATGGCCCTGGCCCGGATGCGCTGGCCCGAAAACGCACTGACCGCGCTCTCCGACCTGCCGGGCAGCGTGGGGGCCGCCCGGCCCGAGCCCACCCCCAAACCGCTGCCGGAATTGAAGGCGGGCGAGCATTACGCCACGGTGACGGCCTCCGCGCTGAACGTGCGGGAGGAGCCCTCCACCGAAGAGCGCGTCATCGAACGCCTGGCAAACGGGCGCAGGGTGATCGTGGCCTCCGACCCCGATGCCGACGGCTGGGTGCGCGTGCGCACCGGCGAGGTCGAGGGGTATGCGAAGGCAGAATACCTTGCGAATTAATACTAAACCTGTTCTAAATAGTGAACAGGTGCGGCGAAGATTTTTCGTCCTGTCGAAGCTGAACGGAGGGAGGCGATGCTGTAGCATCGTTGACCGAAGTGAAGCAATGACAGGTTACGCACTGGCGCTTCCGCCCGCAGGGCAAGCGCCAGCAGCGCCGCGCTGGAATCCGTAGGATTGCAGTGGCGCGACTGCTATGCGAAAAGATTCCCGCAGATGATTGCCATTTAGAGCAGGTTTAGTATAAAGTGTGATTTATCGGGATGTTTGGCCTATGGCCAAACATCCCGCCATATCAGAATGCCCCGAGGTTGTGCGCATGAAAAGACGCTTTCTGACGCTGATGACGGTGATCGCGCTGGCCGCGGCCCTTGGGCCGGGGCTGTTTGCGTCGGCCAGGGCGGAGGCGAGCGGGGCGCAGGCATCTCAGGGGGAGGCATCGGCGCTGGCGGCGGGCGCGCTGCTGGCGGTGGACCTGGACGCGGGAGAAGCCGTTTACAATTTCGTCGCGCCGTCGGGCAGCGTCTACGACGTGTGGCTGTTTCCGGCGGAGGACGAGCCGCCACAGGTCACCGCCCGGCTGTGGCGGGGGGAACGGCTGGTGGCCGAGGGCGAGGGCGGCATGCCCGCCCTGAGCCTGCGCCTGGCCGCCGGGACGGAATATCGCCTGGAATTGACCGGGTCGGGCCGCGCCCGGCTGGAGCTGGCGCGGCATGCGCTCAGCCGCTGCTTTGCGCTGCCCGTGATGCTGAAGGCCGAAGGGGACGCCTATTCAAAGGCCTTCGTCCGGGAGGGGGACGCGCACTGGTACGGCCTGGACGCGGATTCGACCCGTCCCGTGTCGGTGCTGGCCGCGCCCACCCACCAGGACATGCGGCTGAGCGCGCTGCTGTTTGACGGGGAGGGCCGGCTGCTGGCGGAGGGAAGCCACACCGCAGCAGGCGCGTGCCTGCTGGACTTTATACCCGAGAGCGGGCGGCGCTATCGCATAAGGCTCTCCTGTTCTCAGGGGGAGACGGGACTGTACGATCTGACGCTGACCCGGCTGGCGGGCGAGGCGCTGCCGGAGGCGGTGGCGCTGTCGGCGCACAGCCTGACCGTCGAGGGCAGGGATACGGCGATGCTGACGGCTGTGCTCACCCCTGAGGGCGCCGGGGGCGCGCTGTATTGGGAGAGCTCCCAACCCTCTGTGGCCTGGGTGGACGCCCAGGGTCGGGTGACCGGGCGGGACGTGGGCACGGCGCAGATCACCGTCTATGCCTCGGGCGGTGTGAGCGATGCCTGCGCGGTGGAGGTGCGGCGCGTGCCGGTGACGGGCGTGGCGCTGCTGTCCCGGCAGATGACCCTGAGCGTGGGCGACGACGCGGCCATCGAGTGCGACGTGTTGCCGGAGAACGCCAGCGACACGCGCCTGAACTATGCGGCGCAGCCGGAGGGCATCGTGGAGATCGACAGCCGGGGCGTGCTGCGGGGAATCCGGGAGGGCGAGGCCACGGTGACGGTGCGCTCGGAGGTCGGCGATTTTGCAGACGCAATGACGGTGCGGGTCAATCCGGCGCCCCGGCGCTGGCGGGCGCTGCTGGTGGGCGAACAGAACTACGTCGAGGGGATCGCGGCGGTGCGCACGGGCTCGGTCAATTCGGTGTCCGGCATGCGCAGCATGCTGGAAAACCTGGCCTTTGACGGCGCGAAATTTCAGGTGGGCACCCTTCTGGACGCCTCCCGGGACGAGGTGCTTGCGGGCATCGCCAACGGTTTTTTCGAGGCTGGGGACGGGGATCTTTCGCTGTTTTACATCACCTGCCACGGCTACTATGCCGGAGGCATGACCTGCCTGCAGATGTACGACGGCTCGGTGCTGACGGCGGCGGAGCTGGCCCAGGCCCTGCGGGACGTGAAGGGCGACGTGCTGGTGGTGATCGATTGCTGCGGCAGCGGCGGGGTCATCGGGCGCGCCAGCGGCACTGCGGACATCCTCAGGGGCATCGACGCGGTGTTCGAGGGGACGGTTGGCCCTGCGGTGATGGCCACCAGCCGGTTCCGCGTGCTGGCCAGCGCGGCGCTGGAGCAGGAGAGCTATCGCGTCAGCTTCAACAACAGCGCCGCCGAATCGGACATGTCCACCGTGTTCGCCCGCGCCCTGTGCGAGGCGGGCGGCTGGAGCGTCGATCGGGCCGCCCGCACCGCCATGCGCGCCGACCGCAATTACGACGGGCGCGTCACCCTGACGGAGCTGTACGACTATGCAGCCCGAAGGGTGATGTGGTTTCTGAACCTGTCGGGAACGCTTTCCGGCGCGAACGGCCAATATGTGCAGAGCGTGCAGCTCTGGCCCGAGGGCGACGGGCTGGTGGTGATGCAGCGGTGACAATGCGTTGCTGCGAAGCCGCAGGCTGAGCAGTAACCGACGATACAGTTACCATTCACTCTACAAGCTGACTTGGCAGGGAGGCATTGGAGGGGAGCAGCCCCTCCAATGTTCAATCGGCCTTTACGCACCGCCGACCCGCTTTGCGGGTCGGCGGCAGCGCCTCGCGGAATCTTCGATTCCCAGCGAGGGCTGGTCACGCCTGCC
>CACYZW010000132.1 GCA_902778995.1 uncultured Eubacteriales bacterium
CCAGCCGATGTCATAGGGGGTCACATGGAAGGCTTCCTGATCCTCCTCGGCGCTGCCGGTGCCGTACTGCGGCGGGCAGTTTTCCTTTGCGAAGGCGGCCAGGCCGGGATCGCCGCTGTACAGGTCGTAGCAGAAGTGCTGGAACTGGTTCGGGTAGCCGGCGGGCGTGTGGTTCAGATAAGTATAGTTGCGGAAGCCCTGCATCTTGCCGCCGAACTTCTCGGTAACCTCGCGCAGCCTGATCAGCGCGGTCTCGGCGTCCTTGGCGTCGCCGTGCACCTCGTAGGCCAGGCCGCCGGACATGCCCAGGCGATGGACGACCATATCGGTGCCGCAGATCTTCACGGTGCGGTTCTTGGCGAATTTGATGTCGTGCAGGTCGGTCTGGGTGGCCTCCTCCAGAATCTCCAGGGACTTGGGGCCGTCGATCTGGAAGAAGTATTCATCCTGCTTCCACTCGCCCTTCACGTCCATGCCGCAGGTAAGGGTGTAATAGTAAATGACGGGGGCCAGCCAGTAGGTGCGGTACACGCCTTCGCCACGATACATGATGACACCGTCGGCAATCATGTTGCCGCGCTCATTGCACATCACGGCGTGCTTGGACATACCGGGCTGCATGAGGGAGAAGTCGCGGTTGACGCAGTATTTGTTCAGGAACTTTGCCGCATCGGGGCCGGTGATGTCCAGAACCGGGGAACAGTTCAGGGCACTGCCCAGCCAGGCGGTGCTGCGGCAGGCCAGGTATTCCTCACGGGCACCGGTGTACTCCAGCGGGAGCACGGTGCCCAGCATGTTGATGGTGGCATAGGCACCCTTGAAGAGAACGCTGTCGGAAGCAAACTGCATGAAAAAGACCTCCTTGTTTTTACTTGCTGGTTTCAATTATACGGATTTCAGGGTTTGAAACAATGTACAATAACTACGATATTTCGATCCTTGATTGTGCAAAAACGTGCATGAGGATTGACAGCAGCATTGCGCCTGTGTCATAATGATACCGAAGGGAAGTGACGGGGATGCGCTTTAATCTGTCCATGTTGGTGGACCGCCTGCAGCTAAACAATGCTATACTGGTCCGGGAGCATGATGGTACGTTGTCGCTGACGCATGCGTTGATGATCGCCGAAAACGCCCAACCAACGACAGATGATGCGATAGTCGTTCCATTGGAGCGATCATCTCTTCTGGAAAGGTTGGATGAAACGGCAAGACACGCCATCATACTGATCGGCGACGCCCAGCCGGAATGGCCTCTGCCCGAAGCGTGGGACGTCTTGAGGATTCCGTCAGAAAACATCTTGAGAGCCTATGATGCTGTAATGACAGCCATTTTTGAACTGAATACATGGCATGAGGCATTGAGCAACGCTGTATTGCGGCAGCTTCCACTTCAGCAGACGCTGGACATCGCCGCGCGCCCCCTGAAGAACCCGGTGGCGCTTTTCGACATGTCCATCACGCTGTTGGCATGGGCGGGCAACATGCCGGAGCACTTCACCGACCCGGTGTGGGAAAATGTGCTGAAGCAGGGCTACAACACCCTGGAAACCTTCCCGGAGGAGGTGCGCCGCCAGATTGCGGATAGCATCGGCAAGGGCGAGGTGATTATCGTACCGCCGATGTCCAGAAAGAACGTCGTCCACAACATGATGACGACGCTATGGCACAATGGCGTCCCTTTCGCCTGCATGGCCATGAACGAGCTGTGCGTGGATTTTGACAACGCGGAATACGGTTACCTGTGTGCCATAAAAGAATTGCTGGAGCATTCCCCGGAGCTTTTGAGAAACGTGGTGCTGGCGAAGGATCGGGGCAGCCGCATATTCTCCCGTCTCATCAACGGGGTTGAGGTGGACGACACCCGGCTGAACCTCTTCCTGCGGGAGAACGCCTGGAGGCTGGATGATTCGTACCGGCTTTTTCTGTTTAGGTTCGCTGATGCAGAAAAGCTGAACGAGCATTCCTACCGCGCCTATGCCGATCTCATCAGAAATGCGGACGGAAGCCTGGTACTGTTCTATGTTTCCAATGCCATACTGGGCATCGCCCGTGTTCCTGCGGTTCAAGAAAAGAGGGACGACAGCGACATACACTGGGACAGGCTGAATCCTGTATGGCAGCAGACGGGCATCTATGTTGGCGCAAGCATGGATTTCTCGGATTATCGCAATCTGCAATACGCTTATCAACAGGCAAAGGCGGCATGGCGTTTTGCCAGCGACAGGGCATGGCTGGTCACTTATGAAACGATATTCGGGAAATATCTGTTGGACACGCTCAAGGAGAACCACAACCTGACGCACTACTGCCATTCGGCATTGTTGCGCTTTGACAGGACGAATCAATGGAACCTGGAATTATTGAAAACGTTGAAGCAATACCTGCTGAACGGGTGTAGGGTATCCAAAACAGCAAACGATCTGCACATCCATCGGAACACCATGATCAACCGGATCAATATCATCAATGGGATATTAGGTATCGATATTGATGCAATGGATGAAGAAACAGTTGTCCATTATCTGATATCATTGCTGATCCAGGATTCTGATGTAATCCCCAAATGAATTATACCGGGTGCAGATGCACCCGTTGCGTCTATATCCAACGATTCATTGATGATTTCTCGATTTTGCAGGACTGATTCCCTCATTATTCCCTTTTCCGGTGAGCAAACCGTTGACTCTCTTGTCTGCGTCCATGATCTGCTCATCGCTGGAGTGAACATACAGGTTGTATGTCAGTATGAAGTTGCCGTGGCCGCCGATCCTTTGAATTGTCTTGGGATCGACACCAGCCTGGTTAAGCATACTAAGGTAGCTGTGCCGGAAGACGTGCGGCGTGGCTCCGTGGAGGTCTACCGCTTTCTGGATATCCTTGAACACTCGCGTGAAGACCATCTTCGTCAGCGGCTTTTCGCCACCGAGAAGGAGATCGGAAAGCATCTCATATTTCCAATTCACATTGCACTATTTCCTTCCTTTGCTCCGCGGAAGATACGAGACTGTCCGCGGCTCCTGCGGAGGGCGTCAGCGGCGCCTTTGAAAGCGAGTCCCTTCATTCATTTGAAGGGGGTGGGCTTTCCAGAAAGCGTCTCTCAAGCTCCTTTTCGGACAGGACCTGAGGGCTTTCGCCGATCAGAACAATCTCGCCTGGAGCCGATACTGCGCCTGGAATGCCGGGCGATGTGAAGAAATCTCCAAATGCGTAATCGATTTTTTTTGTGGTACCATCTGACATCGTCACAAATCCCTTGGCGCGCCAGATGCCATTCCGTTCCAGGTTTTGCCGGAGGTCTTTCAGCTGATTCTCGATGAGTGGCGCGGAAACCTTGATTGTCGCGGTATAGAGTGTCTTTCCATGATCGGCAGGACGACTGCCGGGACCAACACCTATTTTGGAGGATGACCATCCGAAGGCGCGCGCGGGCCGGTCGTTCGGCACGAGGTTGAACGGCCGCTCCTGATCCAGAACGGCCAGGGTCGGGCGGGAAGAAGCGGGTTCCCGGTCGTGATGCCCGGAGCCCTCCGGTATGGAATCCGCGCGCACCTGCGCCAGGGGGGTGTCGATCACCCGCGCGTCAGGATTGAGCTCACGAAGGAGCTGTTTGACCGCAATGAGTTCTTCACCCGGAAGGTTTTCAGTGAAATTGAGATAGATCTCCGTGGCCTCCCGAAGCTGGATGCGATAGAATTCACCGACGACGGTCATCAGCTTCCGGATCTTCCGGGCGTTGACGACCATGATGCAGCGGTTCAATGAGACTTCATCGATTTCCTCGCAGATCCGGCGAATGGCGTCGAGGTCTGCCGCACCGGAGGCCTCCATGACGATGTACTCGGGCGCTTCGGTCAGAACCAGTTCGCGGACTGCGGCGACCAAATCGCCCTTCAGCGTGCAGCAGACGCACCCGGCGGTCAGCGGACGGACGGTGATGCCGGAAAACTCGCCGGCATCCAGGTTCACCCGACCGATCTCGTTTTCGATCACCGCGGTCTTTTTCCCCCGATAAGCGCAGGGGAGCATGGCCTTGATCAAAGTTGTCTTACCGGCGCCCAGCAAGCCCCCGTAGATATCCAGCTTTGTCATAGCCATGCTCCTCTATACTGTTGAGATGATTTATCGCCCGCTTTGCAGCAGCTCGAAGCCGTATTCGACGGCGATCTGGACGATCTCGCCCATGGCCGCGCCCAGCACGGCGGGATCCAGCGAGTTGACATACCGGAAGCCGAAGAAACAGTAGCCCTTGTGATACTTTCCGTAGGTATCCAGGCAGCGCTTGACTTCCCTTTCGATGATGTCATGGGTGGCGTCGACGGACGCGGCGGGCCCGTTGGTATCGTAGCCGCCGACGATGCCGATGCGGTCGCCGTACTTCTCGATCAGGGCCTCGATGTCGTTGCTGACCTGCACGGAGGTCCAGGCGACCCAGCCACAGTCGATCATGTCCTCAATGATGTCCTGGGCGTAGCCGCAGCAGTGGTAGATGGGCATGACGCCGCGCTTCAGGCACTCCTGCGCGAAGCGCTTGTGGTGGGGCTTGATCAGCGTGCGGTAGGTCGCCGGGGAGATGAACAGGTTGCGCTGGGTAGCCACATCGTCAAAATAGGTGATGGTGTCCGGATGATAGGCGTCGATGATGTAGTCCAGCGCCGCGACTTTGTAATCGGTGATGGCGGTAAACAGTGCATCCACCTCTTCCGGATCGCTGGCGATGGCCATCAGCGCGTCCTCAAAGCCCATCAGGGCGGCGAGCCGTTCAAAAACGCCGTTGCCGAAGCCGAAGTCGATGACCTGATGCTCGCGGTCCGGTTCGCCGATCATTCTGCACTCCATCTCATAGTCGGCCTTCCAGTCGTAGGCGGCGGGGTCCGGGATGTGAACTTTTTCGCGCCATTCCGTCACATCGTCCATGACGGTGTAGTTGACGTCCGGTACCGCTGCGCCGCCGCCGGTGGAGGGATATTCCCATTTGATGCCGAAGCCGTCCATGCCGTCGCCAAACTGGGCGCCCTTTTCAATAGCGGGACCGTTGAGGGCCCCGAAGCCGTAGATCTTGTTGCCCGTGAAGGAATTGGGAATGAAGGTGGTAGGTCTGTGGTTCAGAAAGTTCAGGTAATTGCTCTTGAAATCAAACTGCGGTACGTTCATGGTCGTCCTCCTTTTCGTCCTATTGAGATAAATAGTGCTTGACGGTTCCGTTCGCGCTCTGTATACTTCTATATATAAGTATACCCGAAACTGTGCCGCAATGGAATGTACAGGATATACGATTTGAACGGGAGGTCTGTGCCGGAGAATTGTCTGTTTTGGACAAAGGAGGAAGCATGAAGCTGAGCATGTCGATGCTTGCCAGGGCGTTGGTCAAGTATGAGCCTGAGATTCACATTCTGCGGGACGCGGCGACGATACGCGGGGTGCGATTCCTCTCCGACGACCGGAAGAAATACGCGCTGGAATACGTCTATATCGGGGAGGCCTCCGGGTATTTTCAGGATCAGCGGTACAGCGACGCCATGATCCTGGTCAGCGGGGAGAACCAGATCATCTGCCACAGCAGCGAAATGGAGCCGCTGCTCAACGACATTCTCTCGGCCTTTGATGATTATTCAGAGGCGGAGGAACGGCTGGCCATGGCCGCCTCCCGGCAGGCCCCGGCGGCGGAGATCGTCGAAATCGCCGGGAATGTGATCGACGGGCCCTGCCTGGTGTTCGACATGCGTGGTCAGCTGATCTATGGCATTCACCGGGAATTTCTGCCGGAGCGGATCAGGCTCAACCTTCAAAACACCGGCACGCTGGGCGTGGAGAACATGTCCCAGGTGCTGGTGGATGAGAGGGGCGAAGTTCGCCACGACATCAGCGATGAGCCGCTGCTGCTGCATCCCCGGGACAACGACGCGGAGTGCGCCGTGTCCATGTACCTGACGACAGAAGGCGAGCGCGTTGGCTACATGATGATCTTCTCTGAAAACGAAAACGATGCGCGGATCGCGCTGCAATGTGAGAAGTGGATCGGGGGCTTTCTTTCCCGGGCCCGGGAATTCACCGACAGCGCTTCGGACCATCTGGCGCCGCCACAGGTGCTCAGGCAGTTCCTTGAAGGTGCGCAGCCCTCCCGACTGGCCATCCAACGCCTGATGAGCGAGACGGACACCCAGCCCTACATGGTATTGATGGCGGTGAAGAGCATCGGGGCCAGAAACGACACGGTCCACCACCTGCTGATGGCCGACCTGAAGCGCATGCCCATGAAGTGTACGGCCTGCGAATACCAGGACACCGTCGTGATCCTGGCGGGCCAGCGGGTGGAGGCGGGCGTGCTTTCCTTCTTCCGAAGCCAGCGCTGGCTGGGCACGCTGGCGATGGGCGTGTCCATGCCGGTGCATCACCTGAGCGAACTGGCGGTAGCGTATGAGCAGGCGCTGTTCGCGGTCAACGCCGACACGAGCGGCGGCATTCGCCGTTCCTCGGATTACGCGCTGGCATTCCTGCTGCGGCTGATCAGCGAAAACAAGATGTCAGCCTTTCTCCGGCATCCGGCGATCTCGGTGCTGGAAAACTATGATGTAAAAAACCGTACCGATCTGCTGATGACGCTTAAGACCTATCTACAGCAAAGCTGCAGCCAAAACAGGACCGCGGAGGCGCTTCACGTACACCTGAATTCGCTGAAGTACAGGCTGCGCAGGATCGTAGAGCTGACCGGACTGAACCTGCATGACAGCGAGGAGCTGCTGTACCTGCAGCTGTCCCTGCGGATCGGTCCAAGGGCCTCAATTGAACCTGGGAATGTCTGTTGATCGGGGCCGGGACGCTGGCGATGGTGCCATAGCGATAATGAACATCTGTGCATTAATGGTGTCCACACTGCCCATGCGCTCCAAAGCCTCGCCGGACTTGATGATGACGCCGTGCTTCGTGGCCTGGCCGATGGCCGCCATGATGGCCGTGGGCGTGGCCAGCACCAGAGCGCAGGGGCAGAACACCACCATGACCGTCAAGCCGCGCACGATATCACCGGTGATGAGCCACGCCAGTATGGCGATAGTGAGCGCGATGGGCACCAGCCAGCTGGCACAGCGGTCCGCGATGCGCTGGGTGGGTGCCTGGTGGTTCTCGGCGTCTCTACCGGCAGGCTCTCGCCGGTCATCACGGACTGATCCACCGAGGTCTCGCCGATCCGTATGACGCCGTCTACCGGGATGGTCTCGCCGGGCAGCACGCGCACAGTATCGCCAACCCTGATCTGATCCACGGGAACGACGCTTTCCTGCCCGTTCGCAATCACCCTGCCGGTCTCGGGGGCCAGGGCGATCAGGTTCTTAAGCCCCTTCTTCGCCCGCTCGGTGGTCATGTCCTCCAGCAGCGCGCCGATCTCCATGATAAATGCCACCTCGCCTGCGGCAAACAGGTCGCCGATCAGTATAGCGGCGATCATGGCGATGGAGATCAGAAGCGCCGAGGAGATCTTCGCGATGCCCCGGTTGTGGATGATGCGCCAGACGGACAGATACAGAAGCGGAATGCCGCATATGCTCACGCATACCCAGGCCAGCTTTTCCCCTTCGGGATAACCCACCCTCGGCAATATGAATGAAACCAGCAGGAACAACCCGCCCACGATGGTCATGGGCCAACCTGCCAGAAAATCATTGATTTTCCTGAACATAACAGCCTCCGGTTAGCGTCAAATAATGCTTGATCATCTGTGATTATAGCTTTCTGACCGTTCCAATACAATAATCAAATCATCTGTTCGTGTTTTACTGAACAAATAGTCAATATTGTACTGAATCTGCAATGATAAATTCCTGTAAATTACAGAACATTATGTTCAATAAAATACATAACGGTGGACGTGTGCTTGGCTGATTCATTATAATAGATATGTGGTATGTGAAAATTCATCGTGCAGGTGGATCAGGAAAGGATTATCGGAGCGATATCATGCGGACGGACAGGCGGGTACAAAAGACGCACAGTGCGATCATGCAGGCTTTTGAAAAGCTGATGATGAAAAAGAGCTATGATGATATCACCATACAGGACATCATCGACGAGGCGAACATCGGTCGCAGCACCTTTTATGCCCATTTCGAGACCAAAGACAGCTTGCTGGAGGCGATTTGCAGCGGCCTGTTCGACCACATTTTCGCCCAACACCTGAACGCGGAACCGGGACACGACTTTTCCGGCAGCGAGGAGGACGTGGAGGCGAAGATCATCCACACGTTATACCACCTTCAAGAGGATCGCAAACGGCTGTCCCGTATTTTCTCCTGTGAAAGCGCCGGGCTGTTCTGGGAGTACTTCCAGCTTCCGTTTTCCGCCTTCGTTCAGCGGGAAATCGTTCCAGCGCTGACGGCGGACATTGTGGATGTTCCGAAAGATTATGTGGTGGACTTCATCTGCAATGCCTTTACATCGACGGTGAAGTGGTGGTTCTACCAGGGGTTAAAGGCGACGCCGGAGGAAGTGAGCGGTTATTTCCTGCGCATGGCGCTCCGATAAAAAAGATGACAAATGACAACTGAACAGGGCTTGCAGTGCTTCGGGCGGCGACGAACCGTTCGGAGATAATAGAGAATCATGTGAAAGTCATGAACGGGCCCGCCGCTGTAAGCGCAGATGGGTGACGCGAGGCGAAAGCCGGTCATTGGGGAAACCTGAGAAGGCCGCGTCAACCGGACGAGAGTCCATGCGCAAGTCAGAAGAACTGCTGCAAG